>CAZCXW010000020.1:0-11538 GCA_964502785.1 uncultured Methanosarcinales archaeon | reverse complement strand
CAGTACGAAATCCTTTCTAATGAAGCCAAAACCGTAGAAGAAAAACTGCAGTTAATTGACCGTATCCAGGATCTTAAAAGAACCATTGAAAATCTGGAAAATATTCAGAAAAATACGGATCGGCAAGTCACGTATTCAATGTTAAATATTGCCCTTCAAGAAAAACCATCCGTGTTCACGAATGTCTTCTTTGTGCGGATTTCAGAGCTTCTGCAATACTTTATGTTTAGTGTCAATTTAATCCTCAGTCTGCTGTTTGTGGTTATTCCCTACGTTATAATTGGTGGATTAATATGGTACATCGTAAAGAAAGTGCGCAGAAGATAAGTTGATTTATTTTTTTCTTAATTTTTCTTGAACTATTAAAAATAGTAAATAAAGCACAATTGCGGTAAAACTTCCAATTAAAAACCAAAACGCAATATCTGGACTTTGCGATAGTTGCTGCTGACCAAAAGCAGTAGTTTGCGCCAGTGCTTCTTCAGAAACTTTGGCCGCCGTTTCCTTTTTAACTTCTTCCACGCCAATGCGTAATGCCTCTTGGCTGACGCTATCCATCGCCCCGTTCAGAACGGGCGCACTTTCCACCGCAAATCCTTTTGTTATTTGAGATTCTTGGAGAAATTTCAAGAGAAGAGCAATCGCCGTTGTAGCAAAAGCAACGGGAAGAATCCCCTTAAGCTTTTCTTTCAAGCCTGAAACGTGCTGCGGCGCAATAATAATATACTTATTCGCCAACTTATAATGATTAACTTCTCTTCCTTTGGCAGAATAATGAAATTCTTCAACAATAACTAAATGAGCTTCCTGAAGCTTCTGCAGATGATAATGAACTGTGGAAATAGGCAGGTTTAACTCCTGCGCAATACTCGCTTCCGTATCTTCTTTCTCCGCTAAATGATTGAGGATCTTCCTGCTCGTATCACTGGTAATTGTTTCCGCCAATTTCTTCGTCTTTGCTTCATTGAGGTCCACTAAAAGGAAATTGCTTTTCACCATATATGCATAGATAAAAATAGTATTTAAATAGCTTATGATAACTTTGAATGAAATAGAAGTTTAATGACGCAAGGAAGTCTGAGAGGAGATAGCAACATTTTTAAGGGGGATGTTTATTAGCAGGCAAATTATGAAAAGTGTTAACCAGGAGATTGCCGCTATTCTCGATAAAGATATGGCTTTGCAGAAGTGTTTGAAACGAGAAGTTATTAACACCAGAGCACTGGCCCAGGTTTTGTTGAAAGAACATTTATTACCCTACTCGCTAGATGCGATCATTAGCGCCATCCGCCGTTACGATTTAGAAGATATCTCCATCTTAAATTCTAAAGAATCGAAAGAAGCGTTTTCAAAGATGCTTATTTCTACTAAAGATAATGTTACTATGATTGTCATAAAGGATGCTCTCTTTAAGGTCATTGCTCAAGATTTTCTGAACGAACAGAAACTGAAAGATAATGTCCGTCTCCTCAAGGGAAAAGAAACGATTTCCCTGTTTGTAAACCAAAAAGATCTTGAATTCAAACTAAAACTCTTCCCTTCTTCTCACGTAGTAGAAATGCAGAAGAATCTTTCAGAGATCCGTCTCCATTTTTCTGGGGATGTCCGTAAAATAAAAGGAATTATCGCCAGAGTGACCAGTGAATTAGCGATGCTCGATATCAATATTGAACAGATCTTTTACACATTTCCTGATGTTTTGCTTTATGTCAAAGAGGAGAATCTCGTGAAAGCCCATCAAAGCTTATTGACGTTAAAATCCTCAGAATTTTCCACCAGTCTATGACTGGTGGCTTCAACGTGGAAAATTCTGGGAGCCAAAAAGCTCTGGCTTTTGGATCCAAAAACAATGTTTTTGTGAGTCAGAAAACCGCCCCGAGCGAAGCGAGCATGCAAAGAAATCCGCTGATTTCTTGCACAAGAAATGCGCGACATTTCTTTGTGCCATCCGGTCTCTGACCGGTGGTGGGCTGTTTTCTTTGACAATAGCCATTAAGTCAAATATTAACCTTCTTCTTTAATAACTCTTTATCAAAAATCATTTTTACGAGAATATTTTCTTTTCGGGCGAGAGAACTTTGCAAACGCGGAAGATTCAATTTTCCGAGTATTTTCCTCTGTTTCCTGTACGAATTTCTGATAAATACGTATACCGGAATCTCCTCCTTCCTTATCTGCTTTCAGAGAATTTTCATTAGCCTTGGGAGATGCTAAGAAATGTCTGATTAACGTTTCTTCATACGATTTTGAGGGCAGTTCCTGTATTGGAATGGAAAGCTTGCTATTAAATTTATTAAGTTTGGATTCATTGACTGATTTTGTGATATATATTTTAGTGGGGTCTGTTCCTTCTGGTTTTTTATATTCTATTCCCGCCAGGCTCTTTTTGTCATCAAGGTAACCAGATGGCTGGAACGAAATGAGCTTTTGCTCTTCGAAAACAATCTTATCTAAAGAATCAGCCGCGATTTCAGGCATCTTTTGCAGTTTCTTGAGTTGTTTTTTCTTGAGGGGTTCAACCATACGAAAATCTATGAAAAAGATATATTTAAACCTAACGCAGATAGTTTATATAATCACAAACAACCGCGATTCAATAAAAACATTAAAATAGCCCTTTTCTTTCCTAGTTAAAAAGAGGTATGTAAAGTGTTTGATCTCATTTCCATAGGTGATGTGACGGAAGATGTTTTTGTACGGGTAGATGAAGCGGCATCTGTCCATAAAACAGCAGACCATAAGTATCATTTAGACTTTAAATTTGGCACAAAGTTAGCGATTGAGCGGGTGGATAAGTTAATCGGCGGAAACGCCGGGAACCTCGCGATTGGCGCAAGCAGACTAGGATTGCGCTCTGCTTTATATGCCGAAGTAGGCAAAGATGATCAAGGTCGGAAGTTGCGCCATGCCCTGAAAGAAAATAATGTGGCTACCACCTACTTTTATTTAAAAAAAGGGCAAAAAACAAATTATAGTGTTGTTCTCTACTACCATGCAGAACGTACTATTCTAGTGCATCATGAGCCACGAAAATATCAATTTCCTTCGTTAGCAAAAGCTAGATATGTTTATCTCACATCCATGGGCCAAGGCAGTGAAAAAATATTTTCTCCATTATTGCATTATCTGGAAAAAACGAACGCTGAACTCGGTTTTAACCCCGGAACACATCAAATCAACCTTGGAATACAAAAACTAACCCCCTTTTTGAAGAAAACGACAGTTTTATTCGTCAATACCGAAGAAGCGCAGGAATTATTGCATAGCCAAAAGAGAGACTTCCCATTTCTTCTGGAAAGTCTTTACCGCTGCGGGCCAAAAACAGTAGTCATTACCGATGGTCCAGATGGCTCGTATGCATATGCCGGAAAAGATCATTGGTATTGTCCCATTTATGATGTTCCTGTCATCGAAAGGACCGGATGTGGGGATGCCTATTCGACTGGATTTTTATCCGCATTGCTGTATAAACATGATATTCAGGAAGCCATGCGCTGGGGAACATTAAATGCAGCATCCGTGCTGCAGAAGATTGGCCCACAAGAAGGATTAATGTATTTGCTAATAATGCGTAAAATCCTTAAAGCACATCCCAAATTTTTTCCACGGACTTTTTCCAGCGCAGAAGTTGTTAAAGATAAAGTTTACCAATCAAAAACAGCGATGAGGTTTTAAGATGTTCGCTTCCACTAAAACGATTCTTCTCAAAGCGCAACAGGGAAAATATGCGGTAGGGCATTTTAATATCAATAATTTGGAAATTGTCCAGGGAGTTGTTGCCGCAGCGGAAAAATTAAAATCTCCGATTATTCTTGCCACTTCTGAAGGCGCATTAGCATATGCAGGAATGGCTTATTTACGCTGTTTAGCCTATACAGCTTCTGAAACAGCAAAGATTCCTGTCGCGTTCCATCTCGATCACGGAAGAAATATGGAAATCATCATAAAAGCGATTAACAGCGGATATTCTTCTGTCATGTTTGATGGATCGCATTTAGATTTTGAAGAAAACGTCGGTATCACAAAAAAAATTGTTGCTCTTGCGCATAAAAAAAATGTGTCTGTGGAAGCGGAATTAGGAACAATCGGCGGCGCGGAAGATGCCATAGAATCAAGAAATATTTTATATACCGATCCTATGAAAGCGCAAGAATTTGTGGAAAGGACAGGCTGCGATTTTCTGGCCGTGGCTCTCGGAACTTCTCACGGCGCGTATAAATTTCATAAAAAAGCAGCGCTACGGCAAGATATTCTGCGGCAAATTAAAAATAGAGTTAAAATTCCTCTTGTTTTGCATGGCGCCAGCGGTGTGTCATTAAAAATGGTCCGGGAAGCAGAGAAATACGGAGCGCAGCTCCCAAAAGCGCAGGGAGTCCCAGATTCCCAAATTTGTCTTGCTATCAAGAATGGAATTACAAAAATTAATACTGATACCGATTTGCGCTTAGCATTTGATGCCGGGGTGCGGAAATTCCTAAAGAAAACACCGCATGATTTTGATCCTCGCCACATTTTAGCTCCAGCGAGAGAGAATATCCAAATAGTAGTTGAAGAGAGGATACGCTTATTTCGAAGTGTGAAAAAAGGATGAACTTGAAATTAAAAGAAAATACAGAGAAGACAGAACAAAGATGGTTGGAGCATGGAAAAATAATCCTTGCGTTAATCTTTTTGTACCTTGTTATCCATTTTGTGTATGTTTTTTTGTACCCTATGGAAGATCAGATTAGAGCAACACTGATTGGGGCAACAGCATTTTTTATTATTTGCATTCCTTTATGGAAAGACTTTATCGGGATGAAACCATGGCTCGCCTTTCTTCCCATCTATGCTGCGGCGTTGCTCGGAGCATTGCTCATTGAATTACAGGTAATGCCCTCAGATTCCCCCATTTCAGGAATCATTCAGGTTATTATTTTAATCGTGACTTACATATTAATTGTAACCATCCTCAGATTGGAGAAAAAATGAAAAAAGAGACCAAATATTTTCTGAGTTCATGGATCATAACTTTGGTTCTCCTTAGAATTTACCTTTTTTTATTTCCTTTAGCTAATCTTAATATTGGAGTATATAATATCCATCACTTTTTTACAGGAGCAGTTATTCTTATCATAAGTATATTCTTTCTCGTAATAAAAATTCTGCCCAGAACTTCCTTGATTTTAAGCGGAATAGGAACAGCTTTTATTTTAGACCAGTTTATTTATTTACTCGCCACAGACGGCAGTGACGGCACTTATTTGACACAAACATCGTTTTATGGAATAATTGTGATAAATATTATCATGCTCAGCCTGTTTGGAGGGATAACGATATTAAATCAAATGAAAAAAAATAAGAAATGGCTTTCTCACCTTAAAGTGCTTGGAAGCCTTATTGTTCTGCAATATGTGATTGATACTTTATACATCTTCTTGTACCCAACCGTAAATCCAGTACGAGCCACGTTAATTGGAGCAACGGCTTTCCTTATCTTATGGATTCCAAGCCTTCAGAAATTTGTAGGATTGAAACCGTGGATTTCTTTTGTGCCAATTTATTCTTCAGCATTTTTTGGAGCTCTCTTGGTTCAGCAGGGAATCGTTGTATCAAAATCAGCGTTATCGGCAACTGCACATATTATTATCTTAATTTTAACGTATCTTCTCATTTTGATGATTCAAAGAGGAAACCGGAAATGAAAGTGTATCTTGCTTCAGATCACGGTGGATTTAAGCTGAAGAAAGAATTAATTTCTTTCCTCAAACAGAAAAAATATGAAGCAGAAGACTGTGGCCCTTTCCAGCTTGCTCCAAAAGACGATTATCCTGATTATGCCATTCCTTTGGCAAGAAAAGTGGCGAAAGAACAAAAAAGCAGGGGGATTGTCATCTGCCGGAATGGACAAGGTGTTTGTATTGCCACAAATAAAGTAAAGGGCATCCGCGCGGTTACGGGATTTTCTCCGCGAGAAGCAAAAACAACAAGGAGTGATGATAATGCAAATGTATTATGCTTGCCCGCTGATTATCTGAGCGTCAAACAAGCGCGCAAAATCGTTTTAGAGTGGCTGCAAACTCCTTTCTCCCAAGCATTACGTCATCAACGAAGACTGCATAAAATCGAAAAGGCAGAACGATGATTTATCCTTCAGTGATGGCCAAGAGCCAGCAGGATTTAGATAAACTATTGAAGAAACTTTCGGGCGTGGCAAAAACTCTTCATCTTGATATTGCTGATGGCAAAGCAGTCCCAAATAAATCATTAACGTTTCCTTTCCATCTTCCTCAAAAATTTAAGTATAATGCTCATTTGATGATGAAACATCCAGAAGAATGGATTCGAAAGCATGGCCATAATGTCGATATATGCATTCCCCAGTTCAAAGAAATCAAAAACCACATTAAGTACATTGCTTGGATGAGAAAAAGAGGAAAGAAGATCGCCTTTGCATTAAATCCAGAAACAGGCGTGAGTAAAGTAAGAACCTACTTGAAGTATTGTGATTATATCTTAATTTTAACGGTGCATCCAGGATTTTATGGAGCGCATTTCCTAGACTATCCCTTGCGTAAAATAGCCCACCTCAAAAGAATTAATCCAAAAATAAGGGTAATTGTCGATGGAGGTATGGATCCGCTTACCATTCAATTAGCCAAGAAAGCAGGGGCTGATGACTTTGTTTCTGGATCTTACATTGCAAAGGCTTCAAATCCGCGAGAAGCGATGAAGGAATTGAAGGAAGTGTTAAGAGAGTAATGGAAGTAACTGAAGGAAAAAACCAATCGCCATTAATCCTAACGATAATTTTATTTTTCTCAATAGCAACGAAGGTAGGTCCATAAAATTTGGTTGTGATTCACCATTATAATTTTGATTAAATTTACGCTGTGGTGTTCTTTCAAACCCAATCCAATCCACGTTTATCAAACATACTGCAATATCATGAGTTAGTTCTATTTAAACCTTACTGCTTTATTGCAGTATGAAACGCTCTTCTTACGAGATAAAGAAGAGAATTCTCTCGGTCGTCAAAGAAAAATCAGCAACCTACGCGCAGTTGGAAAGAAAAGTGAACACGGGTTATCGTTCCATCAAAGCAAACTGTGAAGAACTGGAATTGTACGGCCAGATTGAAATCAAAACGATTAAGGAACACCCCGCAAACAACAGACCTTCTACAGTCGTCTCCATAACCGACAAAGGCTTAGAAACCTTGCAGAAAAAGAAGTAACGAGCCACTGGTCAACCTTGGCTAAGGTATATAAAGCGAATTCTTTGAAAAGTTTCGAAAATGACTGAAAATTCATTGCTATTAACGGGGGATTATATAAAAAAGAGAATTTATACTTTCCGAAAATCACAGGTAATGCTAGACGAAGATTTAGCTG
Organism: uncultured Methanosarcinales archaeon; assembly: GCA_964502785.1. GTDB lineage: Archaea > Nanobdellota > Nanobdellia > Woesearchaeales > GW2011-AR9 > JAGVYE01. The sequence goes on along the minus strand of CAZCXW010000020.1, from coordinate 4,165 downwards.
AACTCTACAAAGTAAAAACAAAACGATTAAATGAACAGGTCAAAAGGAATATAGAGCGGTTTCCACAAGAATTTATGTTTCAATTAACAGATTCTGAATTTGACTCTTTGAGGTCGCAATTTGAGACCTCAAAAAATAGTAAAGGGGGAAGACGATATTTACCATATGTTTTTACAGAGCAAGGCGTTGCTATGCTTTCTGGAGTTTTAAAAAGCGATACTGCTGTACAAATAAGCATTCAGATAATGACTGCGTTTGTAGTTATGAGAAGATTTATCGCTTCTGGTGTTCAAGTTTTTCAAAGATTAGATAACATAGAACAAAAACAGATAGGATACGATAAGAAATTTGAACAGATATTTGATGCAATCGAAAGCAAAGACATCAGGCCAGAAAAAGGAATATTTTTTGAGGGTCAAGTTTTTGATGCTTATAAGTTTGCATCTGATTTGATTAGGGATGCTCATCATTCTATTATCCTCATTGACAATTACATAGATGATTCAGTTTTGACGCTATTCAGCAAAAGAAATAAAAATGTGCTGGTTACAATATTCACTAAAGAGATTTCTAAACAATTATTGCTTGACTTGAATAAATACAATTCACAGTATCCGCCTATTGAAGTAAAAGAATTTAAGCAGTCACACGATCGGTTTATCATAATTGACAATAAAGTAGTGTATCATTTTGAAGCGTAATTAAAAGATTTATGCAAAAAATGGTTTGCTTTTTCTAAATTTGATAAAGAAGCATTTAAGCTGCTGGAGAAGCTAGGGTTGAAATGAGAGATGAAGATATATTTAAACAAATGAAAGAAAGTCACAAGCAGTATAGTGCAACCTCTATTGTAGAAGGTGATTTTGACTGGTATAAAGAAGGAAATATGAGAGATTACGCTTATGTTATCCAATTAGTGGTTTTGGCCAACTTTGAATCGTTAAATTCTGAATTTATCAAGCAAGAATTATCTCAAGAAGAAAGGTTGGTTAAGTTGAATAAAATGGCCATATCACAGATGAAATCATTGATCGAAAATAAGAGAGTCCTCCATCTCAAATGAAAATCACTGACATGTCCTTAGAAAACAGGCCCCGTGAACGGCTGGAAAAAGAAGGAGCGCAAGTCCTGTCCACTGCTGAACTTTTAGCCATCATCCTTAAATCAGGAACGAAAAAAGAAAATGTTCTGGAAATTGCCCATAAACTATTGGCGAAATATGGAACACAAGGGTTAATTCAAAGCAGTGTTCAAGAACTTGCTTCCGAATACGGAATCGGCAAGGCAAAGAGCTGCCAAATTATCGCTGTTTGTGAATTCGCCAAACGCCTCTCAAGCAGCTCCTATGAAAAAATGTCCGTCACAAAATCACAGGATATTGTAAATCGATTCCAGCCTAAATTAAAAGATCTCCAGAAAGAACATTTTATTGCTGTATACCTAGACACCCGCCACAATATCATTGCGGAAGAGACCATCACTATAGGGATCCTTAATGCTTCGCTCATCCACCCTCGGGAAGTGTTTTATGGCGCGATCAAGCATTTAGCTAAAGCCATTATCGTTTTGCATAACCATCCTTCAGGCGAACCAGAACCATCCAAAGAAGATTTTCTTATAACCAAAAAATTAGAGAAAACAGGAGAAATCATGGGGATAGATTTCTTAGACCACATCATCATCGGCAGGGAGAAATGGTGGAGCTGGCGGGAATCAACGTAGAAAGGTTTAAAAAAGCTCTCGGCGATTCTTCCGCTTTATGACAAAAGCACCGAAAGTCGCAAAAGTTCCTGAAGTAATGGAAGTATCGCTCTCAGAAGATCCCAAGGATGATGGCAAAAAAAAGAAAAAAGCAGTGGAAGGGATACTCGCAGGAGAAAGAGTTATCACCGAATCTTCTGATGAAGCCAGAGAATTTTACAATCAAAGCCGCTTCGGCACCCTTGCGGAAACGGGAAAAGTAGAATTGTCGCTGTTGGAAGCATTATATTTGATGGAGAAAGGGAGATTAGCGGTTAAAAGCGAAGGAGGACGTTTAGTTTTATTTGAATCTTACGTCAAAAAAGCCCGAAAGGTAGAACCGAACTTTTGGATTCGCTACTGTGTCTTTAAAGACATGAGAAATCGAGGATATATCATCAAAACCGCGCTAAAATTCGGCGCGGACTTCCGCGTCTATGACCGCGGCGTTAAACCGGGTGAGGATCATGCCCGCTGGATCGTCTTTCCTGTCCATGAAGCGAATGTCTTCACGTGGCATGAATTCAGTGCCAAGAACAGAGTTGCCCACAGCACGAAGAAACGGCTCCTTCTCGGCGTTGTAGACGATGAGAATGATGTAACTTACTATGAAGTAAAGTGGATGCGGCCTTAAGCGGCTTCTTCTAATTCTTCATCTAAAATTTCTGGTTCATTATCATTGACAACTTTCGCTTGCCCTTCATCCAAAGCATGCACATAGAGTAGATTGTCAAATCCTAACTGGCGCAGGTAAAGGGCATTAACATCTAGCGCTTCTGATTCTTCAACTACAGGATTATAACCAATCGATAGTATTTCAGCTTCGTAAGGAGCATCGCGTCCAGTAATTTCTTCCAATACACTAAGAACAGCTTCTTTTTCAGGATCGTATGCAACAAGTTGGTCTGCAGGATCCTCCAAATCTCCAACATCGTTGTCATCAGTATAAATAGAAACACCTTGCCATTCATTACCCTGAACTGAATAAAGTTTAGATTCCAAACCATTTGATGTTTGTGAAGAAAAAGCGAAAGAAGTAGGAACTACGTCCAATCTCCCGCCGGGCGGTTCAAAATCAGATTTGAAGATTTTGTACATTTTCGTTACGCCCTCGAATTATTTTTCTATTTAAAAACATTTCGTTTTTATCACGTGTCCCGACTATTTTTTTCAGTTACAAAAATCTTATAAACATCAAACTTCAATTTTTAATTATGTTCGCTCAAGACCAAATCCTTAACTTCCTAAAAACTTCAGGCCCGACACTGCCGGCGAAAGTCGCAAAAACCATAAAAAGCGAGGTGCTGATTGCCTCCGCACACCTTGCAGACTTGGTCTCCCAAGGAAAAGTGAAATTATCATTCCTCAAAGTCGGCGGCTCCCCATTATACTTCCTGTCCGGGCAGGAATACCAGTTATATGATTTTGTGCAAGGCAACGTTAATCCGAAAGATTTGGCAATCCTGGACGAATTAAAAGCAAAAAAAATTCTCAGAGAAGAAAACTTAGAACTGTTAGCGAAAGTCGCGTTGCGGAACTTAAAAGATTTTGCTATTCCTTTGCAGGTCCGATTCAAAGACCAGACAGAATTATTCTGGAAATGGCATCTCCTTCCAGATGAAGAAACAAACAAACTCATTGCGAATATTTTAACTCCGCCGACAGAACCTCAGCAGCAGCCTGCGGAATCTTCAGCTTCCGCCTTTGGCAAAGAAATTTCAGAAACGCAAAAAGAACCAACTATCAATGCCATTCCATCAAAACCTGAAGAGATTGCTGAAGAGAAAAAAGCGCCGAAAAAGAAGAGATGGGAAAAAATAAATAAAGAAGTTGCCCCGGGCGAAATTATTTCTGACAAAAAAGAAAAACAGAAGAAACTGGAAGAAGAAATTAAAACAGAACTGCCAGAACAACCGAGCACTGGAATCAACCATAATCCTTTCTATTCTGATGTTGAAAAATTTCTTCACGAATTGGAAATAAGCATCCAAGAATCATTGCTCATCCGCAAGAATGCAGAAATAAGTTTGCTGGTAAGCGTTCCTTCCGTGGTCGGTAAAATAAAATATTTCTGCAAAGCCAAAAAGAAAAGCCGCTGCGATGAAAAAGAACTCTCCATCGCTTACCTTGAAGCGCAGATGAAAAAATTGCCTTTGTTATTCCTCCATACGGGCGCTCTTTCTAAAAAAGCGCAGGAAATGATTGAAGCGAATGCCTTTGAAAATGCGGTTGTGAAAAAGATAGTATAATTGTATGCGATCGCTGTTAAAATCGTCCGATAGGACTTGAATTTTAGTGCAACGTTCCGAAGCGGAGAAAAAATTCAAAGTCGCGTAGGGGCAAAATTTACCTTTTTTCTAATTTTCTTGTATAACAGTATCTCCGATGTTAAGTTTAAAGAATAGACTTTTTCCTAGGAAACATG
>CAZCXW010000019.1:0-22046 GCA_964502785.1 uncultured Methanosarcinales archaeon | reverse complement strand
TTATGCCTCGCATTGTAACCAAGATTTTATTGCTGAGTTCAAGATATTCAAGAATGACTTTAAGGGTGTTGTGGTTTACTTGGCGTGGAAGGCGGTGTTTAAGTTCTGCAACGGTTATGACGCTTTCATTCATGTTTTTCAGCGTATCTTCTACCATCAGTACCGTGTTCAATGTTGGAGCGTGTTCGAGTTCTTGCATTTTCATCACCAATAGTTATTAACTTGTAACTATTAAGCATGAACTTATATTTAAAGCTTTTGCTAATTTTTTGCTGTTTCCCACAAAATATCAAAATACCGCTTATAGGATTTGGCTACTTCTTCCGATTCTATGAGTATGACTGATGGTTGTTCTGAGTAGATAAAAATAGCTACTTTGCTCCCATAAATCTCAGTAAAAGTGAGATCTTCAAATGATTTAGAGATAAAACGCACTTCTGTTAGAGGTAGTTTCTTCTTTTCTTGAGCAAGAACGCTTTTATCAAAAATTACTTTTAATTTTATGCCTGCTTTTACTCGTGCTTCAATGATTTTAGGGAAATCCCACTTTAAGGCTTTTTCACTGAGACCAGCTGCTCCATAAGCATAGATAGTTTTTCTTGTTCTTACAATGTCGTTAAGAACTGTCTTTAAGCCCTCTTTACCGGTATAAACTTGAATTTTTGGTGCAATTTCTTCTTTCTTTTGAATGAGTTTAAGCTCATCGAGAGTCTGCTCTAATGCGGTTCTCTTATCATCTAAGAGTTTAATTAATTGTTCTGGAGGAGCAGCTGAAAAGTATTTTTTTCCGTTTTGAATGGAGAAGCTGACGATTCCTTTCTGCATTAATCGTTCCAGAATATCATAGATGGAAGCACGAGGAATATTGGCTACTTTGGCTACGGCAGAAGCTAAGGCAGGCGATAACTTTAAGCAAGCTACATAGACGGCTGTTTCATTCTTATCTAATCCAAATTTTTCCAACGCTTCTTTCACTTCCATGCTGGTAAAGAATTATGGCTTATTAATAAATGTTGTGGGAAAAACACAGCAAAGATATAAATAAGTTGCTCGGAAAACTCCCTACAATGACAAAGAAATACAAAGAGGATTTTTGGAAAAATAGTCGTGCTCCTCTAGCTCTCTTACGGGATTTTGACTCGCTTAAAGAACGCCAAGAAGGACTTGCTGATAGGTATAAACATTTCTTAGGCTTGGTAAATAAGTTAGATTGTCCTGCTCAGCTAGGTACAATTGTAGAGAGATTAGAGGAACTCGTTACTCAAGCAGAAGCTCTAAATCCTAGTTTTTTAGAAGATGTTGTTAACGACTTAGTAGATTACAATTTGCCAAAAATATTTTCACCTGCCCCTACTCTTAGTGTTCAGGAAGATACTTACTTAGAGAAATCAGCTAAGAAATGGAGAGAAAGGGAATGCATAAGATATTCTGAGAATATAAAAGAAGATACGAGAAGAAAAAAGCAATTAGCAAAAGAAGAACTTGCGAGAGAGGAATTTCCCCGGGCAAAGCAAAAAGCTGTCGTCACATGGAGGAGCGATAGTTGGTCTTATGGTGAAGCAAGATCAGAACCCGGATATTTTGAGAAAGAACTACCTGTGATTGGAGTCTCTCGGAACGGAAAATACTTGTGGGTTGTAGGAGATACTTTGCCAAACCGTGGAGGAGCAATAGGGGATAGTTTAAGCTACGGTATCGTGTATAGGGTAGCAAGTATTATTTGTGCTATAAATGTGGATAACGTATATGATTACCAACCCTGTGCTGAAAACGATTTGAAGACAAAAAAATAAAATGGCATCAAAACTACTATACAACGGTCATGCAACAGGACTTTTAGGAGAGAGACAAATTTATAGTCAAACACTTGGAGAATTTTTACAAGGTACTGATGCAGAACTCATAAATAATCATTGTAAAGTTTATAAGTATGATCCTGAAGAGAGTTCATATCCTCATCGAGATTGCTCGTACTTATTAGGGGGGATAGCTGTCACATTTAGCTATTGGGAGAATCCACTAAGTGCACAGTTTATTTCGGTAAAGTTAAATGGAGACGAGGAAAAATTAGGAGAAGTTGAAAAGATAGTTGTAGAATCAATAGAACAATGGAAGTCTCGTGCGCCCCACCCCAGTTAAGAGATAGTTCGTTGAGTAGTAGGTGCCAGTGTTTCAAGTTGTTCGTATTTCCGTTAAGGAATGGTACATCGTAGACGACAAAAAATTGGATTTAACGTATGGGATTAAGAGAAGTTTTCCGCAGAAAATTTCCCCAAGCAACATACTGAAAATGAATCAATAATTGCGAGGGCGTAGCGAAGTGCAACGGAGCAGAGTCTTAATCCGTGTTTGGCGAGTCTTTCCGCAGAAAGACCGAGGAATAGCTGCAAGCGGTTTTTGCCTGACTCTCGTAAAGGGCGGGTGGGAAAGAAACGAAGTTTCTGGGGTTATAAATCTCAGGCAAAAAATTCCGAAGAGTTGCCGAGCCTAACAGAGATTTTTAGACCATAAAAAGAGCGAGGCAATTTCGATCAAACAACTATTAAACGCAGTTTTAATTGCGGTTAATTGAAAAAAACGTAATTTTTATTAACACCACCGCTAAAGAAAACACATGATCAACCCGCATCACGAACTCTTCCGTTGGGGGCCCATTCCTGGAAAGCCCATATATACCTCATTCTTCATGGAAGCAATAGAAAAAGCTTTCCCCATCCATTACAAATATCACTGGCCGGAAATTTTTTTTTATTTTATTAATGATGATATGACTTTCATTTGCGATTATCACGAACTGCGGGAATTTGGAAAAAAGAATTTCTTTTCATGGGTAATGGATGACAGAGAATTAGAAAAAGTAAAAAAAGCATACCTGCAGGCAGTGAAAAACATTCATCAAACATATTCTAAAATAAAGAATCTGGAAAAAGTAACTGGCCCCCAATTACGCCAGCTTTATCTGAACTTTCACAAGAATTACCTTCTCTTTTGGCTTCATGGCCTAGTGCCGGAAGTTTCTAATTGGGGTGGTGAACAAATCTTAAAAGAGAAGCTGGCGGGAATGAGCTTGACCTCGGAACAGTTTATCGCTGCTTTAGAGAAATTATCTGCGCCGGAAAGACTTTCTTTTTACCAGGAAGAAGAACTGGATTTGCTCGAAGTAAAATATAAAGAAGGAACTAACACATTTAAAAATGCTCTTCAGAAACATCGACAAAAATATTTCTGGCTCGCCAATAGCTATTATGAAACTGATATTTTAAATGAAAATTACTTTCAGAAGAAATTAAAAGACATGAATGTTAAAAATATTCCAGAAGAAATCAAGAAAATAAAAGAAATTCCTTTCAACGCAAAGAGAGCGAAGAGAAAGGTTATAACAGAATTAAAGATCAACAAAGAAATTCAAAAGATTGCCCAACGCTTAAGTTACTGCATCTGGTGGCAGGATACGAGAAAGAAGCAGATTTTCATTGCCAATCACTATATTACTATTATCTTAGCTGAAATGAGCAGAAGGAAAAATATTCCTCTCGACGCATTGCAGCGCGCTTGGTGCACAGAATTAGAACAATTTATCACAGGAAAGAAAATTCCGCTAGAGATACTTCAACAAAGAAAAAAGAAATTTCTGGGTCATTACGCAACAACTTTAACGCTTGTTTCTGATGAAAAAAAGTTTGACTTGTTAGTGAACCCCTTCCTTGAAAAGAAGATAGATAAAACCATAACCAAAATTAAAGGGACCGTTGCCAGTATAGGTAAAGAACTTGTACGAGGAAAAGTTAAAATATTATTAAGCCCCAAAGAAAGTGAGAAGGTTCAACGTGGTGATATACTTGTTGCTCCTTTTACATCACCGGAATATATTATTGCCATGCGTAAAGCAGCAGCAATTATAACAGACGAAGGAGGGATGACTTCTCACGCGGCAATTGTCAGCCGAGAACTAGGTATTCCTTGTATCGTTGGAACAAATACTGCAACGAGGGTATTGAAAGATAATGAAATGGTAGAAGTGGATGGGAGGAAAGGGATTGTGAGAAAGATAAAAAACTAAAAACGTCCTTGTGCATTCCGACCAACTTGGTCTCGTAGGAACTTTAGATCATCTAAATTCAAGGATTTTTGTCTTTCTTTTCCAAGAAATTTGAACACAGGATTTGTTGGATTTGCAACTGCAGATGTAAAAGTAATAACTTCTCCTGTAGAATAATTTCCTGGGAAATTTCTAATTTTTCCTTTACTTTCTGCCATATACATAGGAACTGTTTCAAAGATGGCAGCATCTAAGGTATCGATAATTGGCCCATGAGTAACTTCCAAAACAGCAGCATTCACTCCTTCTCGTACATAAGGCTGAACTCGTTCGATTCCTTGAATTAAACCATCTAATAATCCATAAGCAAAAGAAGCTAATACGGGCTGTCGATCCTCTGTTTGTGGACCCATCCAGAATTGTTCTAATAATTCTCCCACATAAGCGGCTTCAGTAGCTGGGTTATATAAAGGAACTCCAGGAGCTAGCCAATTGCAAGCAGCTAAACCAATATCTTCTCGCTCAGTTCGAGCTGCGCAATGAGGATTATATCCTGCTCCTGTTAGCATTTCATGCGCGCTTTGTCTTGTTCTTGCGAAAGGGGAAGTAGTTGTATCAAGAATTCCATAAAAATTAGGCTTTAAGTTATCTCTTCCAACAGCTTGCATTTGCTCTATTCCTGCAGCATTGAGAGGGATAGCTTTGTCTTCCGAAGATCCCGCAAATTTCTCTGCAATTTGATATTCCTTTTTCCCATGCCGGGAAACCAATCCTTCTATAAAGCCAGTTGCCATAAGCGGTAAAAGGAAGAGCCAGATTATAAATGTTTCGGTTAAATTGCCACTCAAAGGGGGTAAATTACTTAAAGGTTATGCTCGGATTGACCTAAGTTTAAAATTATCAATATCTTAAAATTTATAAAATACCAATGATTTAGAATCATATGAGTTCAAGTTTAGTTACCTATACCAGGGAACTTATCCCTCTTTCTCACATTTATTTTGGCATTAAAGCAATGAGCAAACGATCCTCCGAGCTGAACGAATCAGAATTCAAAACAATAATCTATACTCATAATGGAACAAAGCTCTGGTGGAGCTGGAGCGAAGAGGAAATAACTAATTTAGGAGAACTTATCTGGAATAAAACCAGCACGAAAAAAGGGGCGGAAGAACATTTCCAAAAAATTAAGAAATTTGCAAATAAAGCTATCGTTGCCGCTGAAAAATTGCGAAAGAAAAAGTTCTCACTTTTATCAAACAATGAACTGCAAAAAGCATATCTTAACTTCTATAAAAATTGTGAAGAAGCCCATGCCTTATTGAATCCAGATATTGATGCCGTAGATGTGCTGCCAGTAAAATTATTAAAAAATCTCATCAAAAAAGAACTACCCCAACTTGCTGAACATGAATTCATAAATATCTACGCAAAATTAACAGCACCAATCCATACCAGCTATGTAAGTTATGAAGAAAAATCATTCTTAGAATTACTAATGAAAATGAAAGAGAAAAAAATAGAGATTGACTCATTGAAACTATCAACTTTATATCCCCTTTTCAAGCGCATTATCAATAAATACTGGTGGACTTGTTTAGGCTGGGAAAATAGGATTCTTAAGACTGAAAAAGATTATCTAAAAGATCTCCAGCAATATGAAGAAAAAGTGAAAAATGTTCCGCAGAGGATTAAGGAATTATTGTCATATAAACAAGAAGTAAAGAGAATAAGAACAAAACTGCTTGAAAAATATAACCTTAGCTCTACAGTACAACATCGTCTCGAAGTATTTGATGCTTATACTGCTCTTCACGATCTCAGGAAAGAGATGCAGATGAGAACGATGTATTCTTTACAGCTTCTTTTTCAAGAAATTGGCAGAAGAATACATGTCTCAATGAATGATTTGCAATATTACACTGATGAGGAGATTTTTGAGTTCCTTTTCGAAACTAAAAAGTGGGATGAACGAGAATTTCAACAAAGGAAAGAAGCACAATTTATTCTTTCCGATGAAAATGGCATTAAAATGTGGATGGGAGAAGAAGCAAAAGAAAAGATTAAAGAATATTATGAACAAGATACAACAGAATCAACAGAAATCAAAGGGATATGCAGTTCTCCTGGCGCAGCTACAGGAATTGTAAGAATATGTTATGGAGCAAAAGAAGCCATGCATAAGATAAAGGAAGGAGACATCCTTGTCACAGGCATGACACTTCCAGACTATGTTCCCGCCATGAGAAAAGCAGGGGCGATTGTAACGGATGAAGGGGGCATAACTTGTCATGCAGCAATCGTCAGCAGAGAATTAAAGAAACCTTGTATCACGGGAACAAAGCACGCCACAGAAATTCTCAAAGATGGGACGGTTGTGGAAGTGGACGCAAATAACGGAGTAATCAAAATCATTAAAGGGAATAAAGATGTGGTATAAACAAGAAGGAGAACTTGTTCCATTTACAGCGTGGCCATGGTTGAGAACAATTACACAATTATCATCTCTTTTTAAATTTGATTACAAACAATTATACGCATATTTCGATAAGGATTATGGATGGTTCTACTGGGATACTGAAGCTATGGGCGGGTTAGCGAAATGGACATATGAAACATATAAAGATTCGATAGAGAAAATATATCTTCCATTTACGCAAACAGCGCATTCTCTTGAAGAGTTATATCTTTTAACATACGATGAAAACTGGCATGATTTAACGACAAAAAATCTTTTGGAAAAATATAACCGAATATGGGCCGCCCATACAAAGATGTGGAGCGCAAGCTTGTTTATAGATAGTTTTGATCCAGGATTTGATCAACAACAAATAAAAAAAATAAGCTTACGATATTCTTTAAAAAATGAAGAAATTAACATCTTAACAACACCAGAAGAGCTGACGTATGCAAGCGAGCGTCGCCTTGCCTTTCTTTCGATGATTTCTGATTCTAATTTTAAGTTAGCATTGAATGATCCATTTGTGAAGGGACATATTAAAAAATATGATTATTACCAATATAGTTATGCTTATGCAAAGCATATTACTGAACATCAGATAAAAGAAGAAATCATAACAGCAATGGCAACTAAAAATGAAATAAAAAAAGAATTGGAAATATTACAAACATCTTCTCAAAGACATCGGCAAAAAATAAAAGAAATCTTAAAAAAACATCAATTACAGAAAAATCCGCTGTTTTTCTTCCAACTATTAATGCTTTGGAGGGAACAGCGCAAGAAAGTAAATATGATGGGATGTTACATGCTGCATCGTTTTCTGGAGACTCTAGAGACTAAAACTGCTTGCCCTAAGAAATGCTTAGAATACTTGAATTATGATGAAATAGAAGATATTTTAGCAAAAAGAATGAATATCAAAACTCTGGAAGAACGATATCAACGTACAACATTGATTTTCCTAAATAGTTCTCATTATGAAATATTTGTAGGAAATGAAGCTATGGAAAAAAGGAAAGTATTGGAAAAAGAAATAAAATTACCTTCTGACCAACAAATTAGAGGGACTGCTGCCTGTTTAGGCAAAGTTCAAGGTCGTGTTAAACTAATCATGAATAGAGAAGATTTCACTGCATTTAAAGAAGGTGATGTTCTCGTAGCTGGTATGACACGTCCAGAGCATATCCCATTAATGAAGAAAGCCTCCGCTATAATCACCAACGAAGGAGGCATCACCTGCCATGCAGCAATCGTCAGCAGAGAACTAAAAATTCCTTGTATCATAGGAACCAAGATAGCAACAGAAGTTTTAAAAGACGGCGACTTCATCGAAGTAGACGCAAATAAAGGCATCGTGAGGAAATTATCATGAACCAAAAAGAACATATCTTCCAAAAGTTAAAAGAAAGATGGTATCCGCAAGGCTTTAATTGCACGCCTTTTTTACTCATTCCTCCCGCTTCCAGCGGCTTTGATCTGCATCCCGTACTAGGAGATTCTTTTAAATATTTTATCTTCGAATTCAAAAATGAGTATGGAAAAATGTACTATCCTATAGACGATCTTGAACGTCTCGGTGCGATTGTCGTCAACAAGATTAAACAGAACAAAGAATTTCTCATTGCAGTCAAAGAAAAATCAAATTATATTTACGCTTCCGCTTTAAAGGAAGTAGAAACCATTCCAGTAGAAAACTGGGCTTCTCTGCCAAATAAAGATTTTCTTGTGATTATGCAAAGAGCCATGTACTTGCTAAGAACAGGTGGAATTTATGGCCACATTATTGAGCCATTCTCACTGACCATGGATGCCATGATGAAGAAGATGCTTTCGAAGTATGTTCAGAATCCTTCTGAACTCAATCGATATCTTTCAATTCTGGCTACCCCGACCCAGCGTTCATTCCTTCATGAACGAGAGGAAGACCTCTTCAAGATTTCAAAAATCAAAGACAAGAATCAGAGAAAAAAAGAGATTGGAGATCATTTGAAGAATTTTTACTGGGTAAGAAATACCTATGCTGGAAGAATGATTATAACACCAGCAGACATCGAGAAGGAATTAAAAACAGTTCATTACATGCCCCATGACCCATTGTCTATAAAAAAGAAGAAACAAGAAATCATGCAAAAATTAAGGTTAGATAAAGAACTCGTTGAACTTTTAGAAGCGTCTGATTTTATGACCAATTGGCAGGATAAGCGTAAGAAAGATATTTTTATGGCTATTGAAAAAGCAGAGTTAGTTTTAAGGGAACTCTCTAGAAGAACGAAAATAGAAATAAAACTATTAAGATATCTTTCATATCCTGACATAAAACTACCTCTATTCTCAGACAAAGCTTTAACACAAAAACTTATGGAAAGGCGTAACGGCGTAGTTTTTTATATTACCGCTAATCAAGAGCTCAGCCTAACCGGAAAAGAATACGAAGAATTTCAAATTAAGGCTAATACGACAGCAGAAAAAAAGCAGGAAATGAAAGAATTCAATGGCATGACCGCATCCTTGGGAACAGCTGTCGGTCCAGTAAAAATCTGCAAGAATATCCAAGATATTAATGAAGTCAAAGAAGGAGATATTCTCGTCGCAAGCATGACTCGTCCCGAATTCCTTCCCGCCATGAAGAAAGCTGCCGCCATCGTCACGGATGAAGGAGGGATAACATCTCATGCCGCGATCATCGCTCGAGAATTAAAGAAGCCATGTATTATTGGCACAAAGATTGCTACTCATATTTTAAAGAATGGGATGACTGTAGAAGTGAAAGCTAATCATGGGTTGATTGTCATTTTATAGAAAAAAAATGAAACCGCTCCAGACGACCATTTCTCCTGCAGAATTAGCTGAAGCTAAGAAAATCATCCAGGAAACGGCATGGTATAGGCAGGCGGCGGCAAGCAACTTCCTGTACATAGGAACCCCCGCTCTAGGCGTTCAGCAGGAATTTACATATCCCGGGATATTCTGTTTATCAAATGAATTTGAAGGGTATTATTCTTTACAAGAGTTCAACAAAACCGTGAAAGAAGTGATTGAAAAAACAAAAAGGAACACTTCCTTTATTGATGCCTATTACCAAAAATTTGCATTAATTATTAAAGCCGCAAAAAAGCATCTCAAGAAAGCGGAAAAAATCGACCTCCAAAACATAAGCCTCGCCGAGTTAGGAAAAATTGTCCAAGAAATTGATGATGCCAGCTACAGAATGTGGAATAACTGTTTTTTGGTTGACAAATTTGACCCCTCGGGAGATGAATCCCTTAAAAAAGAATGCCAGAAAGCTGCCAATTTTAAACAAGAAGAAATAGATATTCTTATTCGTCCTCAAAAAATAAATTTTATTGAACAATCAAATCTGGAGCTGCACACCATTGCTTTGCATCTTAAAAGAAAGAAGCAGGATCCGCTTTTACTCCTCTCACCATTCGCGAAAAAATGGTTTTTTATCCAAAACAGCTGGGGAAATGTCACATTCCTGAAACCAAACGACTTTCTCCAGCCCCTAAACGATCTTATTAAAGAATCATCTGAGAGATTGCAAGAAGTGATGCAACAATACAAAAGTATCTCAAAGAATACGAAAAATAAAGTAGGCTTGCTTTATACCAAATATAAAATTTCTCCTGAGCTTAAAAATATCTTTCACCTTTTCCGCACTTTAGGAGTAATTCGTGATGAACGAAAAGAAATCGTCTTGCGCGTGAATCACTTCAATGAACGAGTTGCCCGCCGACTTGCCAGAGAATTCGCCATCGATGTATCATTATTGCGTTACGCTTTGCCCAAGGAATTAGCGCTTCTGTCGTTCAAAGAAAATCTTAAGAGACTGCATCTAAATCAACGCAGATACGCCTGTTTCATCCGTGGCAGTAGCGCAAAAATAATATTTATTGCAGGAAAAGAAGCGCAAGAGCTTATTGCGCTTCTTCACGATAAATTACTTCAACGTTCAGAAGAACTCAAAGGCATGGTTGCTTGCAAAGGAAATTCAACAAAAATAAAAGGCAGAGTTAAAATTATCCTCGGTGAAACGCATTTCAGTAAATTTGAATGTGGAGATATCCTTGTGGCGCCGATGACCAGGCCGGAGTATGCGCCATTAATGAAATGCGCCAAAGCCATTATTACGGATGAAGGAGGCATCACCTGCCATGCGGCAATTATCAGCAGAGAACTGAATGTCCCCTGTATTATTGGAACAGGGATAGCAACGAAGAAACTCTTTGACAACAGGGAAGTTGAAATAGATACAGAGAAAGGGATTATTAAAATCTTATAGAATCTTAGTACAAATAACCCCATGTATGTAATTTATCAGAATCCCTGAACCAGCCTAAACCGATATCCGTTCGAAAGTACATATTCTGTAAAATAATATTTTTGAGCCGTTGGTAAACTTGCTTTCGCGCATCTTCGACGGTAATCCCGCTGCCAGTGATAACTAAAGTATACCCGGTTTCCCCCGCAATCGTCCACACCCCATTGATCAACTTGACCTCGCCTAGATGGACGCCTTCCATATTATTTTTTCTAAAAAGGATGGAAAGATCTTTGTAGATGAAAGATTCAGTCTTATCTATATAAGGAAACGGTGGAACAGCCACGACGACGCCGATTTGAAACCCTTTTTTCGTTTTAATTTCAAAATGTTCCTTTTTCACAATTTTATAAAGCATATCTCCCCAGCTGCTGAGCACCCCTTCCATTTGGATGCTTATCGTTGGATACCCGAACCTGGACGTGAATTCCAGAGGATAAATCCCTTTGGCATTGGCAATGCAATTAATATCAATATAACCAACGTAACCAGAAGCGACCAGCTCCTTTTTTATTTTTAAAAGGGTTGTCTTAAATATTTCATTGGGCATAGACCAAAACATCAGTGTCCCCATTTCACCGGTGTAAGGCCCGATGTCCCCGGGAAATAATTTCTTATGCTCAAAATTTACATTAAGCGGATAAACAAAATCTTCCCCATTAAAAAAGGCGCCGACTGCAATTTCCACGCCCAGTGCCCTTTTTTGCAGCTGGAATTTTTTTATCTTCTTAGCCCACAACTTTTTGTTTTGTTCCAAAATTTCGATAAGATCTTTTCCATCCTCTTCCTGGCCAATAAAAAGAATTCCTTTTTGATTTGAAGAAATGGTGCCGGAAGGTTTAAACACGTACGTCCCCGGATTTGTTTTAATAAAATTTATCGCCGCATCAAAATTATCAAAATCCCAGTGAGGAAGGATGGTCATCCCCGCTTTCTTCATTTCATTCTGAGCAAATTCCCGATCTTGTTCCAACAGGTCGGTATAAACACTGCCTCCGACCACGGATTTTCCTTCTTTTCGCAGTGCATCAGCGATATCCCCGAAACCGATATCATCAAAAACAATGACATCCGCCCAGTCTTTAAACTCTTCCCAATTAGTTACTTTATCGACAAAACCATCATACACTTCCTTATCTTTCTCCTCTCGGATATAAATTTTAACTTCATGGCCTTCTTTTTTAACTTGCCATGCCAAATCACCGCTGAGGCTTTCGAATGAAACGAAGAGAAATTTTCGTGGAGAAAAAACAACAGGAGAGGGATGGGCTTTTCCATTCCCATTCGTTGGCTTTAAATTATCAGAATCTTCTTTCTCCGTCATTTTTATAAATTGTTCACATTATTTTAAATCTTTAAAACATTCTTTCTTTTATTAACCTTTCTAAAATCCTCAAACATTTTTCCATCGCTCAAAGAAAACCGCTCAAGCAAAGGATAAATATTTATTTGAAACACTCTTTTCAGAGAAAGAATGAAAAAATGGATCTTCCTCCAGCGCAAAACTCATTGCTATGTAACACCATTTATTGAACAAATCGGCAAAGTATTTGCGGACTCCGTAAAAAGGGTATGGTTCGGCCGCTCATTTCAGGGATGTTTAGTGCAGTATATCGATGGAGTCATGCATTGGTATGGAGAAAAAGCAAAAGTCAATGATATTTTTAGTTTTGTTTCCGCTAATGTCATTAAAAACCCAAAAATAAGGAACAGTATCCATGAAACATTTGAAAAAAATGTTAGAAAACTTCTGGCGATCTCGCAATCTATTAATCATCGAGACTTAAAAAAAATCAGCAATCAGCAGCTATGGGACATATATAAAAAATATCTTAAGACGTACGAAGAAGCATACATTTACAGCGAGCCTTTGCCTTTAGCCGCCAGCGAAGGCGTGGTGGAATACCTGCGAAAAGAATTGGCAGGTAAAATTAATAATCATTCCAATAACAGTAACCTCAACAAAATTCTGACGACGTTGACAACCCCCATCCATAAATCTTTTATTAGGAAAGAGGAAGAAGATCTTCTTAAGATCGCGTGTTATATTCAGAAGAATAAGCATCTCTTACCGCATTTCACAGAAGATTTTCCCCCCAAAATATTGGAAAACATAAAGAAAGAAAAAATCTTTGCAAAAATCAGACTGCATTGGCAAAAATACTGCTGGATCCCATACGATTATGGAGTGATGGTCTGGGATATTCCTTACTTTATCGAGTCTCTGCGCAAAATTCTCTATGAGAAAAACGCTGAAAAAGAGCTAGAAAACAAAAAGCGTGAAGATAAAGAACTTCAAAAAAATCAGCAAGAATTGATTAAAAATTACAAGCTTTCTCATCAGATTCAGGAACTTTTTTCATTTGTTCAGTGGGCAACATATATGATGGACTACAAAAAAGAACTCTTTACAAAATCTCATTATTTAGTGATTCCTCTTATTGAAGAGCTGGCAAAAAGAGCATCGGCCGATAAAATAAAAGTGCGCTTTATGCGGCACGAAGAAATCAAAGCGATGCTTCTCAAAAATCAAAAGCCCGATTTGAAAGAATTAGAGAGACGATACAAAAAAAGCATTCTGGTATGGGACCGCCGGGGAAAAACAGTATTCATGACGGAACACCAAGGAGAAGCTTTTGTGCGAAAAGAATTGAAAGAAGAGATGGAAACGGCAGGAAAAATAAAACTTTATGGAACCTGCGCAAGTGTCGGAAAATTCAAAGGGAAAGTAAAAGTAATCCGCAGCCCGATGCATATCATAAAAATGGAAAAAGGAGATATTCTAATTGCGCCCATGACCTCGCCCGATTATGTGCTGGGAATGAAAAAAGCCGGAGCGATCGTGACAGACGAAGGCGGTTTAACCAGCCATGCTGCCATCATCAGCAGAGAATTGAAAATTCCTTGCGTTGTGGGCACCAAAGAAGCAACGAAACGCTTCAAAGACGGCGACCTGGTGGAAGTTAATGCTGATCACGGTTCCGTAACGCTTCTCGAATCCGCATAAAGCAAAACACAAACTATAACCTAAATATTTTTAAATTCTATGAGAATGATAGAGTCATGAAACCATATATTAAGAATGCTCTTAAAAACTTCCTGTTAGGCCCGGAACTTAAGATTGAAATTGAACTGCAGGACGAACAGGACTATCAGAAAAATTTCATCCGGATTTTTTATAATAAATTACTGTTTTTCCTGCAGACTAGAATCGTGCCATCCCATTTCAAAAATTGGCTTCTCAGGACAACCGGATTGAACGTAGGTTATGACGTCTGCATTCCACATTATATTAAATTTGACCCCTATTTTCCGGAATTAATCTCATTAAAAAGAGGCTCTTTAGTGGGCGGGCTATGCACGCTTATTTCTCACAAAGTAGAAGGAAAAAGACTAACTCTCGGTAAAGTTATTATTGAAGAAAGAACGATGATTGGCGGGGATTGTATTATGCATCCCGGATCTGTCGTAAGTAAAAATTCCATGCTCATGTTCTTCTCCAATCTAGATGAAGTTATCCCAGAAGGCGAGTTATGGGGAGGGAAGCCCGCCAAAAACATAAAAAAATTCACCGCGGAAGAGATTGAAAAGTTCTTCAAGCCTTCAAAAAATGAATATAATTATTATGAAAATTTTAGGGGGCAAGTGAAAGACTTTCTGGACGATCCAAAAAAGACATACTTAAAAATTCAATACGATGGAAATCGCCTTAATGCGGGAGACGATTGGTGGCGGGCGCGCAGTCTTTTTAGAATTTTCTGGAATGGGGCGATAACTGAAATAACCCGTTTATTGCCGCATTGCCAATTGAAAATTCTGCTCCTGAGAATGTCCGGCGTGAAAATCGGGAAACGCTGCCGTATTGGGAAAGGCGTCGTCTTTGATCATCTCTTTGGGGACAATATTACTCTTGAAGATGATATCACAATCGAAGAAAATGCCTACCTCGACGGACATGAGTATACAATCACGCAAACGATCTTCGGGAAGACTCTTATAAAAAGAGGCGCTCGCATCAAACATCATTCTTTTATTAGGATCGGAACAACAGTCGGCGAGAATGCTGTTATCGAACCTTGGAGTGTTGCCCAACGGGAAATACCAAACAATGAAACATGGGGCGGCAATCCAGCTGTATTCATAAAGAAGAATTAATCAAAGAGGAAAGATGAGCGTATTATTATTTTTACTGAGTTTGGAAGGGAAAGTGAAGAAAAGCGATAATTATGAACATTCCTCTGGACAAGTGCATGAAACGCATTTTATAGATTATAAAAACGGTAAAGAAATAGATTCTAAAACTATTGATAAAAAATATCAGAAATTACAGCAAGAATTAGCAGGGAAGCGTGGTCAAGCTCCTTCTCGGCCAGGTTTGGGAAAATTAGTCGGGGCAGCCATGAACAATGTTAAAAATATTACCCTGAATGCTTTTGACAACACCATTGGATATGGAATTGCTTCATATCAAAATTATCAGACAAAAAGAACACTTAAAAAAAATCCAAAAACAGACCGTTATATGACTGTTCTTATTCCTGGTTTGTTTCAAGAGATTGGTTCCCAATGGAGATTAGGAAAACGAGAAAAAGAAAATGGCCGGCTGCCCTATCATCTCCATCCCAATAATAGCTTGCCAAAAGCCGAGCGGGAAGAAGCTGCACGTCGACAATTAGAATACCTTAAAGGAAAAACACATGCCAACCCTTATAAAATTCTAAGCGGCCATAGCGATGGCGCGGCGCTTGCTGTTGGTTTGGCCCAAGATCAAAAAACAGTAAAAGATCATAAAATAGTTTACGTGCAGGCAAGAGCGCCTTCTGTCCACGGGACAACAAAAATAGATTCTGTAGGAAAAGCAATGCTTATCCCTTTCGCGGCAAATGATAACGTAAAAAAAAGTATCTACGCCCGTAAAGGAGCAGTAGAAAATGCAGAAAAGAAACCATACGTCCCCGTAGACGTTGTTGCCGGAGAATATGATTCACTCGCCACCCCCAGAGATACAGTATATAGGCATGCCCGAACACATTATTTAGTCCGAGGAAAAGACTCGACACATTTTGGTACGAGCGGAGTGAATGATGAAATGAATAAAAGATTTTCTAAACACATTGATGACCTCATCAGAGAACATAAAAGCGCTGAAACAAAAGACCGCCCCGGCAAAATGTACGTCGCCAAACCTTATGGCGTAAAACCCTATGCCGCTAAAGATAATTACAAAGCAGCCAATGATAACCCTGCGGAAACCCATAAATATAAAAAAGCTGCTAATCATTAATGCAAATATGGCAGAAAATCTCATTGCAGTAATGGAAAAAATTGCAAAAAAGAAACCCGTTAAAATTGTGATATGCGAAGGCTGGGATGAACGCTGCTTGCAGGCAGCCGCAGATATTCTGAAAAGAAAAATATGTAAGATTACTCTGCTTGGTAACCAAAAAGAAATAGAAAAGGCAGCAAAAAAATTAAAAGCAGATATTTCCAAGGCAGAAATTATCGATTACAAGAATTCTCCGATAAAAGAAGAGCTTGCGGAAAAATTAGTAGAATTACGAAAACATAAAGGCATGACTCTTGAAGAAGCGCATAAGCTTATTGCCGATGAAAATTATTTTGGCTGTATGTATACCTATTCTGGATATGCCGATGGAGTGGTCAGTTCCGCAATCTGTCCTACGACTGCCTTAATGCGTCCGGCATTGCAAATTCTTCGTCAGCAAGGAAAAATAGTAAATGAAGTTTCCATTATGGATGTTCCTAAAAAGAAACAAACTTATTTTATGAGCGACGGCAGCCTCAACATTAGTCCTACTTCAGAAGAATTAGCGCAAATGGCCGTAAATTCTGCTGCCGTCGCCAGAACATTCAAGTTTAAACCGAAAGTCGCCTTTCTTTCCTACTCTACAAAAGGCAGCGGCGGAGATGGAGAAGATATTAAACTGATACGAAATGCGGTAGAAATAGCGCAAAAACTAGATGCAAAAACAGTATACGAAGGAGAAATGCAATTAGATGCCGCTGTTGAACCTAAATCAGCAGAACGAAAATGTCCCAATGCTAAAATACAGGGAGACGCCAACGTTTTAATCTGCCCAAATTTAATATCCGCTAATATTTTAGTTCACGCGCTCATGAGATTTTCCGACGTGAGTTATGAATTTACAATCTTAAAAGGAATGCTGAAACCCGTAGGAATCCTTGGCAGAAGCACGCCTTTTGAAACTGTGAGAAATATTATTGTGAGTGTTGCTATGGAAGCCAATAGCCATGATTAAACTCATCATTTTTGATTTTTCCAATGTTTGTTTTAGTTTAGAGGAACCTCCTTTTCTCCAGAAATTTTCTCAGGAACACACATTAAACTACGAAGAATTTGAAACGGCGTATATGGGATTGGTAAAGAAAGCAGAAGTTGGTGAAGAAACGGGAATAAATATGTGGAAAATTTTATTGGAGAAATATCATCTTTCCGGAAATCCTCAAAAAATAATACAGGAAATGATGGATGCAAAAGAAGCTTACTGGGATGTTTTAGAACTTGCAAAGAAATTGCGCCTGAAAGGCTGCAAAACATCATTTTTTACAAATTACAATGAAGATTACTGGAAACTTATCGAAAATCGCTTTGATCTCAAACTTTATTTTGATTTTGGCATCGTCTCTTTTCAAGTGAAATCACGCAAGCCTGATGCGGAAGGATTCAACATTATCTTAAGACACTTTAATGTCAAACCGCAAGAGGCTGTTTTTACCGACGACTCTCCAAACAACCTTGTCGAACCTAGAAAATTAGGGATTCATGTAATTCAATTTAAAAATCTAAAACAGTTGATTCAAGAGTTAAAAAAGCTATGCATAGAAATTTAAAGGATAATTTATTCCTTCAGCCTATGAGAAAGAGAACTGTTTATTTGTTTATTATTTTTCTGTTGCTCTTAATTCCTTCTATTATTGCTTTAATGGGAGATGTAGATAACGACGGGGCTATTAAGATTGAAGATTTATATCTTTTAATTGATGCCATTATAGGAAAAACTCAACTCTCAGCAGCGCAACTGCAAAACGCAGACCCCTGCAATAATGGGAACCCCCCCACAGTGAGTGATTTTCAGGCTTTAATTCAGTCGCTGGTAGGGAGACCATCAACCTGCACCACGACAGTAAAAATTGCTTTTTTTGGAGATATGGACAGCAACACGAATACAAGAGCGGTGCTTAATTTAGTTAAAAATGAAGGGGCAGAAGCCCTCGTACTTTTGGGTGATTTAAATTATCAGGATGACCCAAATTGGATGATTAATGAGATTAATGCCGCGCTGGGCTCAAATTATCCAGTTTTTTACATCCTTGGAGATCACGAGAATCTAATCGACTTGCAAAATAAAAAATATGCACCAGGTTTGGAATGGCCGACATACGACGCTGATTTTACGCGCCGCTTGGCTGCAAACCCGACACTCATGGACTGCACTGGCGTTATCGCTAGTAACGCTCTTTGTCATTTTAAAGGAATAGCTCTTGGTATTTCGGGAGTTTTAGTCGACCCCGCCAATCTGCAAAATTATGATACTTATATTAGAAACAATCTAGGCCCAGATGCAAGCGCTTGGAAGATTTGCGCCTTCCACCGCTCTGATTGGGAACAATCTGATGTGCAAAAAGCGGTAGAAGAGTGTCGAAAAGCAGGCGCGATTATTATGAACGGCCACGATCACGCCTATGGAAGAACCCATGTGCTGGATTCTTTCGTAACGTTCAACATCGCTGGAACAAGCAATCCAACTCCTATCGGTCAAGGGAAAACCTTAGCAGTGATTTCAGGCCTAGGGGGACAAGGTAGAGGAGATATTCCTCTTCTTAATACAAGACCAACTGTTTTTGCAGTTCACGCCACCCTGTCAGATAATTCGAATTATGGTGCATTATTTTGCGAATTCAACAAAGGAACTAAAGACAAAGCCTCATGTTATTTTAAGGATATCACTGGAAGAATCTGGGATCAATTTGACATTATTAATGATGGGGGAACTTCCCAAACGCCTCCTCCAAATCCGGCGCCGACACCAAGTGTTGGCATGAAAGTAGGAACAAATATCGCTCCGCTAGTAGACTGGTCTGGTGGATGGGTGTTTGCAGATATGATAAAAACAGCAAGACCCTGGGTTTCCGGTGAGAGATATGGTTGTTCATTTAATTGTCCTGTTACTTTCCCTGCTCTAGACCTTGATGCAGATGGATGGGTAAAATCACTTCAGACAAATCTGCCGAATGGCGGTCAAGTTGCTCGAAGTGTTATCCTTTCAGCTGGCACATTACAATACTTGTCAGGAGAATGGACGATTACGTATGATGGGGAAGGAACACTAAAGTATGATGGGGGCATCAAAAATATTGCCAAATCTCGGCTTGGCGTAGACATTGTCGACGTCGCTCCGGGAAATTCAGGAAGTTTCATGCTAACGCTTATCCAAACCGATCCTAACAATAATGGAAATTATATTAAAAATATTCAAGTGTGGCTGCCTGGAACAACTCCCCAAAAAGGCACTGTTCCTTTTGCAGCTGAGTTTAAAAACAATTTAGCACATTTCAAAGTCGTCCGCTTCATGGACGCGATGAACACCAATGGAGCATGGTATAAAGAATATGATGATTATCCGCAATTGACTGATGCCTTCTGGCCAGCTATGCCTGCAGAAAAAATTGGACAATTGTGTACAGAAGTTGGCTGTGATCCTTGGGTGACCATTCCTCATTTGGCATCGGACAATTTCGTGCAGCAATTTGCCCAAGCATTATCGAGTACTCTTGACCCTAGTCGCAAAGTATACGTGGAATATTCAAATGAAGTATGGAATCCGGGCTTTAAACAAAACGGTGATGTGGCGCGGTTAGGATGTCCAAAATATTCTGATTTAACCGGTCCTTGCGATCAAGATACCAACCCGAATAATGGGGTACTTTGTGAAGGACACCCTAGAAGCTGGATTCCAGCATGTGGCACAGCTGAGCAGCGTTATTTTAGCGAACGCAGTGTTGAAATCTGGAATATATTTGATACTGTTTTCGGCCGCAATCGTGTTGTTCATGTCATGGCCTCGCAAATCGGAAACAGTTTTATGCATAAAAATCTTCTTAACTGGAACAATGCTTACCAGAATACAGATATCCTCGCAACAGCGCCATATGTTGGTGGTGAAATTGGCAGCAATATCCATGCTGCGCTGTGGCCTCTAGACCAACTGTTTACAGAATTGAACACTGTATCGCTCCCAATGGCGCTTAATCGCATTGATAATGATATTGCCACTTTAAACCTTAACCCTAATTATGCTAACATTAAACTCGCTGCATACGAAGGAGGCCAGCATTTGGTGGGCATCGGCAGCAATCGCGATAATACGATGATGACTGCTCTTTTCCTCTCTGCCAACAGCGATCCACGGATGAAAACACTTTATACCCAATACTTAAATGACTTGCAATCACGCGGCATGAGTTTGTTTGTGCATTTTAACGGTGTTCAAAAATGGACGAAGTTTGGCAGTTGGGGCGCAAAAGAATATACCAGTCAGTCGTGTTCCGCCTCACCAAAATGCGATGCGCTTGAAAGTTTCATTGCCGCAAATCCGTGACTGAAATAAATTGAGAAATGCGCAAATGAAATATCAAGCATAAAAATGGAGAGCTGTGGCGCACAGCGTATGGGGATTTGACATTCTCCTGAACTGAGCCAGACAGGATTAAAAGAATTATCCTACCAAAAAGAAACTAAGGAAATTGAATTTCCTGTGTAACGATAGGCGGGCAGCGTTGTATATACGGCTTAATTAAATTCATGATTTTAACTAAAGGAGCGTCTGTCTGCACGATAGTCCCTTGCAATCGCCGTGTATTATCTGAAAGAGAAGGATGCTGTCCCTTAAAAAGACGAACCACGCCATTTACATTCTCTGTTCGAAAATAATTTAAATGTCTGGCATCAGGAATATCGCTTCGTAGATACGTCGTCGTAACGACAGGTACATCACCCATCGGTTCAATTCGCACCTGCTCGATTTCATCATAACACGAAGGTAACCCCTGCTTGAGTCCAAGAGCATCAGGAGTAGAAGAAAAATGTTCAAATTCAACATGCCAGACATCTTCCAGAGATTTTGGATTTACGAAAGGAAGACGTTGAGCAGAACGAATTTGCTGCACATTCTGCAACCCCTGCAATGCGCTCAGAATGTCAGAAGATTCAACATCCGGAAGATAAATGCGAAATCCTTGCGGCATAACACTATAAAAACATTACTTTTTTATAAAATTATGTGGTTTAAAGAATAATAGAGAGGTTTTAATTATATGAATATCATTCAAGAAGCGCACCAACGTCTTTTTCCAGAGAAAGAATTCCCCTATGTTACATATTTGGAATACAATCAGCGTCTTGCTGATTTCAATGCAAACATAAAATTGGAAGGAAATACCCTTTCTCTCCACATGAATTTGCAATGGAAAGACATCGATAACGAAATCAAAATTGGCCTGATTCAATCATTATTACTGAAAATTGTAAAGAAAAAAACAAATACGCCTAACATTGAACTCTATAATCATTTCATCAAACAAATTCCTATCCTTACCCCAAAAACGCGAACTGATCCGATACTTGATGCATCATTTGAACGCATGAACGAAAAATTCTTTGCCAAGGAAATGGAAAAACCTAACCTGCAATGGGGAACGGCATCCCATCGCAAACTTGCCCATTACAATTTCCATGACGATTCCATTACCGTTTCCACGCTCTTTACAACTGCCCCTTCCGAAGTATTAGACTACTTAATGTATCATGAATTGCTTCACAAAAAATATCAATTTAAGCACAATAATGGACGCAGTTCTTTCCATAGCCGAGAATTTAGAGAAGACGAAGAAAAATATCCTTCTTACAAAGAGATTGACAGAGAAATTTCTTTTATTATCCGTAAGCGAAGGAAAGGAAGATTTTGGGATTGGTTTTGAGAAATTAGTCAGAGTGGAAGAAAAAAGTCATTCCTCAAATTTACCTTCGTTGATAAGTTTCTTCATGATTCTTTCAAATTGAATCATAGCACTTTGAGCTTCTTCGATAGCGACTTGAAGCCCAGTAATTTCACCCCCAACCGGAACCTTTGCTTCTCTTCCGCCTGCACCTATAAGTACCTTAATATTTTGTAAGTTTTGTGCAT
>CAZCXW010000018.1:20087-22048 GCA_964502785.1 uncultured Methanosarcinales archaeon | reverse complement strand
ATTTTCCGATATGTAAACTTAATAAAAAATTCTGAGGATTTCAAAATTCTCTAAACTTTGATTTTTCCTAAAATGAGATCTATTTTCTGCTTCAACTGAAGCTTCGGCGCAAAGCCAATAATTCTGTCGGCTTCTTCTCCTTTGTTAAAGAGTATCAGACAAGGAATCCCCGTAATATCGTAGGTTGCGGCAAGATCGGGATGATGTTCTGTGTTTACTTTCACAAATTTCAGGCGTCCTTCGTATTCTTTGCTAACTTCTTCAAAGATGGGAGCAAGCATTTTACAAGGACCGCACCAGCTCGCCCAAAAATCGACAATCACGGGAAGGTTTGATTTTAATACTTCTTTTTCAAATGTTTCATCTGTGACTTCATGCATGATTTCACCTTTTTCTCCACACAGAAGAAATATGAGCTTTTTAAAATCTATGAAACTGTTAGGTCCAATTTCGACTTATCTATAAACTGCCGTTCAGAAAAAAGATCAATGCAAAGAATCAGAAAGCGCCATCGCAGAGAAAACCTTATTAAATACTATACTATTTCTACAAGCAAAGATGGTGATTGGGAAAAGAATAAGCTGGTTCATTCTGATTGTATTAATAGTAACAAGTTTTGCAAGTTTTGCCGCCGCCGAGGTAAGTGATTGTCTCTATTATTTTTATGGCGAAGGCTGTCAAGACTGTAAAACAGTGGAGAGTTATTTAATAAAGCTGCAGGAAAAATATCCTTCGCTGCAAATAGAAAAGTATGAAGTTTATTTTCATAAGGAGAATTCACGGCTCTTAAAACGCTATTTTATTGGTTACAATGTGCCGGAAGATGCGCGCGGGGTGCCGGCAATATTTCTGACGCAGAGTTACTTCACGACTCCAGAATCTATTACTGATTTCTTAGAGGAACGAATTATTGATAATACGGATTCAAGCTGTCCATCTGTTGACATTCCCGCTAGTATCGGTGTGGTTGGCGAGAATGAACCAGAGAATATTTTAAAGACATTAACATTTTCTCGAACCACCGGAAATGCGATTATTCATGCCAGCAGTGGAGGAATGATCGCTCTCGTGCTTCTCCTTATTATATTTCTGGTGATGCTGCGAAATACACAGGATCTTGCCAAGCGCGGTTTTATCTTTATCGGTGGTGTCGCTTTGGCTTATTTTCTCTATGCTCTTGGTTTGTTTTCTTGGTTTGCAGTTCTGCCTTGGACAAACCTTTTTTATAAAGTAGTTGGCTTGCTGGCGATTATTATCGGTGCGTTGAAGCTTAGGGGGTTTTTTAACAGCTGGGAAGAATTATTTGGCTCTCTGGGAGAAACGTCACAAAAACGCATCATTCTCTTACGATTATATCTCACTTCGCCGGTTACTTTTTTTGTCATTGGTTTTGTGGGCGGACTTTTAACATTAGGAAAAACAAGCAATGTCTTATTTGCGTTGCGCGGGATGATGCTGGGGAATTTTCAGGCGGGTGCTTTTCCTTTATTGATTTACTACCTTTTTGTTCTTCTCCTGCCGCAAATCTTAATTGTCTTGATTTTATTCCGTGTCATGACTAATATCGAAAAGCATGCGCAAAAGAAAGCGGAAGAAGGCTTTTCTGACCTGGAAGCAGACCGTAAGAGGGCTTTTTGGCGGAAATATAATTTTAAGCTTCTTAATTTCGTAGTCAGCTGGGTGCTTATTGTGATGGGAGTGCTGGTGTTATTTTTGTGAATCTGTGATGGGAGTGCTGGGGTTATTACACATAAATATTTAATACTTTGACTTATTCTTTTCATCCATGCCCCTTTCCATTTCAGAAATCAAAGATGTTTTTTCTCTTTTGGAAAAAGATCATCCTTTAACGATGCTGGAGCAACTCAGGGCTTATACTCCTTTCCAAATGCTGGTGATGACGATGCTGAGCGCCAGAACGAGGGATGCAACTACGATTCCAATTGTGAAAGAAATGTTTG
>CAZCXW010000018.1:0-20077 GCA_964502785.1 uncultured Methanosarcinales archaeon | reverse complement strand
GTTGGTTTGATTGTGAATAACGAGGAAGGCGATATTGTTCCTAAACTGAAAGAAATGTTTGAAAAATGGAAAACTCCTCATGATTTTATTCTTTTGCCCGTTAAAAAATTAGAGAAAGAACTTTACGGCATTGGTTTTTATCGAGTGAAAGCAAGAAAAGTAAAAGAATTAAGTAAAGTACTGCTGGATAAATATCATGGAGAAGTTCCCAAAGCCTTTGAAGAATTAATATCCTTGCCCGGTATCGGCAGGAAGACCGCAAATTGTGTCCTTGCTTATACGTTTCATACACCGGCGATTGCTGTTGATACGCATGTGCATCGCATTTCCAACAGGTTAGGATGGGTCCAAACGAAAACACCGGAAGAAACGGAACAGCAGCTGCATAAATTAGTGCCTAGAGAACTGTGGATTGATATAAATAGGTTATTTGTAGGGCATGGCCAAACATTATGCGCGCCGCGGCAACCGCATTGCGCAATATGTCCTGTTTTAAACTATTGTCAATTTGGGCAAAAGCAGAAAATAGGAAGATAACTAGCCATTATTCTTTACTTCTTTAATCGTTGAGACCAGTTGTTTTCCTAATTCTTTCATTACTTTATTCTGTTGAAAAGGAATCTTTTGTAATTGCTGAAGATACATTTTATGCGGCAAGTCGAGAAAGGCAACTCCTTCTTCAAGGGGGAGCTCTTTCTGCAGGCTTTCGCTCATTTCTTTATATTGTTGAGAAAGTAAATTGACATTTTCTTTAAACCCTTGAACTTCTTTAAGGGTATTGCTAAAAATAAGGTATTCATCGTGCAGAAGCTTCTTGCTGACCATTTTGGCTTTAAAAGGATTCCCTTGCAGCGATGCTAATTTTAATTCTACGAGATAATGCGCATAGAGACGGCATTTATCATGGATTTTTTGGGCAGAACGAAGCGATGATAAAGTTTCCTGAAATTGCTCCATTTTGCATTTCATTTCTTTTCTTTTTAGAGGCGGCAAACTGTTGAGAGAAGGCAAATGGAGGTTAGTATTTACACGGATCGGCTTTATCCAATGAGTATTTAAACGGTCGATAATTTTACAGATATCCGGCAATAACTCTACCTCTTTTTTTACTTCCCTCAATTCCATGATTTCTATGACAGTTGGAAAGTTTATAAACGTTTAGTTTCGCTTTGTGGAAATCTTTAAAAGAAAGCCATCATCTTTCACGAATATACGGTCGTTGTGTAGCGGTAGCACGCAACCCTCCCAAGTAAACTTTAAGAAAGTTTAATCAAAAAGATGGTATGCGCTTCGCTTAGCCATGTAATGTTGAAAGGTTGCAGCCCGGGTTCAAATCCCGGCGGCCGTATTTTATAATAAATATTTGTTTATAGAAGAACGGGCAGAAATTCTGAATACAAGTAATTTTTGTTATGTTATTAAAATTACGAAAGATTAGCTTACTCGCATTTGTTTCTTTTGATATAATATTTCAGAATCAACAGAACAACCACAGGTATAAAAAGGTGCGCAGTATCTCCTAATAATCGTGCTGTTTCGTGTGTTCTAATGAACGCTTGAATGAGCATAACTAGACCGTGCAGAAGATTGGCATAGATTGTGAAATTGATGAGGAGCTCGTGTTTTTCTGGTTCTTTTGAAGCTTTCCAGAGGAAAATACCCCAAGGGATATAGATGGATGCAAGCATCGTTTCAAAATCCCATCGATAAGGATGCCGCATCAAAATATCTCCAAGCCAATGCCCTTCTTGCACAAAGGAAGCATTTAACATTAATCCAATAACTACAAATAAGACTTTTGCTGAGAAAATCCATAACTCTAGAGAAATTAACCGAAGAAGATAGGTATATATTTTTTCTAGTTTTACCATAATCCTAAAAAGAACTAATAAGCAGTTTTAATAAACATTGCTTTTCTTCATAAATCTCTTTTCCGATATCTTTTTAAATCTTTGAAATAACCCTTGTGTCATCAAAGACGATTGAGGTGAATTTCAAATGCATGGAATGTGTCAAAAATGTTGTGGAATAAGTTGTTTGCTAACGGGAGCTTTATTGTTGTTGAATGCTTTTGTCTGGCCGCAATGGCTAGGGATTGATGGTTGGGTGCAATTTGGAGCAGTATTGTTAGTGCTTTGTGGTTTCATTAAGCTCGTTGTCCCTAATAAATGTCCGGGCTGCAATGCGATGAGGGGCTGTGAAGAAGAGAGGAAAGGGAAGAAGTAAATTCTTTTTTTTATTTTATTGTCAACTCAAGTTAAACCTAAATCTTTATAAAAGACTCTTCTAGCAACAGTATAACGCCAGCGTCGCATAATCCGGTAGTGCGGCGGAAGAAAAATGCCGAATCTCGAACTGGATTACACGATAACCGCTCCCTTTGGGATTCTCGGTTCAAATGCCGGTTGTATGAGGCAAGTCGTATTCAAGTGGGGACATTACAGTCCCAGCGACGTGCAAGATTATGTAACGGTAGGAAAGTCCGAGCGCTGGCGCGTTTTTCTCTGAAACATTTAAGTATAAATCTCTATTTTCTATTATATGACTAAACGTGAATATTTAGAACGAATTCTTCAAGTGAAACCACTGGTCCTAGCGGAACCAATAATCCTAAGAAATATCAGAAATGCTTTTCAACATCGATATGAAAAAGCTGAATTATCAGATAAAAT
This sequence comes from uncultured Methanosarcinales archaeon, assembly GCA_964502785.1. Taxonomy (GTDB): domain Archaea; phylum Nanobdellota; class Nanobdellia; order Woesearchaeales; family GW2011-AR9; genus JAGVYE01. The sequence continues at coordinate 17,405 of CAZCXW010000018.1, read as the reverse complement.
ACTAGATCTTGGTTCCGGGACTACTCATCAAATTTATGGGGTAGGATGTATTTCAAATTCTTCGTTATCTCGGGAACTATATTTGGCTTTACGTATTATGAAAGATGATTGTCTTTTCCCTTTTATGGATACGAAAATTCAAAGGGACCGTTTTCTTCAGACGGATTTAAAAGCATACGAAGGCGCTTTTCTGGTAGGACGAAATCCTCCTTATTTTGCGGCAATGGTTAAAGTTTCTTCCGCATGCTCAGAATATCAAGGATGTTCATATCTTGGTATCCTTACGGAAGATATTAGCTGCGGGAAAACGAGGAGGGTTCTTGGCGATCCTGATGGCAGTGATGAGGATTTCGTGAGGAGGAGACCTGATGGTAGTCTAGAAAGATTCTTTCTTGATCCGTTAGAATGTCGTAATTTTCCAAAAGTAGATTCTCAAGCTTATTTTACGGAGAAATATTCTATTGAGATTCCTTAGATCTTATAAATCCCAAAATCTCTTGTACCGAAATAATTGGAATATTATTCTTCTCAGAAAAATCCAATAATTCCTTCCCACGCATCATCGTCCCATCTTTATTCATAAGTTCGCTAATAACAGCAATAAGCTTAAGTCCGGAGGTTCTAAGAAGTTCAACACTTGCTTCCGTATGTCCTTCTCTTTCTTTTAGTCCGCCTTCTCTCGCTTCGAGAGGAAACAAATGTCCAGGTTTAACGAGATCGTTTTTATTTCCTGAAAGCAAGGCGCGGATGGTCAAGACCCGATCTAAAGCGCTTACTCCTCCATCAATGATATTTTTGGCATCAACAGATATGGTAAAAGGAGTATTGTACTTATCTGAATTTTTCTCAACCATGCGGGGAAGCTCTAATTCCTGCTGTCGTTTCTTGGTCATCGGCGCGCAAATGATTCCAGAACAATGATTTATCATAAATGTGATTTTCTCCGAAGTTACGTATTCTGCTGCTAGCATCAAATCGGCTTCATTTTCACGTTCAAAATGGTCTGTAATGATGATAAAGTCTCCTTTTTGGAGGGCTTTTTGCACAGAGGTTATCTTTTCATTGCCCATGGACTTTTTTTCTTCAAAATGTATTTATGTGTTGTGAATTAACCGAGAAGAATAAAACAGATTACAATAGATTTGACAAAGCATACAATCTTAACCATTTCACTTTGGCCATTATGTCAAAGAAAACCTACTTCTTCGCTATTAATTCCTGAACTTCTTTGTATATCATTTTTTGCACTTCTTCTTTTGTTTTCGGCGATTTCCCATCATCGCAAGGGATATGCACCCAGTTTTCTAAAGAATCGTTGTCAAGGCAGAATAAAAAAGCCCGTTCCGCATTCTGCAGGTGCTGCAGGTCATCTTCATGAATATCACGTTTCCTTCCTTGCAAATATTCTCTCGGCATTTTTTTGTCAACCAAATATTGTCCGAACTCTGGTTTCATGTGTAAAAAAATGGTTAGATCAGGAATGGGAATATTTAAGATTGTGTATTCTAAATGATTAAGCCAGGACAGAAAATCTTTCATCTCTTTCTCTTCCGTAATTTTGCCTAACTGATGCCCTTTGCTGCTGGAAACATAACGATTAGAAATGACTATTTTTCCGGCCGCAAGCCATTGTTTTATGGTCGCCCCTGCTGCAAAACGATCAAGAGCGTAGAATAAAGAGGCTTGCTGGGCAGTTACATCCTGCGAAGCACCGAATTCCCCCCGTAGATATTTCTCAACGAAAATTGCGGACCATTGCCCGTATTGGGGAAAATCCGCCATTTCTACATCAAATCCTTCTTTCAGAAGCCGCTCCCGGAGAAGCATTGTTTGTGTTCTTTTACCAGAACCATCCAACCCATCAATGACGATAAAAAATCCTTTTCTTGGCATGAAATTCTATTGAAGAGGAAATATTATTAAAATGTTGCTGTTTATTCCGCTTATGGCTAAACTTGTTTGTCTTGTTGGCATGCCGGGAGCAGGAAAAAGCAGTGTTGCAAAGCTATTTTCGGACCATCACTTTTCTTATCTTCGGTTTGGACAAATTACCATTGACATCATGAAAGAAAGAGGATTGAAGATGACGCAGGCAAATGAAAAGATTGTCCGTGAAAGAGTGCGGAAAGAACATGGCATGGCTGCTTATGCCATTCTCAACATTCCAGCCATGGATCTTTTACTTAAGGAGGGAAATGTTATTGTTGATGGATTATATAGCTGGAGCGAGTATAAAGTACTTAAAGAAAAGTATGGTGAGAAAATGATTGTTATTGCCATATATGCGCCTCCGCAACTGCGCTACAAAAGATTAACTTCACGAACGGATGTTGATGCCAAGATGATCAATCGTGTTATTACACCCACGGAAGCGGCTAAAAGAGACAGTATTGAAATTGAAAACATCGAAAAAGGCGGCCCTATTGCTATGGCTGATTACACTATTCTAAATGTCCATGGGAAAGAAGAATTGAGAAAAGAAGTGGAAGAGATTGTTCGGGATATTGGTTGTCTAGTCTAGAGATATCTCATAATTTCTACTGTTGTAGATTTAAGAAAGCGCCCCTAAAATTTCATTTCCAGAAAAATTGGCATCGCAACCAATTTAAAAGAAGAAAAAAGAAGCAAAACCTAAAAGGGGTGGCAGATGAGATTTCGAGGGTATGTTCCAAAGTTACAACATCATAGTTGCATAGAAAAGACTTATTTTATTAATGATACCGAGCTTCCTTCTATCGCAGAGAAAGCTTTGGATTTTCTATTAACAGGAAACGAAACAGTTCCTGGAAAAAGTTTAATCATTCCTTTGGGCGGCAATACAACATTAACGACGGCAGAAGTAATCGATGTGCTGAGGATTAACCCCAATACTACAGCTTATGCTACTTCTGGGAATATGTATCTAAAGATAGAAATAGGCCTCAGACCAGGAAATAACTAAGAAAAGATTATAAGAGTATGCTTTATTCTAAAGTTTTATGGTACGGGATCTTACGGACAAACATGCGAATTATTTTGAAGCAATTTTACAATTACGTGGAGCTACGCCAGAGGTTCTTGAATTCGTCGAAGAAGAAGTAGCCAGGGAACACATCCACATTGCTAAAAAAAAAGAAGTTACCAATGGCTATGATTATTATCTTACTGATAATGCATTTACCAAAGCCTTAGGCAAAAAATTACAGGAAAAATTTGGCGGGCAGCTGCTTAATACAGCCAAATTGTATACGATGAAAAAAGATAAAGAATTATATCGGGGAACGGTTCTTTTTCGCTTAGCTGCATTCAAAAAGGGCGATGTTGTCCAGTATCAAGGGGAAGAGTATCTCATTAAAATCGCCGGAAAGGAAATCTTCCTGCAAAATCAAAAAACAGGTGAAAAGGCCAGAGTGAAATGGAAAGACATGAAAAAAGTGAAGAAGATATCTTAAGAGTACGGGTTGCTCGATAAGTTCATGTGATTGTAATATTTTTTCATAAGTTGCCTGAAAGTAATCCGGCAAAGAAAGGAAAAAATAAAAGTGATAAGAAATCTAGTCAAAATAATTCAAATTATTCTTCCTCTTCCTTCTCCTCAACTGGAAGAAAAGAATCTAATTTTGTATTAGTAATTTTTGCTTTATAGGAAATAGGTTTCATGAAAATCTACCACCCCTTTTTTTAACATCTATCAAGAAAATAAAAAGATAACAAATATATAAAGACTATTAACGTACAAACTATATTCTTGAAGCCGATACCACTTTAGAAACAGAAAGCGGTTTCATTCAGGATTGTAATGAAAGATTAAAACCACAGATATTCCACTGATGGAATTCCGGGGTTTAGAATCGGTAACTTTAAATTATTGGCAGAGGTTGTTCTTTTATGCCAAAATCTATTTCCGAAATAACAAAAATCATCCTTGCTCAAGCCAAAGAAAAAGGCTGGGGTACGACAACTACAGAAATCTCGATCCCTGAGAAAATTGTTCTCATCCACTCTGAAGTTTCTGAAGCCTACGAAGCGTATCGGCATAAGGACATGAATCTTTTTGCGGAAGAATTGGCTGACATTATAACCAGGGCGCTTCATCTGGCTGTTTGTTTGAATATCGATATCGAGAAAGAAATTCTGAAGAAATTAGAGAAGAATAAGACACGTGAATGGAAGCAGTTGAATGAGAAGAATGTTCAGAGACAACTCTCTAGTAGTCCTAAATTTTTAAATATGAAAAAGTATTCTTAGAGATACTAAACGGATAATTCGGTTGTCCTGAAAAGGATGCGACCGAGCAGCCTCTGGCAGATGTCTAGCAGTAGTGGGGTGCCTGGACTATAACTCACTCTACGATACTTCCATTTGTTATGCGACCGCTCTGGCGCGACGAAGATAACCTCTAAAACATATCGGTAGGCTCAGATCGAAGATGTTTGTGGCACTTTGTCACCGAGTCCAGTGTTATGGCTAAGAAAAGGAAAGTTGTGAAAAAGGGGACTATAAAAAAAGGAACTGTTAGAAAATCTTCTTATAAAGGCCGAAAACCGAGTCATAAAAATAAAGATTCTAAAGTGAAAAAGTTGATTAGATTAGCGAAAGCTCGGAAAAGAAAAAAAAGGTAATTCTGTTTATTTGATAATATACTCCCATCCAGGCTGCCATGCTTTCTTCAATCGCCAATCTTCCTGAATGGCTTCTTTCCATGTTTTGCCTTTTAGTATAACATCTAATGCCAGTTGTGGTCCTTGATGTGCGACAAGGGCAAGATGTTTGTCTTCATATTTCTGTTTTAAGAATTCTAAAAAACTCTTAACTCTCTTTTCTACGTCTTTATAACTTTCACCCTGAGGATATTTTTTATCGACGTAATCTATTTCCTGCCAATTCTTTTTTGTTCCATTCCAATCACCATAATTACATTCTCGCAATCGTTTATCTGGAATAATTAGATATTTTTTCCCAAATGCCAAGGCTGCGGAATCAACAGCTCGTTGTAAATCAGAACAGAAAACAACTGCAAATGGTTTCTTAGCAACAAGTTTGCCTAACTCTTGAGATTGTTTTTTTCCTAAAATAGACAACTTTCCAGGATTCCAACCCGTAGCAATTTCCCCCTCATTATCTATCGTTGTTCCATGAACGAAGTAGGTTATTTTGACAGCCATCTATTCTCTCTGCACAACATTCACAACCGCATGATCCATTATTTCACTGGTTTGCGCATTTATTGCCATGGTGCAAAATTGCAGTGTTTTGCTGATAAATGTAAAGGTCCAGCAGATGATTCCTTCTTTATTATGGAGAATCACGAATCCGTCGCCTAACTGTTGCCCAGCAAAGAGAGACGGCGCATTTGTTTTATATTGCGAAGAAGACTTCTCAAAATCGCTCTTCACGTGCTTCAAATCTAACTGTTCAACATTAGGTTTTTCTTTGCTAAAAACAGCATCCTCGGGTCTGATTTCAAAGTCTTTGCCTAGGTTTACAAAAACAGTCATTTTTTCGGTTTTGTTGTCAAAAAAACCAATCTCCCAATGATCTTTTTCAGAAAGATCGCTTTTAAGCGCGCAAAAAAAATGGGAAAGATAAGCTTTAGGATGTTCTTTCTGCCAGCCTTTAAATATACTATTCTTTGTTAAAGAACCATATAATTCCCGGGAGTTCACGCATACTCCCTCCAGGTGCGATGACATTTTGTGCATTTAAAGAAGCGCGTTTCCGGCTCATCTGCGCCTCTTGTTTGCTGTGTCCAATAATAGGCTGTATCATTGCTGCATTTCTCGCATTTGATTCTGATTTTAGGATTTGTTTCCGTGTTTTCCAGAACTTCTATTTTTTTTCCTTCGCGAACTGTTTCTTTGATTTCAGTTGCCATTTCCTCTTCTGGATTTTTCGTAAAACCGCAATGGCAATACAAGACTTTTTTCCCGCCTTTCTCCTTGGGACGCAAGATAGAACCGCATTTTGGACAGAACATATTAAACTCACCCGTTCATTTTTCTGAGAAAGGGTTTGTACTCATTTAAATACTTTGTTGTACTAATATAGTAACTACTAAATAGGAATAAATTATAAAAAAACTATTGCTGCCCTACTTACTTTTCAATAACAATCCCAAACGGCCTCACCAAGTCTACAAATAAAATCTTAATCCAGCCCAAATAAGGAATGCGTAAAACTCCTTTTCCAAGGATCCTGCTCTGAGGAATTTTTGTTTCTAAGATAGATTCAAAACTGTTGCTGTTGTGATCGCCTTTTGTTCGATAGAAATAATCATTATTTTCCTGCAGGATATCAACAATGCGATGAATAATCGGCTGCGGCCTGTTGCTTTGGAAAACTAAAACGTCGCCGAGATGCAAATTATTTTTATGCGCCCGCCAGAGAATAATCACATCCCCTTTGTCAAACCCCTGCTGGAAGGGAAAACGGGAAAACTCTTCTTTTGTTATGCCGCTATTTTCATACCAACCCCCGCACACATCCCAATAATTATCAAATGATTCTCGAAAGACAGCTACATCCTTTCCGCAGAGTTTTCCATCATATAAACTATGTTCCATGCTTTCGCTCACCACCGCGACAATCGGAAAACTGGTGCCAAAGAGCAGGCCTAAGACAGGATAGACAATATAACGAATTAACAAGAAAGCAACAACGACATTGGCTAACCAACTCCAAACGGAATCGTCGTGCCAGAAGAAATGCCATACTTTCTTATGTATTTGATGATGTTGTCCTGCCATAAGAAAATAATCCTCCTGCTGTTTAAAAAGGTTATCTTCTCTTCTAACAACATTTATTAAGAGTATAATGAATGATCCTCTGCTATGAATATGCCGCTCATCATCAAATCTCATGAATTAAAGGAAAATGATTACGGAGCAACGAAAACTACGGATATCCTAACCACCAATGTCTTTAATATTGCTAAGATCAGGAAAGTGAGCAACGATATTAGATCAGGGTATGATCCAGAAAGTGATGTAGCCTACTACGTTCCTGAAGGAGAAGGTGATTGCATCATTGATGGAAAGAAACATCATTTACAGAAAGGCGATTGTGTTTTTTATCCAAAAGGAACACAATATAAACATCTGAAGGGATTAACGCTTCTTGCCATAGCTGCCCCGCCATTTGATCGGAAGAAACGTGTCTATGTTGAGTAAATTTAAAATTTTTTTCTTTGTATTACCCACCCTCCCAACACGCCAATTGCAAAGTAAATGAGCAATAACAAAAGGGCAGAAAGAATAAAGAATAATCCTTCTACTCGTTCCGTGCAGGCCGTAGCAGGAACCATTGTTTGTTCTATGCATCCTTCAGCGCCATAAGAAACACAAAGAGGCATATTATTTTCACAGAACATTTCCATAAGAGGTGTCCCTTCTACAATAAAATGTGAAAAGAATGGGAAAAGATGTCCCGTGAACAAAGGAATTGCGATAGTCCATGTTGGCGTGCTTCCACTGCGGGCTATATCTTCGGCATAGATGGCATCAATTGTTGGAAAATAAATGAAAATATAGAACAAAAACAAAACGATGCAGACAATAACCCCCGTGATCCCTCCTTTGAGCCATGCCTTTCTTGATTTGAACCACGTTATTATCGTCATGTCATAATCGTATCATCGAGATTAATAAAGGTTATGCACTCTACCTTTTTATAGGACAGCTTCTTTACTAAGGAAATGCAAGAAGAGTACATCCAAAATCTCATAAAAGTGATCCAGCAGAAAAAAGAACTTGCCGCTTTAAGCAAGGATTTCATTCACGATCGTCTCTTATTGTTCTTCAAAAAAGAAACAAAAGCTGCGGAAAAATTAAAGGCGAATTTTAATCCAAAATCAGCATTTTATAAAAAAACAGTCAAAAGTGTGAGGGCTGATCTTCGCCGCTGGCATGGATTATATCATCAGAATAAATCGAAGATCGAAGAATTATTACAACGATTCAGAAAAAATTCAAAACAAAGAACCAATCTAATTGCCCAAATCTTACAGGAACATGCCTCAACGAAAGAACGCTCATCTATTTATCCGGAATTATACAAACAAATATTCACTATCTCCGGAAAACCGAAAAGTATCATTGATGTTGGATGCGGCTTAAATCCTTTCTCCTATTCTTTCATGAATCTTAAGTCATTACATTATTTTGCCTACGATATTAACCAACAGGAAATAAGTTATTTACAAGAATTCTTTTTATTGATAGAAACACATGATTTCCATGGAAAAGCTTTTGTCAGCGATTTTCTGAAAGAAAAAGAATACCCTTCGGTAGATATCGCTTTTTTATTCAAAGTCACGGACTTAATCGATCAAGGGAAAGGCCACAAGAACACTGAAGAATTTATTCTAAGATTGCCGGTTAAATATGTTGTTGTTAGTTTCCCTACTAGAACCATGAGCGGAAAGCCAATGACTGCTCCAAGACGCAGATGGATGGAATGGTTATGCACGAGGTTAGAGTTTGAGTATAAAATTTTAGAGTTTGAAAATGAGATTTTTTACGTAATTGAAAAAAGGTAAACAAACATTTTATAAATTAATTCTCAAAAGAATCTAATATGACGCAATACACAATCGCATGGGTTCATCATGATAAAGGAATTCTCGATTGTTTTTCAGCTCCTTTTCTTAATCGAGATGCGGTGATTTCTCATTTAACACATGCTCAACAAGCTATTGATGAATTAGTTAAAACTAAATACGACTTAATAATTACAGATATAAGACTCGCTTTTCTAGATATGGAATCCATAAGAGATGGCAAAGATATTACAGATCGAGGTCTAAAGGAAATATTCGACTCAAGATCGGAAGGATGCAATCCAGATTATATTAATGCTGGATTAAGAGTTATAGAAAGAATTAGAGAAAGAGATTCAATAAATAGAACAACACCTGTAATCGCTACAGGACTTTATGATCCGTATGAAGACATTGTAATGAATGCTAAGCCTCTGGCTTTGGCTAAAGGTGCGAACGATTATGTTAATTTAGCACATTTAGGTCGGGAACACCCATTGAAAAGAATAGCATTGGAATTATTGCTAGATAAAAGAAGATAATTAGCACAACAATAATAAACAATCCACTCTTTCTAGGGTAAATGATCCATTTTGATTATCTTCAAACAGAGCAACAATTAAAAGAAAAATTAAGTGGATGGAAAGAAGAGAAACAAATTGCCATTGATTTAGAGTGCGAAAATAATCTTCATCACTTTGGCACCTATATTTCTTTGATTCAACTTTCCACTGTGGAAAAAAATGTGATTATTGATGTTCTCGCGATAAAAAATATTAAACCTGTCGTGGATTTACTTGAGAATCAAAATATCGAAAAAGTTCTTCATGATATTAATTTTGATTTGCGGATTCTTGCCCATCAGTTCTCCTGTCAAATGAAGAATTTCTTTGACACGCAGTTAGCCGCAGAATTTCTGGGGAAACAAAAAATAAGTTTAGCCTCGCTTCTAGGAGAATATTTCAACATTCAAAAAGATGAACGATTTCAGAAAAAAGATTGGACAAGACGCCCCATATCACAAGAAATGCTGGCGTATGCAATCAAGGATGCGGCTCATCTTTTTTCCTTAAAAGAAAAATTAGAAGCAGAATTGCAGCAGAAAAACAGATTATTCTGGGTGCAGCAGGAACTGAAGTATCTGGAAACTCTACATTGGGAGTTTAACGAACAAACTTATATGGATGTTTCCGGTGTGAGAAGTCTGGCTCCAAAAGAAAGAGCGCTCTTTCATGCTTTATTTGAGGCGCGCAAGAAAATAGCCCAGGAGATCGATAAGCCGGCATTTATTGTTTTTTCAAATAAACAACTGCTTGCGTTCGCAAAAAATCCCCCTCATACTTGGAAATTACTGAAAGGAGTTCATCCTCTGGTAAAACAACGCTCTTCTTTTTTTGAAGAATTAGTAAAAAAGGCGTCCCTGCAGGAAGAACATTTGGAAAAAAAAGATAAAAAGCATTTTTCTTCTGAACAATATGAATCTATTCAAAAATTGCTTGAACTGCGCAATAAAATTGCAGAGAAAATGGGAATAAAAAGCTATCTCTTGCTGCGAGAAGAACAGATCAGAGATATTGCAGCTACGGGATCTTTACACAATCTTCGACCTTGGCAAAAAGAGATTTTTATGAAGGAAAAGATGAGCCAAATAATCGCGATCAACACAAATTATTAAAAAGAAAACTGAATTTGCATACCTAAGGACCCGTAGCGCAGCCTGGATAGCGCGATAGCCTCCTAAGCTATAGGTCGTGAGTTCAAATTCAGCATCCCGCGGGCAAAAATCAGCATGCTGGATGCGGATGAGCGTCTCACCGGGTCCGTTTTATAACCCCTAAGGTTTTTTCTTGAATACCCTTATTACCGCTAATGGCAAACTCAAACTTCCAGAATGATGGAATGTTGTCCGTGGAAAAATAAATTTAGCTTCAGCAACGATATCACAACTAAAGGACAATCAGATCGTAAGCTTTTTTTGTCTCACTTTATTCATTAATCTTTATATTTGTCTAAAACATCTTTTCAATATTATGTACCAAATGTCTCAATCATACTCAATAGCTCCTAAGGGTGGGTTAGAAACTATTGCCTACTCAAGTTCATCTTCATATCAAGGAAGTGTTGCCTATGCCGCCGCAGCCATCCCTTTCCAGACATATCAGCCAATTATTTCTTTCACTCCACGTTCTCAAAGAATGTATTCGATAACCGAAACTTTACAGCAAGCATATCAGCATAGCCAAAAACCACATTATCACATTTTTCAAGCTCAGAAGGAATATCATTTCACTCCCGAGATATTTCTCAAACCCGGGGATCATGGTTCTTTTGTCGGAAAAGCGGAAGAAATTCGTGAATTTGTAGAAGAGACATTTGAAAAACTGTTCCAACTGCCTTTTCCCCAGGATATTAAGATTAGTGTTTTAGAAGAAAAAGAATTCAGAAAACTAGCTCCTTCTCCCGCCACCATTGGTTTATCAATCAATAGAAGAAAATACGGACTGCTCTCAGAAATCTTTGTGCGGCAGGATTATCTGGCGAGAGTGTTATTAACCATCGGACATGAATTAGGACACGTACTTACTGATACGTTAGATAATGCTCATGATGAAGAAGCGAAAGCATATGCATTCTCTTTAGCTTGGATGAAGATGATTCAAGAACACAATATTGCTAAATTACAGGATGTCATTGTTACAGAAAATCCTGCCCAGAATGGGTTGCATAATGTGGCTTTTGATTTTGTCAGTAAACTTCTGCGAGAAGGAAAACAGGCTTGGGCAATCTATTCGGCTTTAATTAGGGAAGTATTAAAGATTAATGTATTAAAAGAAATATAAATCGTGCTTCACTCTGTTCCACTTATGTCCTTAACTTCCAACCGCTTCTAAACAGCCACACACAAATAAGAAAAAAGAACATCGTAAGCAAAAAGACAAGAACACTTGAATAAAAGATAGGTACATCGGAAACTCCTAAGAAGCCGTAGCGGAAACCATCAACCATATACAAGAAGGGGTTGAATTTCGCTAACGTCTGCCAGAAAGAAGGAAGCATATGGATAGAATAAAACACCCCGCCCAAGTACGTCAAAGGAGTTATAACAAAGGTTGAAAAAATATTCATCTGATCGAAATTATCGGCCCACAATGCCGTTACGATTCCCGCAAAGGCAAAAAGCAGGGAAACAAATATAATAAAATAGAGAAGAACAAAGATATTAAAGACAGAAATTGTCGTGAAAAGCAGACTCACTAAAAGAATACCAATGCCAACCAATAAAGCCCTAATTACTGCTCCTACCGTTATACCAATGATAATTTGCCAATAAGAGATAGGCGCTACAAGCAGTTCTTGAATGCTTCCATGAAACTTTTGGATAAAAAGCGAAAAGGAAGCTGCCATATAAGCGCTCATGATCACTCCCATCATTAAAAGTCCAGGAATGATAAACTCAATATAGGAGATACCTTCTACTGTTGATATCTGACTTCCTAAAGAATAGCCAAAGATGATGATAAAAAGAGTTGAAGTGATGATTGGCGGAATAAGAGATTGCGTCCAGATACGAAGGACGCGCCACACCTCCCGCTGAATAATAGTCCATATTGGAATAAATCTAAAGTTTGTCATTTTGCGTCAAGTGAATGAAAATATCTTCTAATTTCTTGTCACCATGCTTCGTGATGAGATTTTTAGTGGTATCTTGGGTTATAATCCTTCCATGATTAATAATAGCGATACGTTCGCAAAGTTGTTCTGCCTCCTCAAGATAATGGGTAGTAAGGAGGATGGTTGTTCCTTCTTTGTTGATCTTTTGAAAATAATTCCAGAGCGATTTTCTGGTCTCAACATCAACCCCTGCTGTTGGTTCGTCAAGAATAAGGATTTTTGGTTTGTGAATGAGGGCTCTGGCAATTAAGAGTTTTCGTTTCATTCCACCAGATAATGTGCGTACGGGCGCATCTTTTTTTTCCCATAGGTTAAGTTCTTTAAGAAGATGTTCTATCCTAAGTATTCTCTCTGTACGAGGAATGGCAAAATATCATGCGTTAAAGTATAGGATATTGTAAACGTTTTCAAAAATATCGAAATTAAATTCTTGGGGCGCAAGACCGATAAGAGCCCGCGCTTCTTTATAGTTTTTGACCACATCTTGATTAAAAAGAAGAACATCACCGCTGGTTTTATTCGAAAGTCCGGTAAGGATGTTAATAGTCGTTGTTTTTCCTGCTCCATTAGGCCCTAAAAGAGCAAAAAATTCGCCTTCTTGAATCTGCAGAGAGATGCCTTTAAGGGCATGCACATCTCCATATTTTTTAATAAGATTGCTAATTGTAATAGCTGCGCTCATGAGAAAAGGAGTTTGAGATTACATATAAATGTTCACTCCAAAAATTAATAAACTCCTGAAATTATTATCCGAGCTATGATTCAAAAACTCGCCTACATCTTTGGTTCCAAAACGAAAACGCAGGAGATGATTCTTCTCCTGCATGATGCGAAAAAAATAATCCGTCAGGGATATTATGAAGAACAGCTGCCAAGGATAGAAAAGTTCTGCCGTGAAAGGAACCTTCACTGCATCAAATCATCATTTAAAGTAATACTTACAGATGAACAAACGTACACCAATAAAGGGATAAAAGCGCATTTAGAAGATCCACGTGAAGGAATGATCTTTGTTTATATTTCAAAAGATGAAAAAGAAGCCTCGTTAGCTAGTTATTATGAGCTCATTAGCAATGACCGAGATTTAGGATTGATCTTAGGATATCCTTCTTGCTGTGTTGATTTCTTCTGTAAAAATTTTAAAGCACAGAAGGCTGATTTACAGCTTCCAGCAACAAATGCGTTTACAAATCTTACAAAACGAGATCAAGATTTAGTAATCTTATCTCATTTTCCTTGCCAATCAGATTGTGAAAAAAGTATAATTCTTGCCAAGAAATATCTTGATGTTTTGAAAAACGTAGATAGAAAAAGAGTGGAAGAGTTGTTGAAAGGGTTGAGGGTTTAATGGCTGGGTTTATAGAACAGTTCACCGTATTGTCTTATTGACTCATTCAACCAGCCAAAGAAACTATCGAGGAATTGTCGTAAATTCTTATATCGTTCAATTTTAGCAATAATCAAATCTTTATCATCAGTTTCTAGAATTTTTACCGTTTTGGAATTTAAACGAGAAACCATAAATTTGTTACCTTTAAACTCTGGCCAACCGTCTAAGCTTCTGAAATCAAATCTATTCTGATGCTGTTGAAGTTCAGTTTCCTGAGGAAAATATCGTACACAAAAATCACAAGCGATAGAAATTGTCCCGTATTGGTTCGGAAAGTTTTCATGACCCATTTTGTAATTATTTATTGATGATTTTATTCCATAACAGTTTATTTCACCAGGCAAAGAAAATACAATATGAAAATCTCCCAAACCGGCTGGTTCCGTCCAAATCAAACAATCTTCAAGTGTCATGGCGATGAAAAATTCAAGCGGGGACAATAAACTTCAATTCTCGATCATATGAAATTCGAAATTTTCTTCCTGTAAACAGATCTCCATCAATCTGAGCGAGAACTGGCTGGGAGAACTCCAACGATATTTCTTGGGCAAAATGATAGGTTGTTTTGCTTAATTCTGTTCCTGTAAATAATTTTCTGAATTGCGATGTTACTATCTCTCTAGGTGTAAGCGATGCGACTAAAACACACATTTTTCTCTCTCTTTCTCTGGCTTTTGGAAGAGGCTTGGCGGTGAGAGGAAGACCAAAATATACTTCTTCGTACGATGAAGTAAGAATAGCTGTCGGGGAGGCAGAAAAAGAATGTTTTCGTCCATCGATTTCCATTTCTACATCCAGCGCTTCTTGAAAATAACGATGCGCGGAAGGCGACAAAGAGGTGCCTCCGGCTATCCCTATAATCGCCGTTTTCAGGGATCTTAATATTCCTGGAACGTCCCTCTTTTCTCTATTGAGGGGATTGATATTTTCTGATGATGAAAATAATTTCTCCTGTAACTCCACATATTCTTTGATAGAATTTCCATTGTAGAGCCATAATAACTTTGGAACAAGACCAAAACCAACATTAAATCCATAACGGTCATTGATTCTTAATAATGGAAGTCGCCGGTAATCAAGATCATCTTCGGATTTAAGTTCTCCGAGGTACCGCGCGACGCTTAAAGGCTTTCGAACGCCGATGGCTCTCGTGACATTATTCATCGTGCCAATAGCGTAGGGAGCGATGTACTCCGGCAGGCTGCCCCATGCTTTCTGTACCAAATTTAAAGTTTGGCCAAAAGTTCCATCGCCGCCGCCAATGCCGAGAATGTCATACGCCCGCTCTTTATGAACTTGAATTTTCCTTTCTAACCCTGAAAGATTAGTTTCAGCGATGACTTTTCCGATAAGACCTTCACGGTTTGTTGTATGAAAAGCAATTTCTTCGTGGAGAGATGGAGAATACCTCCCGGCATGTGGATTAAGAATTGTAAAATGACGCAACATTCTGGTTAAAATTCATCACTCTTTTAAAAAACTTAACTTAAAATAATTCCTACAGGGCAATGATCAGATCCCATAACCCGAGGTAAAATAAACGCCTCATGCATTCGTTTTCTTAATGATGGAGAAAGTAAAAAGTAATCAATCCGCCAGCCGATATTCCTTTGGCGTAAATTATTCCAATAGCCCCAGTAAGTATATTGCCCGTCCTGTTGATTAAATTCTCGAAAAGCATCGATAAAACCTGCATCTATAAAATGTTGAAAGCCATCAATTTCAATTTGTGTGAAACCTGCAGTTTTGTTGTAATTAGATTTAGGGTTTGCTAGATCTATTTCAGAACGGGCAACATTAAAATCACCACAGGCGACAACAGGTTTTTTCTTTTCCAATCTTTTCAAATAGATAAGAAACTCTTTATCCCACCCTTCTCGATACTGTAATCGCGGCAAACCTCTGCCAGAATTAGGGACATAGACATTCACTAAATAATAGTCTTTAAACTCTAATGTAATAATTCTTCCTTCTTTATCATGCTCAGAAATGCCCATACCGTAACTGGCTGCATCAGCTTTGATTTTACTAAATACAGCAGTTCCCGCATAACCAGCTTTTTCTGCGGGATTCCAATAATGATGAGGATAATCAACTAAGATTTTATCCACTTGGTCTGGATGTGCTTTTGTTTCTTGAATACAGAAAATATCAGGTTTTATTTCCTTCCAAATAACATCTAAACAATTCCGTTGCAGGCAGCTGCGGATGCCATTCACATTCCAAGAAATAATTTTCATGACAAGCACAAGAAACAAGTTCTTTATTAACCTTTTTGTACTCTTCTTTTCCCGCCTGTTTTATAGGGATTGTAACTTTCTTTTTCTTTTGCTGATTTTCGGGTGCCGTAAGGAAAACTCTCTGATTCTAATTCATCATATCCGCATTTTTTACAGCGGATAAATGCTAAATCATCATATATCTCCACTTCAACCGAACCGCACTTTGGACAACGTTTAGAGTAGCTTACCATCTTTCTTCATCAGGATCTTTAAGTTCATCATCTTCTGAAAATTGTTCTTCGGGACAAGTATAACATCTCCCTTTTGGCGTTAAAAAGGAGCGGCAGCAGCTTATTTTAAATTCCTTTTTAATTTCCATGCCCTCTTTAAAGCCGTATTCATCCATCTTCAACACCTTTTTAAGCGGAGAGAAAAAGAAATATTTAAGTTTTTCGCAGGGAATTTGAGATTAATGCTTAACATTAAAGTTTTTTCCTTATTTTCAGAAGTTTTTTAGTACATGGTAAATATCACCATAATACTATCTAAATAAATACTTAATTTACACACCTTGTCTTTTCATACATAAATTACTAGAAAATTTTAAAAATAGATTAGAGAATTTACAATTCTAAAATGATAGAACAATACTGCGAGGCAGGACATGAAACTGGTGTTATAGAGAAATGTAAAATATGTAATGGTTGGTTTTGTATAAAACATAAACCCAGAAAAGCGCACTTTGATTTACCTTGTGGCTGTAAAGTATATATACCCAAGCCAAGAGACAAAACTATCACAAGCAGATTTTATAATAGATGTTAAATGCAATCTTTGTTACTCTTCGGAGCTTACGCCGTAAATATATGCTATTGCTTTCGTTAAATTGTGAAACGGAGTCGAGAAAAAACTAAATTGCTTTGTAACTAATTCTAACATTGTTTTAACGGTTCGCTGTCGCTCTCCTAAATTTTTCCCTATAACGGTGTTTCGAGAGGACACGATAACTATAAAAATTACTTACCTATTAAACATACTGCACTAGGATAACTTAATGATAATTTTTCTTTTACTTTATTTAGTGATTCAATCAAACCTCTATCTAGACCAGAAAATTGCAATCCAAATCCTCGTTCATGAATATATGTGAGATACTCCGTCGCTATAAAAATGTCCTCATTATCAACATCAGGAAATATGTTTTCTTTCGTTTTTAATTCCTTTACTTTTCTTTCCCATGCTGCCTGCTTTTCATTATCAAATCTTGGTGCTTCTTTAAAATCAGGGAATTTTCTTCTAAATTTATCCCAAGCATCAACCGTTATATGATCTGCATTTGTAAGCGAATTCTCCCAGAACTCTTGAAGCTTGGCTGGATCTTTCAAATCACCAAAAGTGGGGACTTTCTTAAAAAGCAACACCATATATTTTTCTGCTTTTGAATTGTCTTTAAAAGAATGATTACTTTGTAACTTACTGGAGAGAACTTTCTTAAAATTGACTTCCTCAAGGGTGGAACTTGCTTGTGGCAAACGCTTATCTCTTTTCTCTAATTCTTCTCTTGTTTCATTAACGGCACTAACGACTATGTCGCCCATTTCTTTAA
>CAZCXW010000017.1:0-23514 GCA_964502785.1 uncultured Methanosarcinales archaeon | reverse complement strand
TTCTTCTGGTCATTACAGAATCGTATGCATTTGTCATGACTATTCAAATAGAATGTCATTATTTAAACTTTTCGTCTTTAACTACTTTAAGGGAGATATATTTTTGGATGAAGCTCATTTTTTCCATAATCTTTAAAAAACACTTCTATTCTAAGAATGCAGGGAGGTATTTTTCATGACTAATAATGCGCAGCCGGTTTACATTCTGCCAGAGGAAACGCGACGAACGACAGGGAAAGATGCGCAGCGTAACAATATCATGGCCGCAAAAGCCGTGGCGCAAGCGGTTCGTACAACTTTAGGTCCTAAGGGGATGGATAAGATGCTTGTTGATGAAGCGGGAGATGTGGTGGTCACGAATGATGGAGTGACTATCCTTAAAGAAATGCAGATTGAACATCCTGCTGCTAAAATGGTCGTGGAAGTGGCTAAGACGCAAGAAGATGTAGTTGGCGATGGAACGACCACAGCAGTAGTATTAGCTGGTGAATTATTAAAACGGGCGGAAGAATTGTTGGATCAAAATATCCATCCGACGGTTTTAGCGAAAGGGTATCGTCTGGCGGAAGAACAAGCGCAAAAGATTCTTATGGCTCTTGCCAAAAATGCATCTTTTCAAGATGAGAGGTTGTTATGGCACATTGCAAATACAGCGATGACCGGAAAAGGAGCGGAATCAAGCAAAGAAAAGCTTTCTTCTTTGATTGTTTCGGCCATACAACGAGTCGCAGAGAGTGATGGCCGGGGAATAGCGGTTCACAAAGAAAATATCAGAGTAGAAAAACGTGCCGGAGAAAGCACTGAAAAAAGTGAACTTATCGAAGGAATTGTTTTAGATAAAGAACGTGTGCATCCTTCCATGCCTCTGGTGGTGGAAAAAGCAAAAATTGCCCTTCTGGATTGCGCTTTGGAAATAAAAAATCCTGAAATTGATGCGAAAATTCAAATTACTGATCCTGCACAATTAAATTCGTTTCTTGAACAAGAAGAAAGAATCCTGCAGCAAATGGTGCAGAGAATTTCACAAAGCGGGGCCACGGTTGTTTTTTGCCAGCGGGGAATCGATGATTTAGCGCAGTACTTCTTGGCCAAAGCTTCTATTTTCGCAGTGCGGCGTGTTAAAAAAAGCGACATGGAACAATTGGCAATGGCGACAGGGGCAAAAATTATCAGCAACTGGAAAGAATTTACCAGCCAGGATACTGGAAATGCAGGTGTTGTCAGCGAAAAAAAAGTTGGCGATGAGGAAATGATCTTTGTGGAGAAATGTGTTAATCCTAAAGCAGTAACTCTTCTTCTCCGTGGCGGAACAGTTCATGTCGTTGAAGAGATTCAACGCGCAGTTACGGATGCCATTGGCGATCTTTCAGCCGCTTTAGAAAGCTGTAAAGTGGTGGCAGGCGCAGGCGCAACAGAGATGAAAGTGGCGAAGGAATTGCGAAGTTATGCGCAGTCTCTGACAGGACGGGAACAGTTGGCAGTGCAAGCCTTCGCTGATACATTAGAGATTATTCCCCGCACGCTGGCGGAAAATGCGGGTTTGGATCCTATCGATGTGCTGACAAAATTACGCGCCGCTCATGAAAAGTCAGGAGAGTGGCATGGAATCAATGTTTTTACCGGGGAAGTTATGGATGCCTGGAAAGAAGGGGTTATTGAGCCACTGAAAATAAAAACTCAGGCTCTGTCCAGCGCTACTGACGTCGCGGAAATGATTCTGCGTATCGATGATGTGATTTTAGGGAAACCAACTAAAGAAAGGAGAGCGCTTCATGGAAAGGAAGATGAGTTATAGCATCGGTTCTTTCTATCAATGTATACACTGCTGGTCGGTTTTCTTTGACATGTGCGCGGTAAGATAGAGAAAGTTTTAATAAGAATCCATCTAGCTCTCTTAGCATGAAAGTGCGGAATATCACGGCCATTTTTCATCTGGCGATACTTCCTTTTATCATATTTTGTTTGTATCAGGAAACCTTGGCAAGCGCATATTTTGCGTTCTTGCTGTTGTTTCTTTCTGTATTCATTGATTTTGTGGAACGCCTTCTGTTCCATAAGCAGCAGGTGGAATCCTTTCTTCATCCCTTTTCAGATAAGATTGTGGTTTTTATCTTGTTGTTTGTCTTCTCGATCCGCGGCTCTTTTTCAGACGCAGTTTTGATTTTTTTTATTGCCAGGGATGTAATCATCGGGTACTTGCGCATGCGAGCATCGCGAGATGACGTTGAAATCAGTATTGGTAATTATTATGGCCAGGCCATCACTTCCCTGCAGTTTTTTGTTGTCTTTCTCCTTCTCGCTGAAACCATTGTTCTTTTTTCACAAAGCAAGTACTTGGAGTTAACAAAAGCAGTTATTGTCAGTTTTGTTTTTATTACTATGATCATCGCTCTTGTTTCTTTATTTCATTATAGTTTTGTCTATCGAAAAAAATTGCTCAATCGGAAATTAATGGGCAAAAGAGTGGAACCTGAACAAATGGTTATTCTTGCCAATCGGAAGTCTGGCGGGTATAGGGATGCCTATCGCCGTCGCTTGTTACGACGCTTTGCCCTACGTCGGAAGGCAAAGATTTATTATTTAACCAATTCCGGCGATGTTTTTGAAGATGCAGGCAAAATTGTCTGCAATGCGCAGCAAGTTATCATTGCGGGCGGCGATGGCACGTTTGAAAGTGCTCTGAATAATCAAACTTTACAAAAGAAAAGTTTAGGTTTCTTTCCTTTAGGGGCGGGCAATTCTTACTATTCTTATTTTTATCGAGGGAAACGTTTTGAATATTTGCGTTCCCGGTTTCATTTTCGTGAAACACCGCTGGATATTCTAGAATTACAATGGGAAAAGGGAAAAAAGTTAACGGGATTCTTAAGTCTGGGGATTGATGCTGAAGTGATAAAACAAGTGACGCGGAAACCTAACCACACTTTTGCTGATTATTGGAAGGCGGGAACAGCAGTAGCTTTTGGACCTTGTATTAGTTATGATATAACTTCTATTATCGATGGAAAAAGCCATTATTGGGAGAATTGTTTTAATCTTATTATTGCGAAGATCTCTTTTATTGGCTACGGTCTTCGTTCTTTAATAGGACGCATTGAACCGGATGACAAGCATATGCTGGGGATGTTAAGTGTTAATCCCCATTCTCAGGTTTTCAATAAAGCATTGCGTTTGTGGCAGATTTTTTTATCCCAGTTAAATATAGCCAAAGCGCCGCTCATTCCCCTTAAAGGAAAAGAGTTTTTCATCCAAAGCAATCAGCCGATGGCTTTACAGGCAGGAGGCGAATTCTTAGGGTACACAAAGTGGATTAAAGTAAAAGTTAAAAGGCAGCAACAAGTGTTAATGATTTAGGTTATTTCTTCTCAGTAAAGCATCAGGCCTAAGACACTGTCATTTAGTTTGATGGTATCACACCACCGCAAACTTTATATAGTCTTTTCCTTTCTGAAATTTATTATTATAGCGAGGGTGAGTGATTTATGGCGGAAAAAGAGAAAGTATATTCTAAAGAACTTTTAGGGAAAACAATAGTCTCAAAATCAGGAAAAAAGTTTGGAGAAGTGGGTGATTTGATCTTTGAGGTTGGCTCGGGAGAGTTAATCCACCTCTTATTGAGAAATCCAACTTCTTATACCGATCGTTTAGAACTGGAAAAAACCAAAGAAGGAGAAATATTAATTCCTTTTTCAGCGGTTATCGCTTCTGGTGATTACATCGTTGTTGCGGAAGAAGATATTGTTTAGATGTTTTTTATTTTTATTACCTTTTGTGGGTTTAAATATCTTACACAATGAAACCAGAAAGCCCTGCCCATGTATGGCGGGGTGAGACGCTTTCGGTGAATTTCTCATAACTTAAAAGAAGGTTAAACAAATCACATCTCTTCTTCCTTCGAGCTTGAGAACTCTTTATCTAGCTTTTCTACATATTCTTTTACCCTGCCCATCACCGATTTAAGGAGGAAATTTTCGACTTTCTCTTCAAAGATTTCCGATAATTCTCCCCATTCGGTAATGCGATACAGGTTTGCGTTCGTTTCTATCAAATGCAAATCTTTAAGGCGTTTTAATTGGCGTCTAATATTAGAAGAAGCAATGCCTAACATGGGCAGCTTGCTGTTTTTTCGGTAGTTCATCACTAAGTTCTTAATCTCTTCTGAATGTAATTCTTCCCGCCGCTGTCTGGCGAGCAATAATTGATGAAAGACATCGACAACAACATCGCGTGAGTCTCCTGGCTGTAATAACCCTACGGATAAACAAAACTTGCGCACCAAATCACGATCATTCATCGTTGGTTTTTCATATCTTCGCAGCGTAAGCTCTACTAACGGCGTATCCCTTGAAATTTTTCCCATCTTTAAACCCCCTTTTTCTCTTTGTTATTTGTGCAGATACCACAACACTATTTTATTTTTTTCTTTTTTATCAACACGAGCAAAAAACATGCGTTCTAATTGAATAATGTCTCCTTCTTTAAGGTTTGCAAGCAATTTTTCTCCTAATCCTAATATACAGGTGCCGTCAAGCAGATGGATTTCCCCTTCCATTGTCTGGTTTATCGGAAGCCAATGGATGATTTTTCCTTTTTTATCGGCATTCTTGTATTCGTTGTAATCAAACGAAAGAAAATGGAAAGAGTTTTTTTTAACAGTAAAATTACAATAGTCCATAAGGCGGTGAATATCTCCTTCTGTAAGGCTTTGAAGATCTTTTTCAGCGATAGAGACATTTCCATCAACTATGAAAGTTCTTTTTCCTCTCTCTGGAAAGTCTGGATGTAAATCTAAAGATACTTCTTTCTCGGGAACATTTTTAATTTGGATTAGGATCGGTTTTTCGATAAAGAAATAACGGTTAGCTTTCGGTTCAATGATTTCTTTGTTAAAGGCATCAATCATTTTCCAAAATTCTTGGACAGTGACCGTTTTATCATTAAGGCTTAAGCCGATTTCTATGGCGAAATGACGAAAAGCGTCTGGCTGATATCCTCGCCGGCGCAAAGCAGGAAGAAATGGGAGGCGGATATCGTCCCAACCGTCATATTGGCCTTGGGCAATG
Organism: uncultured Methanosarcinales archaeon; assembly: GCA_964502785.1. Lineage (GTDB taxonomy): Archaea > Nanobdellota > Nanobdellia > Woesearchaeales > GW2011-AR9 > JAGVYE01. The sequence continues at coordinate 18,451 of CAZCXW010000017.1, read as the reverse complement.
GCTTGTTTCGTTTTTGTCGTGCTTAATTCAAATCCTTCAAAATTTATCCTTCCCCAGTGTTTATACTCCGGACTTTTCCAGTCAAAACATTCCATAATCATTTTTTCCTTTGCTGCGTTATCAGCGTGATCTTTTCCATTGAGGACATGGGTTACACCGAGCAAATGATCATCGATAGCGACCGAATATACCATCAATGGCCAGACTCTTTGCTCCTTCCCGGTTTTAGGATGGACATGTTCGACAATTCTCATGATGCCAAAATCGCGCATCGCGGGGTTTTTATGTTCAATATCTGTTTTTAATCTTAACACTGCTTCTCCTTCTGCATATTCGTTAAACATTTTTGCATATCTTTGCGTGTTCTCCTTTATCGTTAGATTTCGGCAAGGACAAGCTTTTTTTTGATTCTTCAGTTCTTTCCATTCTTCAGCGTCGCACATGCATACGTACGCTTTTCCCATCTGGACCAACTTTTCCGCATAATCATAATAAATTCCTAATCTTGTGGATTGCACAACGACTTGGCTTATACCTTGGTTGGTGAGCCATTGCGCATCCCGCTCAATAAGTTCATAGGCTGGAGGATAGATATTCTCTGCATTTGTATCTTCAATCCTCAAGATTAATTTACCTTGGTACATTTTGGCGTATTCGTTATTCAGCGAAGTCCCATAAGCATGACCGATATGTAATGGTCCAGAGGGCGATGGCGCAATCCTTACCACTACTTTTCCTTTCTTTGCATTGGGCAGGAGTTTAAGTGGCCCTTCAATTTTCTCTTCTTTCTGCAAAAGTTCTGGCGCTTTTTTCTGTAGTTCTTGCGATATCTGCTCTGCTGATAGTGTTTCAACTTCTTTACTAACTTGTTCAATTTCTTTCATTAGTTGCGGCACATTGTTTTTTAACTCAGGTTTTTCGCGCAATGTCTGCCCAAGAACCACATTTTTATTGACTTTTCCCGCGAATTCAAATGCATTTTTAAGCGCATGTTTGAAAATAATAGGATAATTGTTACTGTCCTTATGGTTTTTAGCGCCTGTAAGATTCTCTTTTGCCACTTTTGAAACTTTCATCAATACTTAGAATTATGCGGAGATTCTTAAAGGTTTTTGTTTTGACGATTTTTTTTCTTAATATTTTTAAAGTACATTGCTTATTGCAGTTCAATGAATTTCGTCGAAATGTATACTCTTACCTCTCGTCCTTTGAAAGCAGCTACTGCTTCAGCAGTCCTGTACTTGGCTTTATTATTTGGTGTTAATACATTAGCTTCAAATATTTCTGATAAAATATCTTCGCAGAGTGAATTAGAAGTAATCTTAGGACAGGAAAAAAGGAAATTAGGAAATACCCAAAATATTAAAGCCGTTCTGAGCGATACACCTATCAGCTTTTCAGGAATAACAAAAGAAGGGGAACTTAAGATCGTGGTGGGGGGCGAATTTGCTTGCAGGCCTGCCGTGCGGCATGAATTATATCACATTCACGATGGTCATATAGGCAACGATAGCATATTAATCTACTATTTTTGGACAGAACCGCAGGCTACTCTATATTCTCTTACAGGCATACAATTGTAATCTAATTTTTCTTTGACTCTTCAGAATTTCCCTTTCTCAATCAATTTCTTCATGTGTTTCACAAATTCATCTGCTTCGGCATATAATTTTTCGTATTCTGGACCTTTTATCTCCTGAATTTCACGATGGGTGATCTCTTTGTTGATTTTGTAGAACTTTCTCATAGTCTCTACGTATTTCTTTTCTAATAATTTGTGCCGCACGTATACTTTTTCGAGAAGATCAGCAACATGTTCGGGGGTAGGTGGTACTTGATCAGCACGCATCAGAGCGGCATGAGCAGAGTCGATGACCGCCCAATAAAGGTCAAGAGTCGCCTGCAGGACGTGCCATTTAGAGTTAATCAATGTTTTTGGAGCTCTTCCGTAATAACGCCAAATACTCTCTTCGGAAGGTCTAATTCGTCCTTGCCGCAGAAGCTGCTGCAGAGGATTGAAAAATCCTGTATCATAGAGAGCAATTCCATCACGAAGGATATTGACAACGACCGGATCTCCCGCTTTGGCGTGTTCCCAGAAAGAACTGAAAGTCATAGATGTAATATGTAATTTTAGTGATATATGTCGAACTAAATTTTCAATGATAATGCGATACCCTTCAATTACTGCTTCGGAGATAACCATGCCTACGTCGTCAATAACGATAAGAAGGTCAATATCGCTTTTTTCCGTTGTTTCCCGGCGGACAGAACTGCCAAAGACCACTATTCCTAGCAAAAAGCTTTGCAATTCTTTTTGCAGCTGGTCGGCAAAACTTTTGGCTGTACTTAAATCTGTAGTAGGATACTTGTGAAGGTTTTCATTCTCCTTTCTCTGGATACGAAAGTCCATAAGTTTTCATAGAGAGGTTATAGTTATTAAGATTTATTAACCACTTCAGAATAAGTAATTCTCTCTTTTTGAGTTTGTTTGTATGCTTTGAGTATATAATCTTTAGATTATTGTTTTAATCATATAAATATTTATAATCTGCTTTTATTCGTCTCCAGCAAAAGGGAGGGGATATAGAATGGAACAGAAGCATTTGGATGAAATTGATGAGTCTTATTTCGGTGAGGAGTTTGTGGATGAGGAAAGTGTTCCAGAGCAAGCAGGAGAAGAGGATAAATTTGAATTAAAAAAAGAGTTGAAAGAATCTCTTTCTGATAAGAAAAGCTCTCTTTATCCTAAATCGAAAAATGTTGTTGCCAAAGGGAATAAAAAAAGCGTTGGTAAATCCGGGAGTGATGTCGATGCTGAAGAAACGGATGACGTTAAAATTACTTCTTTAAAAGATGAAAACCAGCTTAAAAATGAGGAGTCGGTTTTAAAAGCAGCAAAAGTTAAAGTAGAACGGGCTTCCCCCCCTGTGGATCCTTGGGCAAATGATAGTCATAATTCAGGATTTTTTAAAGAGATTTCTACATGGAAAGCCATTACGGGAATCGTTGTTATTTTACTCCTTTTTTCTGTATTAACCAATGGGTTTACTTTTTCCAAGAGCGCAGCAGGAGGAAAAAGCATTTCTTTAGCAGATGCGGAGAAGAAAGCGACTGAATATGTCAATACAAATTTAGTGCAGCCGCCGTTCCTAGCTACGGTTGAGAAGGCAGTTGACGCAGGTAATCTCTATAAGATAACGTTTTCCGTTGCGGGACAGTCTGTTGATTCTTATATGACAAAAGATGGAACACTTTTTTTCCCGGTGGGTTATGATCCGTCTGTTTCCTTGGCAGTACAGGGAGGAGCGGAAGCTTCTTTAGATGAAGCGGAAGGAGCTAACTCTACGGTGGGTGAAATCTCGACATTAGGCGAGTCTGATGAAATTGAAGTCGTCGGGGATGTTTCAAAGAATGCTGCGGTGGTTCTTGAAGAGCCCGAAGTTCGAAATGAAAAAGCTGCTGCTAAGAAAGAAGTGAGTATCAATGCCAAACGCTGGCTGTTTTCTCCTGATATGGTCATCGTTGAAAAAGGGGATACGGTGACTCTTACTGTCAATCCCCAGAGTTTAGATTTTACGTTTAGTATCCCTGAATTAAACGTAGAGAAAGAAGTTAAAGGCATAACGACGGTGGAATTCACAGCAGATAAAGAAGGTTCCTTTGCTTTTTCCTGCAGCAGCTGCGAAGCCTGGCGGGGAATGGCCGGTGTTATTGTCGTGAAGTAGGGCGTTAAAGGAAAGCTTTTTAAGTTCTTTTTTATTTTTTGATTTATGCAAGCTCAAAAGAAGGAACTTTTACGGAAAATGCTGGTGATAACATTCTTGGTGCTTCTCGTTGTTGGGTTTACTGTTCCTCAATTTTTGTTCAGTAATACTAATGGCAACCAGCCAATTGAAACGGCGGAACCGCGCCTTTGCCGGACAGATGCCGATTGTTATTTAGTCTGCGGTGAAAAGCCAACAGCCGTTCTTTGTACAGAAAATCTTTGTCAGCAGAATAGCTGTGAGGAATTGTCATATTACGAATTTCAGGAGAATCCTGTAACATTCTCGTTGGATGTAGTTGTTGATGGAGATAAAATAGATATTGCATCGCGGCTTGATCCACAAGCCATTTTTGTTAAAATCGTTGGCGGTACTATACGACTGTTTTCTTCCCGCTTAACGCTCCAGCAAGTCTTGGAGAAGATGAATCTGCGTTTGGATACGCAATGTTTGTCTATGGGAGAAATTTCTTATTGCAGCGATGCCGAGAAAACGCTTACTCTCCGAGTCAATGGTGAAGAAACAGTGCTTGATAGGTATATTCCTCAGGAGAAGGATAAGATTGTTCTGGAGTATGGGGAAAAGAGTATTTCTTAGTTCTTTTCAGTATCTTTCTACCCTTTCCTTCTAAACTTCTTTTCCAGCTCGTCCACCGTTATTTTAAAAAGTGTTGGCCGTCCGTGAGGGCAAGTGTAAGGAAGTTTTGTATAAGCTAAGTCTTTAAGAATTACATCCATCTCCAGATTTGTTAAGTTCTCTCCTGCCATTACGGCGGCACGGCAAGCCATGCGGGTTACAATCTCTTCTTTTTTTTCATTTATTTTTTCTCGTCCTTCTTTTAATAGGGCAAGAACTTCATGGATGATTTCTTTTGATTGAACTTTTCCAAAAAGAGATGGGATGCTCTTAAGGACGTATGTTAATTCTCCAAATGGCTGCATCTCAAAACCAAATTGTTTTAAATAGTCTTTAAATTCTTCTATTGTTATTTTTTCCGTTGGAGTCACTTCTAGAATTTCCCCTTGCAGCAAATATTGCACTTCTACGTTTTTAGCCATGAATTGTTCTATAAACTGTTCATATAAAACACGTTCATGAGCCGCATGCTGGTCGATGAAATAGGCGCCGCCTTCTGTTTCGGCAATAAAGAAAGTTTTATGGATTTGTCCAAGAAGTTTCATGGCAGGAAAACGGTTCTTAGGAATGTTCATTTCCGTTTCTGTTCGAAGAATGACTTCTGCCGTTTCTTTTTTTTCTTTGTCTGCTTTTGCGGCTGATTCAGATTCCCTAATTTCAAAGACTGATTGCTTACTTTTTTCAAAAGGATATTTTTCTTCTTTTTTTCCTTGCAGTTTCTTTGTGTTTTGATACAGGAACTGCTGCGTTTCAAAAGCAGAATCAACGGTCGGAATAAGGTTATTTTTCTCGAGTGTCTCCCGTATCGCTTTGTAGATAGCGGCGCAGACAACTTCTTTTTGTTCGATTTTTATTTCAGATTTTTGAGGATGGACATTGACATCCACCTGGTGTGGATTAAGGGTAAGGTGAAGAATAAAAACGGGATGTTTGTTCACAAAAAGCAAAGAATGGTATGCTTCGTAGATGGCCCTGGCAATATCTTCATTTCGGATCCAGCGGTTATTGACAAACAAGGTTTGCTGCTGCTTGTCGTTTCTGACATGGTAAGGGGTAGAAATGAAACCAGCGATGGAAATTACTTCATTTTTGTATGATACTTCCAATAAATCCTGCGCGCACTTTATCCCGTACATCGCGGCAATATTGTCTCTCGGATTTTGTACAGAAGGAGCGTTTAATAATTGATGATTCCCGTGGAATAATTTAAATGAGGTAAGATGATGCAGTAAAGCATAATGGGTTACAATATCAATAATATGACGTAATTCCACGGTCTCGGTCTTCATAAACTTTTTTCTCGCGGGAGTGTTAAAAAAAAGATTTCGCACTTCGATTGTTGTTCCTGTTTCTGAGGAGGTTATTCCTGATTTAGTGACAGCTCCTCCTTCTATTTCTAGGATGAATCCTTCCAGAGCTTGTTTTTGTTTTGTGATGATAGAAAAGTGGGAAACGGCGGCAATGCTTGCCAAAGCCTCGCCACGGAAACCCAAAGTTTGAATCGCAAAGAGGTCATCTTCATTTTGAATTTTGCTTGTCGCATGCCGCAGCACCGAGTTTCTGGCATCTTCCTCATCCATCCCCTCGCCGTTATCTTTCACTCTAATCAGTTTCTTTCCTGAATCTTCGATATTTATGATCATGGAAGTAGCCCCGGCGTCGAGCGAGTTTTCAATAAGTTCTTTCACGATAGAAGCAGGCCGTTCAATAACTTCCCCAGCAGCGATTTTGTTAATGAGTTCTTCTGAAAGAAGATGAATCTTAGGCATGTTCTTTTGGCTGTAAAGTAATTTATAAGAATTGTTGTAGTCGAATGGATAGCGTTCTGTGGATGGTTGACGTATTTGCCTTTAAGTTATAGTATTTGTGAATTATTTTGAACATTTGTTCACAATTACTAATAAGCCAATGTGCAGGACACTGTTCGAATATTTAACACATTTGCTATAATAGTGTTCACGAAAGGACACTGTTAACTTATCGGCAGAGCAGGTGGCGGGCCGATTTTCTCAGCAAAAAATTCTTTGTGAATCTGACTGAATATCGTCAGCTTATTCGAAGATTTTTTGATCTTAACTATTTGCGAGCAATGGCTTAGCTTCGAAAATACAATTTGGCCGAGCCACCTGCTCATAAGGTAACAGTGTTCACGAAAGCAACTTTAATAAATCTTAAAATAATCCTAAGTTCATGGAGAAGATTATCACTACGGTTATCTTTGCAGGATTTGGCGCACAGGTAATAAAACTTATTATTTACTGGTTCCGCCACAAGACTCTTTCGTTCCATGACCTTATTGTAACGGGGGGGATGCCGTCTTCTCATGCCGCTTTTGTGATTTCCTTGGCCACGATTGTGTACCTTAATGAAGGAGTTTCTACGGCTTTTGCTATTAGCTTAGTATTCGCGATTGTTGTTCTTCGAGATGCCTTTGGTGTGCGAAGATCGGTAGGGAAGGAATGGCTGGCTATTAAGAAATTATTTCAAATGCATCACATTAAGTCAAGAGAGCATTATGCCATGGGGCATACACCGCTTCAGGTTTTGGTCGGGTCATTGTTTGGTTTTTTTGTAGCGCTTGCAGTTTATTATTTATTGTAATTTGATCTTTCCTAGATTGTATTTTTCATTGCATTTTCTTGGACATATTTATATAAATAATCTCTTTTTTTCCTTTATGATAACTGTTAATCAAATGCGAACCCTAGAACGGCAAGCCTTGCATCAAGGAATACTTCCCATTTATCTTATGGAAAATGCTGGACAAAAAGTGTTTGAAGTTGTCAAAGAAAAGTTTGATCTTCTGGGAAGAAGAGTTGTCATTTTTGCTGGCGGCGGCAATAATGCGGGTGATGGTTTTGTGGCAGCGCGTTACTTTGCGGAAGAAGTTCCTGTAACTGTTTTTTTCTTTGGAAATGTTGAAAAACTATCGGATGAAGCTCGTGAGAATTACGAAAAGATCAAAGATCATGTACCTATTATTTTAATTGAAACGCAAACAGATCTCCAAGCCGTTCACCTTCAAGCTAATCACAGGCATATTCTCATTGATGCCCTCTTGGGCATTGGCATGCAGGGGGAAGCGAAAGATTCCATTTCTTTTGCGATCGATTATTTTAATTCTTTAAACGGCCTAAAAATTGCCGTTGATGTTCCTTCAGGAATGAATGCTGATACTGGCGAAGGAGAAAAAGTGTGCGACGTTGATTTAATTATTACTTTTCATGATCTTAAAACAGGTTTACAAGGCATAGCTCATAAAACAGTCATTGTTGATATCGGAATCCCCGAGAAAGGAACTTTTCCGCCTTCTCTACCACAAGACGATCTTTCTTAAATTTTAGTCTGGTTAATGCTTTTCTGTAAGAGAGCCATACCAGAGCGGTGTGCTCCCACGATACTTTTCCGTCGTTCTTCTCCAAAACTTTTCCTAAAAACCAAGTCACTTCTTTATACATCCTTTTTCCTTCCCAGATAAAAAAATAGGATGTTTTTTCCTTAAAATGAGGGATTAATTGCACTTTTTGCAGGTTTGTTTCTTCTTTGGCTTCCCTTAAAGCGGTTTCTTCTTCTATTTCTCCTTTTTCTATTCCTCCTTTGCTCAATCCCCAATAATCAGGTTCGTTGTATTGCAATAAAAGGTATTCCCGCTTTCCTTTCTTTTCCCTAAACAAAACTACACCTGCGGAACGTTTCATGAAACTTGGAAAAGAAAACTATTATTTATTTTTATTGTGAATTGGTCTCTTCGTATCCCGCAAAGTTCCAACAAATGGCTTTCTCAAAATTTTGATGGTTTGAAATGGTGCAAAATTGCCCGACATGGCAAAAACCATACTCCAGCGTCCAATTCAGCTGATTATTTCTCTCGCAGGAAAAAATATATCTATCATACCATGGCATCCAGAGGGTGCAACCTGAATGGACATATGACCTGATGCATTCTCTCTTCTGAGTTTGAGCATTTAAGAAGCAATCAAAGCGCGAAGGCTGGCGTTGATTATTACAAAAAATATTACCTTGCTGGGGGCAGTCAAATTGCGAGCGGCAGGGTATTATTATTCTTCTTTGCTGGCAAATGTTTAAAGAAGGATTAGAATTGCAGAAAGTATTTTCGTTCGTCTTTTCTAAGGGGCTTAAACTTAGAACAGCCGTTGAGAAAGTGAATATTATCCAAAAGAAAGCTATAACAATCATCCGCATTAATTTCTTCATCTGGGAGTAAGCATTTCTCGGAGATATAAATTAGTTACGATTCTGGAAAAGCGAGTTCAAACAGCTTGCCACACTATTTAAAATAGCCATTCTTCCTGGCAATTTTTGTCGCTTCTTCAAAAATCTCCCTGATTTCCGGAAATTCTTTAAAATAGGGCTCTTTTTTCTTTCGTAGGAATTCTTCTGTCCAGCCTTTCCAATCGCCTTGATAATCCAATTCCTGGATCTCGGCATCAAGCTTATCGATGGACTGCGCGAATTTTGCTTCTAAAGTTTTCATTTCTTCAAATTCGAGATATAAACTTACAAATTTTTCTTTCAGTAGGGGAGGCATTTCTTCTTTGAGCTTCTCCATCGCTTTTAACTCTCGTTCTCTCTTATTCTTTCTTTCCTCTTCCTTACTGATACAAATATCTCCTGCTTCGATTTCCACTACATCATGGTATAATAATAATTCAAAGACTTTTAAGCGGTCTAATTTTAAGTTTATCTTCTGCATAAAATGATCAGCAAGAATCAAGCAGCTCCAGCTGTGTTCAGCTGAACTTTCAGGACGTTCCTTCACGGATGAAGTCCTGTCCACATTCTTAAGGCGATAGAGAAGGCGAAGTCCTGACAAATCACGTTGAATGTTCTTCATTTAACCAATTATACACTTTTTATTTTTAATATTGTATATAACTTCATCAAGTCTTTCTAGGTGACTCTCTCTTTCTTTCATAAGTGATATTTTCTTCTCAAAATTCCGTTAACTTCTTATTTCCAGTGTAATGCAGAATGGTTGTATTCCCTTCCTTCCCAGATATTTTTTCCGTCGTTATAAAGCGTGCTTCTTCTAATTTTGTTATCCGGCGCTGAAAGCTTTTGTAGCTCATTTCATTGCCCAGTTCGTTGTACTGCACAAAAAAGTCGCCGATTTTTTTCCCGCTATTTTCTTTAATCAAGCGTAGAATAACTTGCAAGTCTTCTTCTAATTTTTCTTTCGGCTTGATGTGAAAGTCTTCTACTTTTTTTATAGCTTCTGCAACATGGAAAGGGATGATTCTTCGGGAGTTTCTCTCTTCTGCGAGATTGCCTGCTTCTTTCATTAAGTAAAGGCCGACTCTGACATCGTTTGTTTCGGCGCATTTTTCAATGATTTCCCGATAGGCTTCTTCATCCCAGCATCCTGGGACAAAAGCGTAATCCCTTCTCTGGCTGAGAATGCCCATGATTTCTGCTTGTGTGTAAGGGCGAAAGTACACAAATTCAGGGTTTAGTCTGCTTCGTATCCGTTCATCCAATTCTCCATAACTGTCGCGATAGTTTGTGATCAAATGGATAGATTTTCGGTAGACGTCTTCGAGGATAGTATAGAGAAAGTCCATCTCTTCGAGCTTGTCTACTTCGTCAAAAATAAAAACGACCGCTTTTTTATTTACCTTCTGCTGAATTAATTGGAACAATTCGCTTGTTTTTTTGTTCTGGATAAACTTATATCCTAATAATTCACAAATCTTGCAGAACACTTTGAAGGTCGTATTCTCTTTCCAGCAGTTGACATACAGGGAGATAACTTCATTCGTTTCTTGTTCCAGTTCCCGTAGAACATGCTTGCAGGAAGTAGTCTTGCCAATTCCAGGCGGGCCGTACACAAAAAGATTCTTTCCCGAATGGCCTTGCAGCAGCGGTCTTATGGCCATCGCAAAGCGCTGCTGTTCATTTTCACGGTATTGCAGCACTTTAGGTTGATAATCGTATTCCAAAGCAACCGTATCACGAAAAAGTGTTTCGCCGCTCTTGAGCATTTCTTTAAATAAAGACATAGTAGAGAAAAAAAGGAGTTGTTTTATTAAATTTATGATAGTGGAGAAGAATAGTATATAAAGTGAGCAGCGGCAGGCTGTGTTTGAATTCGATTTATCCTTTTACAATCGTTCCTCGGAATTTTTTTCCAAGAATCATTTTCGGCAGTTCTGTGTTTTTTCCGATGTAAAGGGTAACTGTTTTTTTTATTTCTAGCCCTATCTTTACAGCGATGGAATCAAAAGGCGTGTTTAATCCTGGGTTCCATTCATCGCCAACTAATTGCTTTAATTCATTCCAAGTCAAGAGCGGAGTTTCTTCTGCCGCTGCCAGGGCTTTCTTTTTTTCTTGTTCAGAAAGACCGATTAACTCGGCAGGTTTTATTTTTTTCACAATTTCAAAGTCGCTCATCTTGAAGACACTTTCGGCATTAAATGTTTTTGCTAACAACATCATATCCGTATCCGTGCTATTGCCTGGCTTCCAGCCTCCCGCAAAGAAGATTTTTGCCGTGGTGGCAGGCTTTTGCGTTGGATCTATGAGAATTTCAGGGTAAACAAGCTCGCCTAATTTTTTTCTGAACCGTTCTAAAACGTAACGCGCATTTATTTTTGTGATGGCAATGCCCAAATCATCGTTAGCCAAGGCAACGGAAGGTTCATTCTCTAATGCTGTATCCAAGAAAGGTTTTGCTAGATTTTGGATAATGCGGCATAATTTTCCTCCACCTACAACGAAAGTGAAAGAACCGCCATTTTTTTTTACAAGCGAGATAAGCTCATCAATGATGGTATTATTGTATTTCCCATCGGGGTTGATAACAGAACCGCCTAATTTCACGATGTTCATTAAAATTATGTCACACGGGAAGAAGTTTATTAAAGTTTCTTTTCTTCAGGGGATGCTTCTAGTTTTGCCAGTCCTAGGTTATTAAACACAATTGCAAATGTTCGGAGGTAATGGAACAACAATTTACCCTGATCGTGAAGATTATGGTTGTACCAAGTATGGCATACATAATAGCCTTGGTCCTGACCAAAGCTGGATCGTTCATGCCGAAAACAATATTGTTCCGCCTTTTCTTTTGGCAAAGGGTGAGAAAAGCTAGGCCATCCTATCGGGGGTTTTTGACTAATAGAGAACTCTGAATCTCGACTCGAGAGGATACCTATCGTTGAAGCATATATTCCACCCCACAGCGTTTTTTTTGATTGATCCACTTCAAATTTTATATCATTAAATTTTTGTGGTTCTTCATGGAATTTTCTTTTTGGATTTACATCCAATATCCCTTCGTTGGTTATGGTAAAGCCAAGCGGTTCTTGAAGAATTCTTTTGATTTCCGAAATATCCTTCCTTAAAGCATCTGGCATCTGTGCTCGTACTTCCATTATAAATTCTGGGGTATAAACCAAAGGAGAATTATATACCTTAGGATGAATGGGTATTTCTCCTGGACAGAGTATTCTTTCATGCGTTCTTTCTGGTGCAACTAATTCTGCGTATGATAATGGTTGGATTGTGTTCATTATTTCACTTTTTTAATTTCTTTAATTCCACCCATATACGGCCATAATACTTTGGGAACCTTAATCGTTCCTTCTTTTGTTTGGAAATTCTCGAGAATAGCAACCATAATTCGTGACGTTGCCATCGCAGTATTATTTAATGTATGCACTACTTCTCTTTTCCCATTACGTTCCACTTTAATGTTTAATTTTCTTGCTTGATAATCCGTACAATTACTGAGCGACATAACCTCCCCATATTTTTGTACTGTGGGACGCCATACTTCGAGATCGTAACTTCGATGTTTCCAGGCGCTTAAATCGCCTGCGCAGATTTCTATAACACGATAAGGCAACCCCAGCGCTTTTAGGATTTCTTCTGAGTTCTTTAATAATTCTTGAAAGTATTTTTGGCTTTCTTCCGGCAGGCAAAAAATAAATTGTTCTACTTTATTGAACTGATGGGTTCTCCATAAGCCTTTTTCATTAATGCCATGCGCTCCTACTTCCTTCCGAAAACACATACTGTAACTATAATATTTTTTTGGCAGGTCTTTTTCGGTGAATGTTTCTCCGGCGTGGATTCCTAACAACGCATGCTCGCTTGTGCCGATGAGAACAAGCTCGCCTTTTTCTACGTCGTATATCGTTTTTTCGAATTCTCCGACATCAACAGCGGCGGCAAGAACATTTTTATAAATCATGAGAGGAGGTTCGATGTAGGTGTATTTCTTTTTCTGCATGAAGTTTAAAGCAAATTGAATAAGCGCCTGATTCAGCAGCCCTAGTTGTCCCTTCAGAAAGTAAAAACCGTTTCCTGACGTTTTTGCTGATGCTTCGAAGTCAGCAATTCCAAGGTTTTCTACCAGTTCAGCATGATTTTTCAGTGGAAAGGAAAATACTGCTTTTTTCCCCCATGTTTTTATTTCCACGTTCTCTGAATCGTCTTTGCCTGGAGGAACATCAGGATGCATGATATTTCCTAATTTCTGCGCGGCCGCATCGCGTTTGCATAATAAGTTCTGAACGTCTTCTTCTGATTCTTTAATTTGCTCAGCAACTTTCTTCATTTCTACAATTTTCTGCTGAGCTTCTTTTTCCTTCTTGGCTTTTTTTGCGTGATTTATTTCTTCTGAAACAACATTTCGCAGGTGTTTCAATTCTTCTATCTTCTTTAAAGCATTTTTCCACTGCTGGTCATACTGCAGAACGAAATCTACGGTTTTTGGCTCGCGGTTTCTTTTTTTCTCATTCTCTCGTACAAGTTGAGGATTTTCCCGTATAAAATTAATATCGAGCATTTTCTATCCTGCAAATCTAAAATATATTTAAATGTTTGTTGCCTCCATTCTTTATACAACTGTTTACATGAATTTATCTGCATATTTTACGGCATTCTTCATTTCAGGATGTATTTTGTCTTGTTCCATGAAATATCCTGTAACAACTGTAAAACGATAGAGATGCCGCTGCTTTTCAGGCTGTCTCTGAAGATAATCCCAATTATGCGCATTCCAAAAGAAGTCAGCGATATCTGTTCCCTGAAATCCTTGGATGCTGTCTCGTAAAGCGTTTTCAATCCCTCTCGTTTCTATCGTTCTTTGGGTCATTCTTTCCAATACAGGAATTCTTCTCCCTCGGGCAATTTTTGTGATGAGCGGATCTATTTGCCCTAAAGGAACATATTCTTCCCAGATTTTTTGTATTTCATCCCAGGTTCGTTGTTTCACAATTACCCCCTCTCTCTCAACACAAGATTTTGCAAGTAGGCTGGTGCTCTCGGTGGCAATTGCTGTGCTGTAAGTTTCCCTTCTATAAGGGCCGTTTCCAGAGCGTCGGCAATAATAACTAAATGTCGATACTCTCCTCGCTGATGTTCCAGAGGGAGAAATTGTGTCGCATCAGTAGCCCCTTCTAAATACCGGGCTCTGACGAGCGTGTTATTTCCGTTTTGTTCAATCTCTTCTAGGCGCCTGAGGGTTATTTCATAGTCGCGTGTCAATTGTTTTTGGATAATTTGGTTCATATTTTAGCCTCCATGAATTTTTTATGAAAAAGATAAAACCAGAATTATATAAATCATGTGACAAAAATTAGTTAAATTTATAAAAAATGAGAAATTTAACCTATTTATGAAAAATATTAATAGAGAAGTGTGGCGTTACTTGGACAATCATCTTTCGATTAAGAAGAATCTTTCCGAAAATCTAATCAATACCCGCGCGTTGGCGAAAAAAATTATTGATGATCTTCATCTTCACTGTTCGTTGAATGCTGCAATCAGCGGGATTAGGCGTTATCATGTGGATTTAACTGAGCAAGAACATTTACCTAAAGTATATTCTCTGTTGAAGAAAGCGACATTGTCAACCCGAACAAAATTAGCTTCTGTTCTTCTCAAGAAAAGTGAAGGAGTGAGGACTAAACTCGCGAGCTTTTATCCAAAAATTGATTTCCAAGGGGGGGACACATTAAGAATTTTTGAAGTGAACAAATATATTAAAATTATTATTGATGAACAAACTCTCCAAGAGATCAGTACCATTTTTAATACTAAAGAAATTGTAGATGTAGATACTGATTTGGGAGAATTAATGATTTCTTATAATGTGGATATCACGCACATCCCTGGGATTTTTGCTTTTCTTTCGAATGAGCTGGCGGCTAACAATATCAGTATCATTGACTCGATGATCTGTCATTCAGAACATCTTGTTATTACCAAAGGAAAAGATCTGCAGAAAGCGTTTCAGGTGGTATTTGAGCTTACCACGAAGCAATAAATATTTAAACCTAAAAAAGAACACTGTGGCAAAAGAGTGACGATGGAACGGAAACATATTTATTTGATATTTATTGTCCTTTGTTTGGTTTTAGCAGTAGTTTTTTCTATGGTAATCCTTTCTCCAGGCGGGCGGCTGACGACAGGAGCAGTCGCTAACGTCAGCGCGGAAACAGCTTCTTTAGAAATCGTGCAGCAAGATGTGGCCAGCCTGCGCCAGCAGCAAGATGGTTTACGTTCTTTAGTGGCGCAAATTCAGCAGCAGCTTACAACCATTGAAACTTCCACGGCTACCCTGCAGCAGGAACTGGCTACAGTAAGCGCCAATGTGCAGAATATGCAAGCCCAGCAGGAACAACTGCGGGCGCAATTACAAGGCCAAGGAACTCAGTTATCTACGGGTCTCGCGGGCTTGCAGCAAAATGTGGAAATCACCAAAGCAGAGTTGACGCAGACGGATGTTTCCATACAAACTGAGCAAAATAAGACCCAAACTCTTATTTACATCGTTCTTGGGTTTCTGCTTCTTGTTGCCATTGGCGGGGCTTTCTATTATTTTTTAGAGATTAAAAATCAAACGAACGGTGGGAAATTAAAGCCTGAAATTGTTAACTACATGACCCACCATATCAAGCAAGGTTTTAAATATCCTCAAATCAGGGAAAATTTGCTGAAAGCGGGCTGGGACGAAGAAGAGATTAAATGGGCGTATCAGGAGACAGCGCGGCATAATTATCAGGAATATTCTAAAAAAAAAAGGCTTCCGTCTGATCAACGCAAGATAGCAGCCATCGGAGCGGTTACTGTCTTCTTAATTTTAGGGATTCTTCTCATCATGCGTGGAACATCTACGGGACAGGCCTATAATTACTATGGTGAAGTTGCCGATTATGAAGAAACGCTGCCTCTTAACCCGGCGTTGACGCGATGTTATCCTCCTGAGATTCTCTTTAATAATGCCTGCTGTGATGATATCAATAACAACACTATCTGTGATGATACGGAAGGGTACACTGAAAATGTTTCCGTGGCGTCTCTTTCCTGCGCAAGCAATGCTGATTGCAGCGGTTTACGGCAGTGCGTGAATAATGAGTGTAGGTTTATTGCTGAACTTTATAACACAGGGCAATGCGCAGTAAAGTGTAATCTCATCCGGGTTCATCTTACTACATATCATGCCAGCGGGAACAATCGTGTGGTTCAAAATTATACGTTGCGTCCTGGATTGGGAAGTTATACTGGAGCAGGAGCGCTTGCCTGGACAATAGTGCCTGTGCCTGATTACTGCCAGGTTCCTCCAGACCACGTCATTGTTCCCCTCAAGATTGAACGTTTTAGCAATAGCCAATTATTAAGCACGGAAATAATTGCTATGGAACCGAATGGGGAACGAATTTTGAATCATCCTCTTGTTAATTTGCAGAACTTTACGATAAAAGTGGATAGTATCTTCCATACCTGCGGGGCAAGCACGTTTGGGTGAAGAGAAAATAAAAGTTATTTTTCTGATAATGGTTGTTTGAGAGAGTTTTTCTATTATCAATAGAAACTATCTTCTATTACTAATGGGGTGAATTGAAATCGATAAGAAAAAATTATCTTGTCTCCTTTTCCTTTCTTAAAAAACTCAAAACTTCACTTACTTCTCCATTTATTTTATTCTCCATGATGGCATTGTATGTACCAGCTAGTCTGTTGTGTCGTTCGCTCTTTGGACCATCGTATTCGGTACTACAGGGTTCATTAATCTGTAATTCTCCAGCGTAAACTCTTACTTCATAAAAAAGACCAGATGCCTTTTCGGATCGTTCAACTTGGACTCTAATTTTATCTAGTCCAGAAACCGCACCGGTAAATATATCCTTCTTCCCTTCGTTGACACGTTCGTATTCAAAATCCGATGTTTTTACGGTCTTAACCAATCCTAAAGTTTCCTCTAAGGTAAGTTTTCGTGCTGACATGGAAAATTCCTCCGTTTTATGTTTTTGGTTATTTTATCTTAGAAAGAAACCATTTCTATTTAAATCTTTCTTTTTTACTACTATAAAATAACAAATCAATAAAATTCAACCTGTCGTTTCCGTATCTCAAAGTCAAATCTGCTTAAGAATTCTTGAGCGGCTCCTGTATCTTTTTGTTCCAAAAAAGAATACACATCTTTACTGAAACAGCGGGCACAGAGAGCCATTCCTTTCCCGCAAAAGAGGCAGCGTGTTTCTCCAGGGATATTTGAAGCGAAGATTTCTTCGGCAAGAACTTTATTGTACTCACCAATAACTTTTTTCATTCTTTTGGTGAGGCATTCCGGACAGATTGGATTGGTAATAATTTCTTCACATTCAACGCAGGTATTGAGCGGGCTTGATGAAAAGGTCATGAAGTGACAAGAGTATTAAACCTATTTAAGAAGAAGGGATGTCTGTTATAGAATTCAGATTAATTGCTTCAGGCGTAAAAGTATGTACACTGCACCTAATATGGTGGGAAACCCCATAATCAAAGGGAGGTATTCGGTCATTTGAAAAAAAAGGGCCCCAAAAGAGGGGGTGAGGGTGGTAGAATCCGTTGGAGCCCGTAGATTTTGAGTATCCTCGTATTCTTTTTGTGTTATTTGTTATGAAAGTGGTACTTGTATATAAATGTTACTCTTTTGTATACTGGTTTAATTTTTTTAGGTTCCACTCTTGTTTCTATATCCTCACAAACAACATTTATTCCCTGGAAAAAAAATTATTCAGCAGTTTCTCGTATTCCTTGGAAACAATCAGTCCTTCTCTGGGGAAGCAGTCATAGTAGTTCTTCCAACTGAAGCGTTCATCTAAAAAAACCACTGCGCCTTTATCGGTTTCACTACGGATGCAGCGTCCAGCAGACTGTAAACATTTTGACATGGCAGGATAGATGTAGCCGTATTCCCAGCCTTTGCGAAACTTTTCGTCATAATACTTGATAAGTTCTCGTGTTTTCAAATCAGGCCTTCCTAATGGCAAGCCAACGATCACGACTCCATTCAATAAATCGCCGGGAAAATCAATCCCTTCCGCAAAGTTTGCGCCAGTGACAGCCAATAAGACTCCGCCTTTATCTTTGGCGGCTTTAAAATCAGCAAGGAGTAATTCTTTTTCTTCTTTTGTGGCAAATTTTTTTTCAAAAAATAATTTTTTGGAGGATCTGAGAAAGAAGCAAATTTTATCACGGAGTTCGTAAGAGGGAAAGAAAAAGGCAATGTTTCCTGGAATTAAAGTTGATAACTGGGCGCATTTTTCTGCGATTTTAGTGTACATAACATCGCTGCGAGAGTTGTATTTCGTCGTTGTCTCAGGGATAATCAGAGAAAGCCGATTTTCGGTTGGAAATGGTGATTTATATTCTTTTTCTGTTCCTTTTTCTATGCCTAAAACGTCTTTGTACATAAATGTGGGGTTCAGTGTTCCACTCATGATCACCCCGGCATGAATATTTTTGAAGATATCGCGAGTGATGACGCTCGGGTCGAGACAGGAATAGCTTAATGTGAGCATTGGTCCATATTTTCCGTCTTGCTCGGAAAGGATTCGCGTGAAGCCTTTATCCTCTCCCAGCCAGGAGGCAAGAAAAGCGGCAATCCCCCCTAAGTAGCTGCGCCTTTGTTTTTTTCTGATTTCTTCAGAAGCAAAATCTAATTCTTCACAGAGCTGCTGGTAGTCTACCTTTTTTTTTACTACGTTAATGAATTGTTCTTTTTTCAGCAGCTTTTCTTTATTCAGTTCCTTTTCAGA
>CAZCXW010000016.1:15140-23915 GCA_964502785.1 uncultured Methanosarcinales archaeon | reverse complement strand
GAAATGTCTTGTTAGAAGAAAGAATGATGAGTTAATTTTCCTTCGGAGATACTGACATTACCATAAATTGTCGCCGCAGAGACATAAAACAACGACAATAACAAAAAAACAAACAAGATCTGAAAAAAGCGATACTTCCTACAAGTAATCATAAAACCCTCACCCTTCTTTTTTTATCGACGATAATGGATACAAACTAACTTCTAGAACAAAAAAGAAGTTTATATATCTTTGTTTTCATTTGAGAGAAGTAATTAATTTAAAATTGGAATGAAAAAATAAAAAAAATAAAAAAAATTTTGGAAGTTATTCTTATCCTCATATTCTTATCCTCAACTGATTTATAGTATATACTAACTAAATGAAAAACTTAAAATGGAAAACTATCCCTCTTGAGTTCTACGAATTTAGAGCAGAAAATCGATTTTGCAAAGTTCTCTGAAAGGAAAAAAAAGAAAAAATAAATGAACAAAAAAAATGGAAAACTACACTAAAGATTTTTAGTATCAAAACTGAATAAAATAAGAAAACAAAATAAAAAAAGTAAAACTAAAAATTAAAACTTCTTGGATGATGCGCTTCTGCTGTACGCATAATAACCGACCGCAATTCCCGCAAGCACAACAATCGCAATCCAGGCCCAGCTGAAGTTAACAAACACACGCTTGAAAGCAGCTGCTGCTCCTTGTCCTATACCTATTTCTTGACCAGCGAGAGCTTCTTGCTCAGAACCCCCTTCACCAGCTGCCGTGCCCTGCGCGCTTCCTGCTGCGCCGCGTCCCGCGCCGCCGCTGCCGCCAGCTGAACCACCGCTGGTGCCAGTCCCTTCCGCTGCGCCTTCACTTGCAGCGCCTTCAGAACCTGCCGCTGCTCCAGCCGCTGCAGCTCCCGTCGCACGACCGCCGCCGCCGCCTCCTCCGCCGCCACCGCTGCTGCTGCCTGCTGTTCCGCCGCTGCCGATGCCATCCGTTTTAAATGATTGCGATAGAGAACCGCTGTTTCCCTGATCATCTGCGCAAGTGACATCAAACGAATACGTCGTGTCCGGGTTCAAGTTTGTATCCGTAACTGTCTGTGATGCGCCTGTTCCCGCCACTGTTCCACGACTCGATGTGCAAGTGCCGGAATCCGCGCTCGTCGAAACAGAGAGGACTAATGAAGTTGAAGTCGAGGTGCTGGCCTTGCTCAAGGAAACCGTCGGAGGCGTCCTGTCAACAATAAATGTTCCTAATTTGATTCGATTTAAGTTTCCTGCGCTGTCGTTCGCAAAGACCGTTACGTTATGCGCTCCCTCTGGCAACGTTGAAGCATTGATGAATGCATTCCATGTCCCGCTCACGTTGTTCGCCGTCAAATTGTAAGGATTACTGTCATTGCTGACCATAAAGATGACAGACGTTACATAATTGACATCACTCACAGTCACATTATACCCTTTGCTAGCATTATTTCGGGAATATTTTGTCCCGTTCCCCGTCACCATACTGACATTCGGAACTAAAGTGTCTACTGTAAACCAAAAGTCGGTGGTTCGATTGCTGTGATTCACCCAGTCATTCGCCATGATAAAGAGCCTATGTCTGCCGTCGGTAAAGTTCTGGGCGATGTTCTCAAATGTCACATTCCAGTTGCCGCTGAAGTTAGCCGCAGTACGATTGAATGCAGTTCCTCCGTCTCCCGTTAAGTTAGAGAAACTGAGGTTAACGGTTGAGATAGCCGTCACGCCATCGATAACAGTCGCATTGAACACGACACGAGCTCCGCTCGTGAAGTTGCTGTTATTCACAAAGGTGAGGAAATTAGTAGAATCACCATAACTTGAATTTGTTATTCCAAAGACGCCAACACTGACATTTGGTGGCGCTCTATCAACCCTGAATGTAAATGTCGTTGTTCGATTGCTGTGATTCACCCAGTCGTTGGCCATGATGCGGACGACATGCAATCCATCCGTTAAATTTGCAGAGACATTCTCAAGAGTTACATTCCAGTAGCCGCTGAAGTTAGCCGCAGTGCGATTGAATGCAGTTCCGCCCACGCCGCTCGCATTATCAAAAGACATGTTAACTGTTGAGATATCGGTAACACCATCAATGACACTCGCATTGAACACAACTCTTCCCGTCGCTTCCGTAAAGTTGGCGCCAGTTGTTACCGTGTTGACAAAGCTCGTATTAGGCGCTTCTCTATCAACCCTGAATGTAAATGTCGTTGTTCGATTGCTGTGATTGAATCTATCATTTGCCATGATGCGGACAACATGCAGACCATCCGTTAAGTTTGCAGAGACATTCTCAAGAGTTACATTCCAGTAGCCGCTGAAGTTAGCCGCAGTACGATTGAATGCAGTTCCACCGACACCGCTCGCATTATCAAAGCTCATGTTAACTTCCAATACGCCAATGCTTCCATCAATGACACTCGCGTTAAACGCAACTCTTCCCGTCGCTTCCGTGAAGTTTGCGCCAGTCGTTACCGTATTCACAAAAGAAGCATTAGGCAATTCTCTATCAACTCTAAATGTAAATGTCGTAGTTCTATTACTATTATTCAACCCATCATTTGCCATGACAGTAACTGTATGCAAGCCATCAGTAAAGTTAGCACTGATGTTTTCGAAGGAAACATTCCAGTTGCCGCTGAAATTGGCAGCGGTTCTATTGAATGCAGTTCCACCTGCATTTCCGCTCGCATTATCAAAGCTAATGTTAACGTTCAATACCCCACGATAGCCGTCAATCGCCGTCACATTAAATGTAATCATCCCATATTGTGCCACGACATTTTCACTGAAATTAATAGTAGTAGCAAGCGTGGCATCAGCCGTAACGGAACCGTCAACAAGCAGACTCGCATTCGGCACCGTTCTATCAACTCCGAACCACAATTCTGTCGTCAAATTAGTATGATTCAGATAATCATAGGCGATAACTCGAACTTGATGCAAGCCTTCATACAATTGATTGGTGCTCGCAAAACTTATTCCCCACGTTCCGGAATTGTTTGTCGCCGTGAAGTTCCCGGCAACACCACCTAAAGCACTTGCATTTGAAGTGCTGAAATTGACCACAGACACACCAACAACGCCATCAATAACAGTGACGTTAAACGTAAACACGCCCGATAAATCACTATAATTGCTATTATTAACAAATCCTGCAAGGGTCGACACATTCGGCGGAGTCCTATCCACTTTAAACCAGATAGATGCAGTCGCATTCGTGTTATTCAGAGAGTCATTCCCGATGACGCGTAGTTGGTGTATTCCTTCCGTAAAGTTTTCGGAGATATTCGCAAAGGACATATTATAAGTAGATCCGCTGACGAAACCAGCGACTCGGGTAAACATTGTCCCTGCCGCGTTATCGCTGGCATTGGTAAAGTTAGCCACGACGGAACCGACGGAACCAATTACATTATCAAGAACTGTAAAATTAAACGTGACCATCCCGGATGCTTCGCTGAAGTTGGAACCATTATAATGCGAGAGCGCCGCAGTCGGTCGGCTCATATTGAGCGTGACATTAGGAGGAGTATTATCAATAGTAACATTCACATGAGAATAGTTGATGGAAGGCGCTTCTGCAGAACCAGGATAAGATACGTTGACAACACTGATGTTAAGAGTATACACACCCGTCGTTAAAAGGGCGGTGTTAAATGAACTATTGGTAAAATTTCGCAGGCTTTGATTGAAAATATAGGCAGTGTACGCAGCGCCGTCAAGAACAGGGATGAATTGAAGAGTCATATTGGTAATGCCAACATCAGACGCTAAATCATTAGACCAGTTTAAGTGGATCACGATGGTTCCGCTTAAATTAGTTTTGTTCACAAACAGAGCGAGAGGATTCACTGCTCGCCCCATAGAAAAGTTGCCCAAACCCCAGGTGATATTATTAGGCGCATACAAAGGCGTCGATTGAACAAACAACATCGATACGAGCAGAGCCGTTAAGGCTAGAAACATCAAAACATAATTCCTTCCTAACATTATCTCACCTTTTATTATTATAAATCTATGATTATGAACTTTGTTCTAGAACAGAACAATAATTTATATACTTTTAGGTTCACTTAGAAATAACAACAACAATTTCTCTCTGCTGTCTCCAACACATTTAAAAATAAAATAATCCTGCTTTTAATTATGGCCCATTTTTCATTAGCGACTTTCCCTATTCAGCAGAAAACTGTTCTTCTTCGTGTTGATTTCAACGTTCCTTTGGAAAAAAAAAGAATTCTAGACAACACTAAAATCAAGTTAGCTTTTCCCACGATTAACTATCTCCTTGCTCAGCAGTGCAAGATTGTGCTCGCCACCCACTTGGGAAGGCCATCCGGAAAAATAGTGGACGATTTGAAAGTGAAACCATTGGCAGAAGAACTAGCCCGCTTGCTGCCAAACACTTCTGTTCATTACCTCAAAGACTGTATCGGCAGAGAAATCAGAAAAAAAATTCAAGAGGGGAATAAAAGAGAAATTTTTGTTCTGGAAAATCTTCGTTTTTATAAAGAAGAAGAGGAAAACGATCTCAGTTTTGCCCATTCTTTAGCTGAACTTGCTGAAGTTTATGTAAACGACGCTTTTGCAACCTATCATCCTGCAGCATCAATCTCAGCAATCACACGCTTTCTCCCCGCTATAAGCGGTCTTCTGATGGAGAAAGAAATCCTGAACCTAAAAAAAGGAAGTGATCCAAAACGGCCTTCCGTATGGCTCCTCGGTGGCGGCAAGTTAGATAAAATAAGCATTGTTCCTGCAGCGTTGAAGAAAGTCGACTATCTTCTGTTAGGAGGCGCCCTTCCCTTTTCAGTTTTAAAAGCGCAAGGGATTTCTGTAGGCATGTCTAAAGTAGATTATAAAATGGTTCATCTTGCCCGCCGGCTTCTCAAAAAAAGAATCGCTAAAAAAATAATTTTGCCTTTAGATTTTATCGTTGCAGAGAATTTTTCATATCATAGCAAAACATTCCGTGTGCCCTATAACAAAATTCCTTCCAATTGCATCGCTTTAGATTTAGGCCCGGAAACCATTAGATTATATAAGCACTATCTCAGAAAAGCAAAAACGATCGTCTGGAACGGGCCTTTGGGCTACTTTGAATGGGCAAAATTTGCAGCCGCGACGAGAGAAATCGGAAAATTTTTAGGCTCTCTGACAGCAACTACATTATGCGGCGGAGGGGAAACAGAACAAGCCATCCGCAAATTTCATCTGGAACATGGTCTGACCCACGTTTCTACTGGTGGAGGGGCTGCTTTGGAATTCCTTACCGGAAAAAAATTACCATCCATTCTCGCTTTGGAAAAGAACTATCTTCAATTCAAAAGAAAAGTGAAGATTATTTCCCCGCCACAATTTCCATAACGTCTCTATGTTTGAGGAGATAAGTCTTACCGACTGTTTTTTTTGTCTTAACATCTTTCGCGCAGATAAAATGTTTTCCAAAATCAGTATGAAGCTTATACGCAAAATCCAGCGCCGTAGTGCTGGGCGGCATAAGAAAACAATCAGGCAAACACCTCCCTTCTGAATCTTCTAATTTATTCACGCCTCCGGGATAAACGGCGATGTATCCTAATAAATTAAAAACCGCTTTATCCAATACTTCCTGGATTCCTGTGCCGCCAAAAATATCCAAAACTTTTTTCTGAATAAAATCCAACGCTTTTTGTTGATTGTTCGTTAATTTTTCTTCCTGCAGAATTTTGAAATGCTTATCGCCTGGCGCATACGCAATTAACTCTGCTTTAGCTGCTTCTTTCAATGCCAGCTCCGCATCTGCGGAACAAGGAATAAATGTATGGTGTGAAAATTTTTCCCGCAGCAGGTTTATATTTTTCCCCGCAATTGGAACATCAATTTTATTGCAGGCAATGATCATCGGCTTCGTTTTCCGGCGCAAGGATTGGGCAAGGCTCAACAATTCTTGTTCCGTCCATTGGATCGGTTTTTCTTTATCAAGCTGAAGAGCGGTGATAGCTTCCTCGACCATTGCTGCCGTCACATGCAAACCCGACAATTGCGCAGATAATGCTAAATGGATTTCTTTTCTTTCCTGAACAACTGTCCGCGCAAATTTTTCCCAGCCTCTTTTAAGTATTCCTAAATACCACATATCCAACTCTACTTCTAAGAATTCTACATCATTGCAAGGATCGTAACTTCCGGCAGGGACTGCTTCTCCTCTTTCATTAGTCATTCCTGCTGCATCAATAACATGAATAAGAACATCGGCCTGGCGTAGATCATCAAGAAACTGGTTTCCCATTCCCCTTCCTTCGTGCGCGCCGGGAACCAGACCGGCGACATCCAGCATCTGCACGGGAATAAAACGCTGCCCTTGCTCACAGTAGCCTGTTCGGGGATGACATTGCTTATTAAATTCTTTATCCACACAATCGATGCGAACAAAGCCGACACCTGAATTTGGTTTTATTGTTGTAAAAGGATAGTTGGCGATTTCCGCCTCAGCCAGAGTCGCCGCTTTAAAAAAAGTGCTTTTTCCAACGGAAGGCTTTCCTACGACACCGATAAGCATAAAGCCTCTTCGAAAGAAGCACTTTATTAGTTTTTCTACAAAAAATGGCTTCAATCCAATTAAATAGTTAGCAATGAGCTGGATGCTGAATGCCACGGGCTGCCCCTGATGCTCTGAGCGTGAGCGAATTATTAGATGAAGCTAGCAAAAATTATATAAACCAAAATTAAACGATATTTCCATGAGCTTTGCTTTCACCCATCTCTTCTTCGCTTGGATTCTGGGAAAAATCTATGAAAAGCTTTCCAAAAAGGTTCTCAGCCGTCTTTCGTGGTTTTTTCTTCTCATGGGGTCAATTCTCCCAGATGCCGATTATCTTATAGACTGGACTTTTGGAACAGAATTTCACCGAACATTTACGCATAGTTTATTATTTACTATCGTGAGCGCCTCCATTATCTACTTGTGTGCAAAATACCTCTGGAAAAGAGAAGCCGCCCCAGAAGCCTTATTTCTCGCATTAGGAATTCTTAGTCACCTGCTGTTGGATATGTTCTTTTCTTATGGTGTTCCTTTATTATGGCCAAATCCATTTTATTTTTCTTGGACAAAGATTCAGCTTTTTAACCCCGCCACCCCTTCTTTTCTCAATGGAGAATACGATACACTGCGAAAATCATTAATCAATGCGATAATGGACATGGGATTAGGAACCGCCTGGATTTTTTATTTATGGTTTAAGAAAAAGATTCAATTTTAAACAAAAGATGCTTTATGAAATGACTAAGAGAAATGGAAGAAACAAAATAATTTTATATACATTAAGAATATTGTCAAATTAGAATGCCAAAATTTAAGATTCCCAAAGAGGAAGAAGTAGAGCTTCCCCAATAACGGGTAAAATTTAAAGGTAGGGTTGATTTGAAAGATTTTTATACTTCCCTTCGTGAATACCTTAAAGAGAATGGATGGTCAGACATCGAGGATAAAGATGAACATTGGGAAACGCAGTATGGAGAACACATCCGGCAGGGAGGGATTAAAGAGATGTGGATTTGGTGGCGGGTGCATAAAATTCCTTGGCAGACCTCTTTCATTACATTTTACCTAGACTTTGACTGGCACAATTTAGCCATTCAAGAAACAGAAATCATCCGCGAAGGATTGAAACTGAAAGTGCATAAAGGAGAAGTAGAAATTTATATCAAACCGTATATGCAGTTGAATTTTTACGGCGAATTCAAAAAACATCCTCTCCTCAAGAATTTTGCCAAGCTTTTCAAAGGCAGAATTTATCATTCGCAATACGAAAAAAAGAAAAAAGAATTATACCAGGAAACGTACGATTTACAGAACTTCATGAAACAATGGTTCAAAATGAAACGCTACTTGCCATACGAAGAAGTAGAAAGCTTTTATCACGGCCGCTCCTGGCCATCGCATCTGCCGCAGGAGAAAGGAAGAGAATAAATTGTTTCTGGGTGTTCTCTTAAGCTTCTTCTCAATGCCGCGTTTTCCAAAACTTTAATAAAGAATTTATCAAAAATACACTTCAAGCCCCCGTAGCTCAGTGGCGAGAGCACTTGACTTGTAGCTGCTGTATCGGTCATGTTTTCAAAAAGGGTATAAGCATGGCTTGACATCAAGAGGTCCCGAGTTCAAATCTCGGCGGGGGCTCTTTTGTTTATTTTTCAACGACAACAACAGAACCGCGGACTTCTTCTCTCAATTTCAGAACTTCTTTTTTTACTGCTCTCTGCGCAATATGAAGCGGCTCCGGCAGTTTGTGGGGAAAACAAATCATCGACGGGATTAAGTGCAAAGCGGAACCCACAGAAATAAGATGGCCGGGTGAAATGTACAAAGGATTCGCATGTTCTTTGGTAATCACTTCAAACCCTTTCACCTCCGCGTCAACTATGACTTTTCCTTTCTCGACTATGCCATAAGGCAGCCAGGTGGTAATGCCAATTGTCGATTTATTGAGAGCTAATCCTAAATGTGAAGCCATGCCTAAGCCGCGTGGATGGAGAATTCCTGTCCCATAAATCAAGAGTAAATCTGGTTCTTGTTCCAGCTGATTGTAAGCTTCAATAATAGCCGGCATTTCCCGATAGGCTTCATATCCTGGCTTGTAAGATAAAGGATTATCTAAAATAAAAATTTTCTTTTATTGCCGGCTGCCTGGCGATCAGCGGACGGAACGTCAAAACACTTGAATAATAGGAAGCTTTTGTAAATTTTCAAATTTTGGAAAAAAAAAAAAAAAAGACCTTTTTAGGATCCAACC
>CAZCXW010000016.1:11354-15130 GCA_964502785.1 uncultured Methanosarcinales archaeon | reverse complement strand
TTCACAGACTACAACAACAGCTACCAATTTAGAGCCGAAGGGATGGCAGGCGGCAGCTCCGACAGTTTTCAAAGTTGTAAAACTATCCCGCAAGATTACTTTAGATCCGAGTTTCAGCTGCTCTTTTTTGAGTTCCAGACTATCCATATTGCACCCGTTTTTAAAATAAAAAGAAGTATTTATTTATAAATATTATGTAAGAAATGCTACTTTTAAGTGATTACTACTTTGAATGGGACAAGGGCGGTAAAGAATGTTGCAAATAACCTTTCTCAGCTTCTCTCGATAAGCTTTGGTCTCCATCCTTGTAAATGCCAATTTTGATTTGAACTTAAAAGTACTGCTTTCCCGGCAAGATCAGTAACCCATAAATAAGAAGATTGCTCCTCAGCGAAGCTTTGATACAAAATTTCGCGGCCATCGGGCGACCAGGCAAAATTGTCTGTTCCGCATGCCTGAGATAAGCCTTCTAAAGGCGAAAGAGGCTTTAAACGCCCTGTTGAACGTTCCAGCACAAACAACCGCGCCGTCGCAAAAGGTGAACGTTGGTCAACCAAGTTTCCGATAAATCCCAGATACTTTCCATCGGGAGACCAATTAAGGTGAGCCACTCTGGAAAATGGAGCCCGCACAAGATTCTCTCTTTTTTCATTACTAACATCGACGAGATACGGCCCGGCTTTCTTTGCATCGCCATCCCCATAAGCGATTTCTCTTCCATCCACTGACCAGGCATAGTATAATACACCAGAATGTTCCTCCGTCAGCATTTTATTTTTTTTGGTTGCTAAATGAAATACATTTACTTGCTCTCTCTCCCCGACAAGACTAGGTCCGAGAAAAGCTATGGAAGCGCCATCAGGGGACCACGTAGGATAAGAAAACTTTTGGAGGAGATTATATTTTTCGATGGTTCCATCAGCAAGATTAAATATCGAAAAGATTCCAACTTCACTTGAGCTGCTTAGTATTTTTGTTCCATCCGGCGACCATTCAGGATCTGAACTCCAATCATCGGTCGATTCGATAACAAGACGAGGCTCGCCTACTGCTTTTCCCTGCTCATCAACAAAAAGAGTGTACAATGCTTTGCCTTGCTGGAAAGCAAGATAATTTCCATCCGGCGACCATTTCGCACCGGCAGAAAACAAGTAACCACTTTTTCCATCCACTAAATCCGAAAGTTCACCGCTGAATTTATTTACAACAGCAAGCTTTTGCGTCTCAGCCTTTTCATCCCAATATCCAACACCAATATGATCGTAACCAACATTCTGATTTTCTAATGGAACTACTTCGGCAACACATTGTGGAATCGCTGCTACAAATACGCTTGCTCCTAACCCTTTTAAAACAGACCTGCGATTGAACATACATTACCAAAAAGATGCCTAGGATATAAATATTTTGAAAAAAGCTACTTTTTAGTAATTACAAGTACTTAAAGCTGGTGCAAAAAGCCACAGTAAACGATACCAAAATTATTTATAGTTCTTAAAAATATCAAAAAAGTTATGAATGACAAAACGTGGTGGTGGGGAAGATCAGCAAGTCTTGATCTTCATGGCTGCAATCTTAAGTTGCTGAAGGATCCAGCAAAAATAAAGATCTTTATCCGCCAGCTTTGCAAGCTTCTCAAGATGAAAAGAGTAGGCCCAACGGAAATAAAACGTTTTGGCAGCGGGAAACTGCGCGGCTATTCTATGATGCAATTCATTGAAACAAGCACCATTGTCGCCCATTTTGATGAATTCGGCAAGAGAGCATTCATCGATATTTTTAGCTGCAAGAAATATGCTCCTTCGAATATCGCCCTTTTCTGCAAAAAATATTTCCAGGCCAAAGACTGCATTGTTTACGTTGAAGAAAGAAAATAACTATTTTTGAATAAAAAACACCGAGATGCTTGTTTTTCTTGGAAAACGAATTCTTTATATATTCTTTTCATTTTCTTAAGACTATGGTCGGAGCAGGTGAACTGGGAAATTTTTTAGCCTTGCCCGTGGCTCTTCTTGCCGCTGTGACAGCCATCGCCGGCGTTGTCATGCTGGAAATTTTCTTCCGCAACAAATTAAAAACTCTTTTTGATGATGTAAATTACTTTATTTTTTTCTTTCTCGTGGCCGGTTATTTTTTATATTCTTTAGGGGAAGTTTCATTTTATTTGACCAGCCAGATTTTTCAAAATAAAGCAGCCATCGGGATCGCCGATGTCTATTGGACAGGCGGAGCACTTCTGGTGTTCATTTCTTTCGCTACCTATTCTTTCATTTTATTCCGCCGTCACTTTAATCCTTCAAAATTACTTTTGCTCGTCATCTCCGGCGGAGTGCTGCTCCTTCTCGTACTTTACATCATCTTAACTGGAAGCGGAGAAAGAACGTTCTTCAGCTATTTTTATCCTATCATAAGCTCCCTGATCGTTATTTCCGCCCTTGGAGTCGTGAGCTTTTCAAAACAAATCGAAGATTTCAGCGCGCCCCTTTTTATTTTTTTTCTGGCGAGTGTAGGGATTCTTATTGGTGACCTTTTCTTTACGTATGAAACAGCCCATGGCCTCGCCAGCGCTTTTTTTCTTGATGAAATATTTTATTTTTTAGGTTACGGATTAAGCGCCTTAGCATTCATAACAATGCGCTTTCGGATTCATAACTTATCTTTAGAGAATTAATTATTGAGTTCCACAGAAAGATATTTATACAAAACCAGCTTAATTTCCTAAAAAGAGGTTAGAAATGCTTCGCGAACAAGATAAACATTTTCTCGCATCGCTCTACGCGGCAGTAGCCATAATTTTTATCTGGAGAGGCATCTGGGAAGGATTGTATGAAATTCCCTATTTAGGATCAATGGAAGGAGCCCCATTTATCTTCCTTTTTGTTGGCTTCGCTCTTTTAACGTTTACGGGAGCTATATTCAAAGAATTTGATCCCCTGGGAAATATCCAAAAAGCAACGGTAAAAGTACTCCATAAAGTGCATCATCATGCGGATAAACAACATTTCCAAATTAAATATTTGGATAAAACGAGAAAACAGCATGTTTCTATAGAAGCAAAGGACATCTTTAAGATTGAGAAAGGAACTTTAGTCATTATTCACCCGCAAAAAAATAAAGAAATGTTTGTGCCTTTTTCCAGAATTACGGAAATTCTCTACAAAGGGAAGCCCTACTGGAGGCTTTAAATGCCCACTGCAGATGAAACAAAACGATATTTGTGGTATTTTTTAGGGATACTTGGAATTGTATTTTTTTGGGCAGGGATATGGGATGGTATAGGCGGCCTTCTTTACTTGAAAAATCCATGGATCAGTTTAATCATTGGATTAATTTTATTAAGTCTATCCAAAATTATTTTCAAAGAAGCTAATCCTTTTGGCGACGATTCAGAAAAGACAATCCATCAGATTATCAAAAAAGTGAGAGGGCATCCGGACCGACACCGCTTTCACATAAAATATACAGATCACATTCGCGGAAAAGAACAAACTATGGGCATGAAAAACCTCAAAGAACTGGAAAAAAATTTTCTCGTTTTTTTAGACAAAGAAAAAGAAGTATTTATCCCTTTGCATCGGATTACTGCCGTTACTCATAAAGGGAAATACCATTGGAGATTATAAATGAACAAAAAAATAAATAGAAAAGCCATTACCCCGCTGATGGGAGCATTCCTATTAGTTTCTTTTGCTGTCGCCATCGGTGTTATTATCATGAATTTTGGACGCGCGGAAATAGAACAAGGTGCGGAATGCGCCATTGACATCAGCTTAGAA
>CAZCXW010000016.1:0-11344 GCA_964502785.1 uncultured Methanosarcinales archaeon | reverse complement strand
GGGAAAGACGAACTCTGTAAACAAGGACAGAGCCTTCAGTTCACCGTTGAAAATGGCATTAATACCGAGGTAAACGGCCTGCTCATAAATATCATCGGCACAGAAAAAGCGCAAAGCATTGATTTACAAGGTGTTTCCATCATTAGGGCAGGGACGTATCTTGGAAAAGTTCCTTTTAACAACGATTTAGGAGAAATCAGGCAGGTAAAAATAATTCCCAAAGCAACCTTTACCGAAAAGCAAGAGATTTGCGCAGAACAAGCGTTGGTGGTGGAAGAGATTAGTAATTGTTAATATTTGAGAACTTACTATCATTGCTAAAATCTAATACACAACCTTAAACTCTTTAAATCCCGTTAAAATATCCCCCCATTCTCCCTTTACCTTTTCCACGTTAGCTCTAGGAATGCCACGTTTACAAAAAACAAGAATTTCCTGTAATTGGACTTTCTCTCCTTCGAAAACAGCTTCCACTGTACCGTCAGTATTGTTCTTAATCCAACCAGTTAGATGTAATTGTAAAGCTTTCTCCTTCACAAAACGACGAAAATTAACACCCTGCACTTGCCCGTACACTATGACATGGAGAGTTTTCATCATAACTCAGAAAGTTCTTCCTGAATAAATACTTTAATATCTTCAATGCTCCGTAATCCCTTCACAAACTTTCCTTTCGGATACACGCAGGCCACCCCGCCATCCGAGTTGCAGAAACCTAAACATTTCACTTTCGTGCAATACACTTTTGAAGCCAACCCTTGCTGCGCAAGCCATTTCTTAACTTCCTTCACCATCTCAGGAGTAATGCGAGGGCCGCAACTGGGAGTATTGTTTCCCGGGTTAGCCGTTCGATCATTAATACAAATAAAAAAATGCAATTTTGGTTTAGGAAAAATAATGTCTTCCATTTTTATCTCCGCAACTGATCTACAACGTTACATACCGGGTCTGCATTACCCATCACAAAAAAGTGGATTGCTGGGATTCCTTTATCAAGTAGTTCTTGAGCCTGTTTCACTGCCCATTCAACACCGAGATCATACGCATTGGATGGATTTTCTAAAACAGCAGTTCTTAAATCTTCTGGAATAGTCAAATGGAAAA
The DNA here is from genome assembly GCA_964502785.1 of uncultured Methanosarcinales archaeon. Taxonomy (GTDB): domain Archaea; phylum Nanobdellota; class Nanobdellia; order Woesearchaeales; family GW2011-AR9; genus JAGVYE01. The sequence continues at coordinate 10,240 of CAZCXW010000016.1, read as the reverse complement.
CGCCAGGCAGAGATTGAAGATGTTCAGGTTTCGTCAATACTTTAATTCCTGGAATAATCGGCACATTTATGTCTGCATTTTTGCACTTTTTCACAAAATCAAAATAACGAGAATTATCAAAAAACATTTGCGTTACAATGTAATCAGCACCAGAATCCACTTTTTGTTTCAAATACGCTAAATCTGTTTCTAAATTAGGAGAATCGGGATGCATCTCTGGATATCCTGCAACACCGACGCAAAACGCAGTAGCCTCTCCTTGTGAGCCATCAACATACATCCCTTCATTTAGTTTTTTAATTTGCTGTACAAGATCAAGCGCATACCTATTTCCACTGTGAACAGGGGAAATTTCTGCGCTTTTATTATCCCCGCGCAACGCTAATAGATTATCAATACCTAAATAAGAGAACTCCATGAGAACATCTTCGGTTTCTTCCTTTGTGAAACTTCCGCAGAGAACATGGGGAACGGCATCTATGCCATATTTATATTGAATTATAGCGGAGATGCCAATTGTTCCTGGCCTTTTGTTATTGGAATTATTAGAAACATGACTCGTTACATCAATAAAAGGAGGACGATACCGCACTAATCTCTCAATAACCATTTCTAAAGCTTTAAAATTTTCGCCGCGCTTGGGAGGAATGACTTCAAAACTTATAAGGGGATGCTGCGCTCTTTCCAAATGTTCAGTAACTTTCATAATTAGGTCTCTTCTGACAGACATTAAATAGTTTTAGGAAAAATTTAATTAGTATCCTATTTCATGATCGTAAAATGATAGAAAGTAAAAAGTCCCAACCGCTGCTCGAGAATCAAGAACTAATCAAAAAAGCTGAATCTGTTATTAAGCCTACCAAAGTTGGCGATTATCTTGTTGGGGATGTAGGTTGCGCCCTAGTAACAGAGAAAGGTAATGTCTATGTTGGTGTTTGTATTGACGTATGCAGCAGTATGGGTTTCTGCGCAGAACATAGCGCCATTGCCGCAATGATAACTACTGGAGAGTTTAAAATCAAAAAGATCGTTGCTGTTTGGAAAGATAAAGAAGGTAAAGTAAAGATCTTACCGCCTTGTGGAAGATGCCGTGAATTTATCCGCCAAATCAATAATGAAAATCTGCAAACAGACGTCATTTTAAGTGATAGAGTTGTGAAGCTTGCAGAACTGCTCCCATATCACGATTGGTTTGACTATAATTTTTCCTAAACCTTTAAATCTGCTAATCTTTTCTTTAACCTATGGACATCGAATTTAACCTCACAAAATCTATTGAAGAAAATGCCGGAACCTACTTTGATTTAGCTAAAAGGGGAAAAGAAAGCTAGAAGGAGCTAAAAAAGCGTTGCAGGATACCATGAAGCAATTAGAAATACTCCAGCAACAGGAAAAAAAATTTCTGATTAAAGAAGAAAGCAAGAGACAGCAAAAAAAAGAACGCAGGCAGGAATGGTATGAAAAATTCCATTGGTTTGTCTCTTCAGAAGGTTTTCTTTGTATCGGAGGAAAAGATGCCACATCTAATGAAATTGTGATTAAAAAACATACAGAACCGGGAGACTTAGTCTTTCACACCGATATGGCCGGATCGCCGTTTTTTACTGTGAAGAATGGCCAGCAGGCTGGTGAAATAACAATACAAGAGGCAGCGCAGGCTACCGCTGTTCATTCAAGAACCTGGAAATTAGATCATGCTACAGCTGATGTTTTTTATGTTAAGCCAGAACAGGTAGATAAAGTTGCCAAGGCCGGAGAGTACATCACAAAAGGTAGTTTTATCATTCACGGCAAGACGATACATATTTTTACAACATTAGAATTAGCAATTGGTCTTCTTGAAGAAAGAATTATCGGCGGGCCTTTGAGTGCCATTAAAGCAAAGACAATAAATTATGTTATTATTATCCCTGGATTTGAAAAAAAGAGTTCTTTGGCAAAGAAAGTCAGAGCCAAATTAAAAGGAGGCAATCTTGACGAAATCATGAAATTCCTTCCTGCCGGCGGCGGAGAAATTAAAAGAACAAATTAAGCAACGTTTTTAAAGAAATCATGACTTTTTCCAATATCTGCCCCTGTAGTCTAGCCTGGATAGGACACGAGCTTGCGGTATCAGAAAATTCCATCCTGATGTAATGAGCTTGGAGCCGGAGTTCAAATCTCCGCGGGGGCGTTTATTTTTTGCGTGCTTTCCGTAAGTGATCTACCAGCATCTTTAACGAAATGTATCCCTTCTCTTTCTTCAATAAAGAATCCCAACTCTTCTTTTGAATAGGTTCCTTGATTTGTAACGCGTCTTGCTTTAAATGTGAATGTTTTAATTTTTTTAGAAGAACACTAAAAGGGATATAACCCTGTAGTTTCTTAACGTATTTCCTGTGCTTCAGATAGTCTTTCTTTTCTTTCACAAAAGAAAGAAAAATAATCTAAAATAAAAGACTTTCTCCAATTCTTAGCGGTTCGACGCCTAAATTCTGCCAAAATAACTCGACATTCTCTTCCAAAGGATCATAAAAATTTGCGGTAATTAAACCAGCCAGCTTGCCGTAACGATACAATTTAATCTTTTTCTTCATGAACACCACCTCATTTATTCTTTCTGAAAACAGGACTTATATACTTTCCCCCTAGTTGACCAGTGGGGAGTGGGATCTACTTTTGAGTGATTACGTAGGGAAGATTTTTAAAGAAAAATGAGCCGTATGGCTCGTATGAATCAACACGACCCCTTAATTGTAACTTTAGATACAGTAATAGGAGTAGATCTAAGGTATAAAGGAGTATTCTCGTTTGCTGCGGAAGGTAGTGAACATCATGAATATTTTCAAGCAATGGCTAAAAGAGCTAGAGGATCACGACCACATCGCATATCTGATTTTTACATTTCTGAAGGACTTATTAAAGAGATTATGGTTGTTCGAATGTTAGATCTGAAAAAAACTGTAGAATTACCTTCTTTCGATTCAACTGTAGGTGCAACGATAACCTTTGAAAATACAGTAACTTATGCTGGATTGAGTTTAGATTCAATGGCTGGCGAAGTTCACGTGTTTAAGATTCCTAAAGAATCTAAAGGTGGTTTTGGTTATGGGGAATTGATGGATAATGATCAAAGATACTTATTAAAAGAATTAAGAATTCCAGAAGGTTTGTTAAGAATTACCTGAAAAATGAGCTAATTTGGTAAATAAGAGCAAATGCTACTCGATTACATCAAATTATACGTTCTAACTTTAGGAACTTCCGTATTGCAATAAGGGCAGCTGTGCGGCGATCCACGTAAAGGATTGTAACGGAAAGAATATTTGCAGGAGGGGCATGTGCACTGCAATTGCTCTGTGCCTGTAATCTTGCTGAAAGGGGAGTTAATATCTTTTTTCTTGACACGCGCCATTTTCTCAAGGTAATCATCTACATCATCCCAACCAGCAGGCTTAGCAGGCGCTTCCGCCTTAGCTTGTTCTTCTGCTTTTGCCTTCGCCTTTGTTTTGCCGCTGTAACAGTTCTGACAGACCATCTGTTTGTAATCGTGATGCAGCTTAAACTGTTCTGCGGGAGCCAGAGATCCACACACTTTACACTGCGCTTGTACGGAAGGCATTTTGAAGCTAGAAATAAGAACCTCTTTTTATAGTTTTGGATGGTGTTCTATTTAATGTCAAAGAAAACAGACTATTATTGAGGAGTAAAACAAATATTTAAAATGACACGAAATAAGACACCTATGTTTCCTCTTTTAGAGAAAGCCGAACGATTAAACTCCAAGCTGATTATTCCCTCGATTGTTGTTTTAATGATCGTTATTGTCTATGATCTTTTCTTCCATACTACTTATCCTGCAATAAGCCTGATGATTAGAATCTTAGATAGCACTGTTCTTGTTGTTTTTATAACGGACTTGTTCTTTCTAGCATTAAAAGCCAAAAGCACTACCTTTTTTTTAAAAAATTATTGGTTGGACATTCTCGCCGTATTCCCTTTTAGCTTGATATTTAGAGTAGTCTCTCAGTTCTCGGAAGCTATAAGTCTTACAGAAAGAGTCGCTTTAAGTCAAACAATCGTTCACGAAGGGCTGGAAGTAGAGCGGGAAGCGGCTGCCATTTCCAAAGGCGGAAAAGCGACTCGCTTCCTGCGCGTGATCACAAAATCTCATTTATTTACCGATTTTGCCAAGAAAAATAAGATAGCGCATGAAAGAACGTTTACAAAACACTCTCAATGACTCACTTTAAATTAAATGTTCCGACAATAGGATAATGATCAGAAGCTATTTCCGTATCTTGATTTTTAAGGACATAAGAATCGATCACCTCAATGTCAGAGGATATAAAAAAGAAATCTATACGGACACCCATCCGAGAGTGGCCATAAGTGCAACTTGTCGGAACTGTCGATTCGCGTCTTTCGATGGGAAAAGAATCTCTGAGACTTAGTTTAAGTAACCAGGAAACAAAATCAGCTCTTCTCCAATTTGCTATAACCTGTTCTGCTTTTTCTGGATTACTTTCTTTCATTTCTCCTATTAATTGCTGCCAATCGTATCGATCATCAGGATGAGTTGTATTAAAGTCTCCCGTAAGAATATAAGGATTATCTCTAGTCGAGAGTAAAGGTTCTAAAGTAGTTATTTTTTCTAGATCATCAATCGAATAGGAAGGATGTACTACATCAATTGTCAAGATTCTGTTATCTAAAATAATTTGACCTCGAACAGCGCCTTTGTATGCCAATGGAACTGCTTCTGCGTTCATAGGAAACCGTGATAATAAACAATTTCCCCCTTCATCCCCGCCTCTCGGCCCAAAAATCGGATAACCGCCAAATTTGACATAAGGAAACCCAAAAAGATGTTGGTAATCCATAAAAACTCTTTGAGAGTTAGGTCCGCCGTAACAAGCCTCAGTGAGGGCAAGTATATCTGGTTTTATCACCTGAACTGCTCGTTGCGCTGCTTCTAATCTTTCTCTTTCCAGAAGATGATTACGACTATGGAAACCCCTTTCAATGTTATATGACATTATCGTAAAATGCATTTGAGTCTATACTAACTGAAAAAATCAAAGACAACTATTCCAAAAGATCAATCCTCTGTATTTGTTTTATTCTGGAAATAATATATTCTTCTTTCAACAAATTCTTTGCAAAATCAAGCAGATGAGGATGCGATACTTTTACTTTCACCATCAACTTCTTATTCTCAATATATGCATCTTTATATTTTTTCTTGAAATTAATGACTGCTTCATTTAATTCTAAAGGCGGCCCTCTATGAATTTCCCATAAAGGAAGTTCCTTTTTTTTAAGCAAGAAATAAAATAGTGCTTCGTTTCCAGGCCAGTCCCAATCTGCTTTAGAAATAACATAAGGTTCTAATTTCTCAGAAAGATAGGTGAAAATTTTCAATAATTTTGCGCCAACTACATCTTCTTTCCCAGACAATGGTTTCACCGTAATTAACAATAGATGTTGTTTCTTTTTCTTTGCTTCACCTTGCAGCGCTTTTTCATTTATCGGCTGTATTGTAAAATAATCGGGAGAAATATTTTGTAACAATTCTTTTGCTTTCTTCTGAAAAATCTTTAATGAATTTATTGATAAAGCTGCGGAAGCATTTCGTGTCTTATCTACAGGATCGATAACAACAAGCGGCGAGTGTTGCTTTGATTTATTAAGATGAAATAAAGCATCACTTTTAGGATAATGCTTCGCAGCATCAATCACTTCTTTTTCTTTCCACCGTTGTGAAGCTTTAAGCAGCTGCAAAAATGACCCATAAGATGTAACTAAAATCTCTAAGACATACCCGCTGAAGCCTTGGATATAAGATTCCGCGCCATAGATGCGCTGCGCTTTGCAGAACTGCTTTGCCAGGCGGATTTCATCTATCAATTTCAACGCCTGCTTATTTACCCATTTAGAATGAAGCGGAGAGACATCCGTAATATTGACGGCCTGTTCCGCTTTCTGTATATACAGAATAGGAACCACTTCAAAGACAAAATCCTCATAGATAAGCTGAAAATAATCACGGCTTCCATGAAGCGAATGGAGCGTTTGATGAGGAAAAGCACGACGTAATAACGGTTCCAAGATGGACGAGAGTTTGTCAGATTGAGCTTTATACTTCTGTAAAGGAAAGAGGACAAAAATATCGATATCATGACTGCCCGCCAACCATGTATCCTTAGCCCCGCTCCCACCTAAAATTGCTTTTAATGGAGAAATAATTTGGTTTAATCGTTTTAAAAAAGAAGCCGTGACGGCCACAAACTTTGCGCGCTCTTCAGGAGACGGCCTGATTTTCGCAAGAACTTCTTCATACACCTGTTTTTTTGGCTTAGACATGATTCTTAATAACCCATCTAAAGTATATAAAACTTGTTTTGGATTCTCAGGAATAAGTCCTGCACCGCTCTGAAATACATATCATCTTGGCCATAGAAATCTTTAAATACGAGCAAGAATGGGATAACGTCATAAAGTGCTGGTGGAAATATGGACGAAGATTTTAAGCGGTTAGTCATGGAATGCAATAATTGTCATCTTCATTTCTATACAAAAGAGAAAAAAATCGAGCCGCAATCAAATGTGATGGTTTGCATCAATTGTTATTCCTTGCCTGGCAGTAAAATAAAAGTTCTCAAGGATCGTCCTTTAAAAAAAGAGAAGCCAGTGGAACGAGACTTGCCGCCTTTGCCAGCTCCCATGCAGGAAAAGCCGGCGGAGTTAACCATAAACCTTCCAGCTGGATATGCTCTTTATCGCTGCACAAAATGCAAGTACCTCTTTAAGCGCAAGGGAGAATACAACCGCGGCTGCCCTTACTGTTCTCATCAAAAGTTAACAGTGCTTAAGAAAGCATAGACGCTCCAGCACAATTTTCCAAAATAATTTAAAGTTCTCGATTATTATTGGGTTATGTCTTCCATCGAACATAAACAACTCATTAAAACCATTAATAAACTGATTACCAAAGAAAAATGGCAGAAGATGCCTAAAAGTTCTGGAAAAGTCATAGGAAAATCTTTAACAAAGAGTGGAAATCTGCGCTTTATTATCGAGAAAGGAAAAAGCCAAAAAACGATATACATCCTCAAGAAAAATATGAATTTGTTTGCCATGGCTGAAACAATCCAGCAAGGGGACGAAATAAGCGCAACACTGCGCAGATACTTAGGAAAGATGTACTGCACGAAATTGATTGTTAAAATTAATGAGAAACATTCTTAATATTTCTCAGCCCAAGAAAAAAAATAAAAAAATCATTTTCGGCAAGCAGTAACGGTTTTGACAACACTTTCCGCCATGAGAGAATAAGCTCCTTTTTCGGTCAGGAAATCATGTAATTTTCCTGTAAAACTTCCAGGACCAGCTACAAAAGCATAAATTTGATCTCCCGTCATTCCTGTGCGCAGACTCCTTGCTATACCTTCAAGAGTTGCCGCATACATCATTCTCGCATCTTCGCGGGATAACCTTTCGAGAGAATTTATTTTATGCTCGATAGCCTTCGCCATTAAACCTGTGTCGCAAGCTATCCAAGTCCTATCTGCTAAAGCATCTTCATGCACTTCCTTGGCGGAAGAACCAAAAATGTATTTCACGACAAGTTCATCCTCTCTTGTTTTTGTGGTGTCAAATGTATACGCCGCAATTTCGTCATGGACAAAAACCCCGGTCATCACTCTGCAAATCCGGGAAATATTCAGAATTTGGCTTAATTGAGCGATATTTTTTGCGGCAGCAAGAGAAATGACAAGCTTATCTTTTGCGTAATTCTTAATCTCATTACAGACTATATCTACAAGATAAGGCTTTACGCCAAGGACGACAACATCAGAATTTTCAACTGCACTAAGGTTGTCATTGCTTACTTTAATTGTATCATATTGTTCTTGTAAATCAACGAGTCTTTGTTGATTTTTTCTGGTAGCAATTATCCTTTGATGCCCCTTGCTTACCAGAGCATCGATCACGGCGGTTCCTAAACTTCCTGCTCCTATTATGGCGATAGTTTTATCTCTGATGAGGAAGGCAATCATCGGTATTTCCGAGAGCGCTGTTGCTTCCTCCTGTTAATTCTTCCATTCCTAGGTTTGATGCCATTTTTTGTGCCTCCAATTTTAGTTATAAAAATCCCAAGCACTTCTTGAGAAGCGTAGGTTAAAAAAACGATGCGGGCACTATTGTGCCGGTCTGGGGTTTAGAGAGATTAAACTACATTTACAAGAATTTACGATTTCATTTGCTCTCCTAGCCATAATTTTCTTAGAAAGTAAGACTATTTTAAAAACTTTTCTTCAATATTAATTGATTTTTCTAGAAACTAATTTAACCTTTGCTTACTCTTATCATTCTCATGAAAGAAAAAGAAGAAGAGAATGTTCTACGGGAAATCGCTCAGGAAAGTATGAATGACAAAGAGAAGAAAGTTTCTTTATGGTGGCGAGTCGTATTGCTAATGGTTACAGTAATTATGATTTTCTTCTTAGTTTCATATATTTTCACCACGTATCCTCTAGAAAGTATTCTTCTCGGTTCTTTTGATTCTACTCGTTTCCGAGAGAATAGCCTTCAGTTAGAAAATTTTACAGTATATTTTGAAAATAATACAACCCAAAGTATAGGATCATTGTATCTGCAAGAACAAGAAGTTGAATTTAGTCTCTGTTTACAAGGATATAAAGAAGACGAAAATTATTATATCACTTCATCTTATCAACCTAAAATGTATCAGCAAACTTTTTCCCAGGTACGATTTGAAGCTTGTTCTCAAGACACATTAATTATTTTTCATACACACCCCTACAAACATTGTGTTGCTTCTAAAACTGATTTGGACACATTAAGAAAAACTCAGGAACAGAATCCAGAAACGTTGATGCTTATCATGTGTGAGAAAGAGAAAGCAAGTATGTATAAATAGGAGAAATAATCATAAGAGCCGAGAAGATTTTCCCACATCATGAAGTCAATCAGGCGTGGTTTTTGACACATTTAGTACGCTTACAATCTTCTTTTTTACTGCAAGTGTTGCCCTTTTTATATTTTTGGTATGGCTTCCAGAATTCAGGAAACAATGCTACTTACACCAAATCCGTCACGACATAACATTCCGGAACTTCTAAGACAATTTTAGCGGGACAATGAAGAACATTAACCGCTTGATGCTGAAATGCTTCATAAGCTGTCCTTTTTTCTTCACCATAGAAAAGGATAACAGCTGCTTGCGACTTCTTCAACAAAGAAACGGAAGAGCTCATCCGTCCCGAAGGGGGCTTTGGTGAATCATCCATCGTAATAAAAAATGGAGAAAGGTCCTTCACAGAATGATGATTTGGAAATAATGCGGCAATATGCCCGTCTTCTCCGGAAGAAACTAAAATAATGTCGAACTTCCCCCCAAACTTTTGCAGTTCTCGTTGATACTTTCCAATCCCTTCCACCGTTTTAAATGGATGAATATTTTCTTTGGAAATTTTTCCTTCTTTGAGCAGCGGATTAAGAAATGCCTCTCCCACCAACCGAAAATTGCTCTCTTTATCATGCCAAGGCACCATCCGTTCATCAATCATAAAAAAATGTACCTTTGTCCACGGGATATCGACATGTAACAATTCATAAAATATCCCAGAAACACTTCTTCCGCCAGGAACGGCAAAGAGAATATGGTTTTGAATTCGTAAAATTTTAGCAATCTGTTCTTGAATAATTTTTACCGCTTTATGATCGCATTCAGCTTTGGAAGAGGAAGAAATGAGAGGCATAGGGAGAAGAGCAAGAAATAATATTTAAAAGATTTATCATTTCTTCTCCACCGCATGCCCGCCAAACTCGTTTCGTACAGCTGCAATGACTCTTTTCCCTAACGTAAAATTCTTACTTTGATCCTCGCGTATCATTGTCGCCACATCAAAAGCGGGAGCATATCCTTTAACCGCATTTTTCGTGTTACGCAATTCTTCTATTGTCACGCTTCCAATGGTTGTTCCGATATTCTTAAAATCATCCCGGCGCAATGCTTTCGTTGTTAATTCCAATAACCAGCTGCGAACGACAGAAGCAGGTTCCCACACGGCAGTCGCTTGGTCGAGTTTAATTGGATGTTTGAACTTACTTAATAATTCAACACCTTCTGCCAATCCTTGTAGGTAGACATATTCAATAAGATTATGCACACTTTTCCCAAAATGACCTGAACCAGTTGGTCCAAAGTAACCATAACCTCCTTTTGGCGCAA
>CAZCXW010000015.1:0-23973 GCA_964502785.1 uncultured Methanosarcinales archaeon | reverse complement strand
CTAGAAAGATGCTGGAGAATAAAAGACTATCTATCAGTCACTTAAGAACATTACCGATTTTTATTAGTTTTTCCCAGAAACGGTTGCGATAAAGTATCAGATGGTAAATAACGGCTGGTAAAAGAAAAGAGTTTAAGAGGCTGATATAAAAAAGGCTGTCATGATTGCATCTCTTCTGCTCTTCCAATCCTTGCATTTTTAAGTGTCATTTTTCATCTCACTTCTTTTTTCAGAGGTTCACCTAACACTATCACTTCTTTAGAATTTAAAAATACAAACCCATTTGAGGTTTAACAGCTAAAGATTAACCGGAACCCTTATTCCGAAAAGTATTAAAAAGAATCAGTTGTTAGTAACCACTATGGCAGAAAGTAACGATCATTATCAAAAACTGGGTCTGAAATGTGGTATCGAAATCCACCAGCAATTAGAAGGCCAGAAGCTGTTCTGCCAGTGCCCTACGTCCTTAAGGGATGATCTCCCCCATTTCACAATCACGAGAAAACTAAGAGCTTCCGCGGGAGAGTCAGGTGAAGTAGATATTGCTGCAAAACAAGAGCAGTTAAAGGATAAAACATTTGTCTACGAAGGATATACAGACACGACATGCTTAGTTGAGCTTGATGAAGAACCTCCTCATAACGTTAACCATCAAGCTCTCTATACTGCGCTGCAATTCTCGAAACTTGTGGATGCTTCTATTTCTCCTATTATCCAAGTGATGCGGAAAACGATTGTTGATGGCTCTAACACTTCTGGATTTCAGAGAACAATGCTCGTGGCTAGAAATGGAACAATTAACTTCAACAACAAAAACATCGGCATCGCCAATATTTCATTAGAAGAAGATGCGAGCAAGATCATCGCCGATACCGTTGATAAGAAGACGTATCGTTTAGATCGCCTGGGCATCCCCTTAATTGAAATCGGAACGGAACCAGATATTGCTTCCCCGGAAGAATGTCAGGAAACAGCGAAGAAGTTAGGCTTATTATTGCGTTCCTTGCCAGGCGTGAAACGCGGTCTCGGCACTATCCGTCAGGATGTCAATGTTTCTATTAAATGTGGGACAAGGATCGAAATCAAAGGCGCGCAGGATCTTCGCCAGCTGCCATTGCTGGTCGAATTAGAAGCGAAACGGCAAATGGAGTTATTACGAATTAAAGAAGAGTTAAAAAATGTAAAATTAGATCCATTGCACATTCAAGATCTTACAGACATTACAAAAACATCTGCATCCAAGATCTTTTCTTCTGCGATAAAAAATGGCGGCAAAATCCTCGGTATAAAGTTGCCTTATTTTGGCGGTTTTATCAGCAGGGAATTACAGCCCCATTACCGTCTCGGAACAGAATTCTCAGGAAGGGCAAAAATTAAAGCAGGAGTCGGAGGCATTTTTCATTCCGATGAATTGCCTAATTATGGTATAACAGAACAGGAAGTGCAAACGATTAAGAAAGAATTAAAGTGTGAAAAGAACGATGCATTCATTCTTGTTGCGGACAACGAATCAAAAGCAAACATGGCTCTTACTGCTGTCTATGAACGCGCCAAAGAAGTTCTCGCAGGTGTTCCAAAAGAAGTTCGCAAGGCAAACAGCGATGGCACTACTAGTTACTTACGACCGATACCTGGAGCGACGCGAATGTACCCGGAAACAGATATCCCTCTCATTGAGCCAGATACTAAATCTATAGAGTTGCCTGAGATTTTAGAAACAAAAATTGCGCGTTACCAAAAACAATTCTCGTTAAGTAAAGATTTGGCAGAATTTATTGCTAAATCAGATAAAGTTTTACTCTTTGAGGAGCTTACACAAAAATATCCTCAACAAAAACCAGCATTTATTGCTGAAGTATTAACATCCATGCCATTGGACATCAAAAGGCAGTTTGCTCTTAATCCTGATCTTTTGACGGAAGACGATTTTAAAGAAATTTTCAAGTACTTGGCGGAAGATAAGATTCATAAAGATATTATTCTGGATATCTTAATTGATAAAATCAGAGGAGAGTTTAAATTAGAAAAATATGCCGGACTTTCTACAGAAAATCTCCATAAAGTTATTAAAGAAGTAGTGGAAAAAAATAAAGATGCGCCCTTTAGCGCGCTCATGGGTTTGTGCATGAAAGAGTTAGCAGGGAAAGCATCAGGAAAAGTAATTTCGGATGAGTTAAAGAAGATTTTAGATAAAGGGCATCAATAAGAAGAGTTTTTGGTGTGTAATCTTGAGATATGATCAAAGATGCAGAAAGAATCAGTACTGTTGCTCTAGTATATAGTTCATTGTACTTATTGGGGCATAATTTTTTTGATATTTCTCATACTCTTGCAAAAGCGGCCGGATCTTCTTTAGAAGACTTCTTAGAACGACCGCATCCATTTTTGTCTACTGCTGCAGCTGGATTTACGGTTTTTGGTTTATACCGATACCGTGATTCTGTAACTCATACTGCTAATAGGATTTATCATTTCGTAGATTCAAAAGCATTACAAGGTTGGACAAAGGCAAAACAAAGTGTGCTAGCAGCAGCTCTTCTGGCATCCGCAGCAACTTGGCTTCCGGATATACGTAATTTAAATTCTCACTATTTCTCTTTTAGCACGTCACCAACAAATCCTGTTCCACAAGGATTAACAGAAGATGCAAGACTTAAATGGATTTATAAAACACATAAACAGCATCTCAAAGCAGCCGCTAAACAAGAAAATATTGACGAATCTTTATTGATAGCTATTATTGATACTGAAGCAGGAGGAAATCCTTATGCTCTCTCCTGTACTGGTGCTGCTGGATTAATGCAGTTTGTTGTTGACACAGGTAAACGATACAACCTTAAAACCACAACAGGCAATCCTACAATCTCTTACACTGTTTGTAGATTGGACTATTATCCCACTTCCAGAGTATGCAACTACGACAACCCTCGAGGCTGCGATTGGAAAAATGATGAACGATTTAATCCCGAAAAAAGTATCCTTGCAGGCGCAAAGTATTTGAAAGACTTAGGGGCTCAAAGTAAAGTACGAGATGCTCTATATCTCTATAGCGGCAGAAATTCAGGTTATCCCGATACCGTTTTAAGAAAACAGAAAAGATTTAGACAATTATTAGGTTGGGATAAACCAAAACACAAAGGAAAAAAATAATATGGAAGTCTTTCAAAAAATCAAAGAGCTCTTCGATCAGCATCAAATCGAATATAAAGTAATCAATCATCCTCCTACAAAAACATCTGAAGAATCAGCTTTTCATCGGGGAGAACCCCTTAAAATAGGCGCAAAAGCGCTCGTCGTTAAAATTGACGAAATGTTCCATCTCTTGGTTATTCCTGCAGATCGAAAATTAGATACCAAGAAAATAAAAGTGCTCTTCCACAGCAAATCATTGCGTTTTGCCACACCTGAAGAACTCATGCAACTCACAAGTTTAGTCCCTGGTTCTATTCCCCCGTTTGGTAATATTCTGAAAATTCCTATGATTGTGGATAAAGCGCTGTTAGAAGAAGAATATATGGCTTTTAATGCTGGATTATTGACAACATCCATCAAAATGAAAGTGCAGGATTATGTAAATATATTAAAACCAAAGATGGAAGAGATTTCTTTGATGTAGGTATTTAATCGATTATTTCAAGAACAACCTTTTTAAGTTCCTTTTATTTCCTTCCACAAATGAAAAAAGAGAAAGTGCTTCTTATCATCTTTTTTATTTGCCTTCCTATAGTCTTATTATTACTCTCTTATAAAATAACATTAGCTGTTGTAGATCTTAATTCCTCACAACAAAACACTTTCAATTATTTACAAACAAAAGCTGACTTAACTCTAAACTACACCTACTCTGAAGTCTCTCATCTGCAGGATGTCCGAACCGTTATGCATGGCGCAACAGTTGTTTTTTACTTTTTAATCTTAATTTCAACATTAATAATTACTTATTCCAGAAATAATAAAGAACTGCTCCATAAATTCTTTAAATATGGCGGACTCGCCGCCATCGTCAGTTTATCTTTTATCCTCTTTTTATTTGTTATAAACTTTAATTTCCTCTTTATTCTTTTCCATAAAATCTTCTTTCCGCAGGGAAATTGGATTTTCCCTAGCAATTCATTATTGATTCAAACATTCCCTCTTTCATTTTTTATAAAAATAGGATTATCAATATTCCTCCAAACATTTTTGTATGGAATTGGTTTTCTTGTCCTAGCTTATTGGCTAAGAAAGAAAGCAGAAAAGAATAATATTCATTAAATTCCTAAAGAGATAAGTGCTGCGGAACACTTTTTTTCAGCTGCCCTCCTCAAACAATGCTTCCGGCAGGAACGACTTCTGGTAATACGTGAAAAAAGGCATGCTATTAAACGTTTGAATGACATCCGTAAATTGCTCCCGCATCTGTAAGACTAAATATCTCATTGTCGCTTTATCCAGTCCTTCGATATCAATTTCTAAATCCCAATCGCCAACGGTCTTATTGATTTGCACGATCTCAGGTGTTTGTGTAAAATATTCCATCAACAAAGCTTCACGTTCCGGTGAACTATTATGCAGTTTAAGAAACAAGCGATGCTTGGAAATCTCTAAAAGGTGCGTGTTCACGATATACTTGAATCCTTTGATGATCTTTCTCTTTTCCAGATCTCTGAAGATCGCCCGCGCCGTTTTGATATTCATGTTTGCCGCCTTTGCAAGATGACTAAAACGGATTTTTGGATTTCGTAAGAGAATTTTAATCACATCCCGTTCTGAATCAGTAAATGTTTCGACTTTCCTATCCCCCCCCACAATGATATTCCAATCAACTTTATAATTAATATGTGAATTATTAGGTTCTAATAGATAAGAACGTGGATACAAGTGCGTAACAATGTTCAACACAACTTTATAATCATTTAAGGAAGGAACGATAGTTATTAATTTTTTTAATTCTTTATTAAATCTGGAGGCATTAGGCGCTTGGATTTCTATTACCATATCAAACTCACCTTCCAGTTCATACGCTGAAACTATATACGGCAGTTCACGGATGATGTTTAAAATTTCCTTCTTATGCTTCTCCCCGACATATCCTCCTTTAAAGTAAACTCTAAATAATAATTGTCCAAATAAAGCATAATCAAAGATGACATAGGGATTAAACAGAATTTCTTCTCTTTCAAAATGATATAGATTATATTTTAAACGCTGGGAACTTTTTTTAAGCAAGACAGCCAATTCTTTTAATTTTACACGACAGTTCTCACCGCAAAAGAAAACCAGTTCAGGATCGAAAGATTTCATATTTACGTGAAATTTTTATAATTATATAAATATTGCTAATTTTATGGAAGAAAATAAAAAATGATGGTGAATAATCTATAAATAGAAGATTATCATTCTTAACCACGATGGTAGAATCTCCGCTATTTGACTGGCTGGTGCAATTTCATTACGATGAGAATCTTTTGGGAAACCTTGACTCCATGAAAGATGGAAGGTTATGCGATGCTAAAGGTAAACCGCTTAAAGAAGGATATGATAAAACTAGCCCTACAGACGGTTACTTAATTTTAGAGGATGGCCATACATTAGTAAGCCGTCTAATTACAGAGAACATTGTTTTGGATCATGAACAACCAGAGTTTATTTCCATTGGCAACTATCAACAATTTGCACGTTTTCTTAAAGGTCATAAAGAAGCAGATGGGGCATTTTTTTATGATACTATGAAGAGTCAAATAGCTAAAATAGCTAGATATAATAATAAAGCGCCTGCAATGAGAACAGAAGAAGTTGTCCCAAAAAATTTCTTATCTCATATCCCACCTGATTTTGTGTTTTATGATCAAACCTTACCTATCACTTCCAAACAATATGATAGAGATATCGGCACTAAGACCGATTTAGGAATAAGACTTCCTTTCATTTATAGTGAAGAATTAAGATGCGATGTTCGTGCCTACCTAATTAAACGTAGCCCTTACGGCGAAGTAGGTTTGGGAAAAGTGCCCCAGTTTGGTGCGCAAGGATTAGAACGAGAATTTTTCTTCCAACGCGATCCTGAAAAGAATGGCGGTTTGCTTGTTCCAGAACAAGGATTGTATGGAATAGTGCGAGAATACACTCCTGGTGAACATCATGTTATAAAAACAGCAGAAAGAAGAATCTCTGATTTAGACCTTTCAACTGTAATTTGATGTTGATGCTCAAATCATGAGAAACGTTTTTATAGTTTAATAATTTCATCTTTCTATGATTTATCATACCCGTGGCGTTAAAGCCATTCTTCTGATATCTGTATTTTTGCTCATTATCGTAATTATTTTGGTAATCTTTTTTAATATCCTTCTTTTGATCTTACCTTTGGTTGTTATTCTTCTTGTTGCAAGCTTCCTTTTTCGAATCCTCAACCGTTTTAAGAAAAAAAAGAAGGAAAAGAACGTGGCGGATGCTGAGTTTACGGTAAAGAAGTGAAGAGATGAACAAAATCGTTATAATTGTCAACTTTAAAGCCTATCCAGAGGCTCTCGGTGAGAAAGGCGTAGAATTAGCGAGAAAATTGTCGTATGTTCATAATAAAAACAAAGAAATTATCATTGTTCCTACTTTTTTGATGTTAAGAGAAATTATTAAAGAAAAAAAGATCACTGTCTATGCTCCACATCTAGACCCTTATCTTCCCGGTGCTCACACGGGGAGCATTACCATTGAGGAAGCCAAGAGCTTAGGCATTACCGGAACGCTTTTAAATCATTCCGAGCGTAAAATTCCTTTTTCAATCTTAAAAGAAAGTGTGAAGAGATGTCATCAGAAAAATATCATAACCGTGGTATGCGCTTCCACGCTTCTGGAAGTAAAAAAAGTTGCTCAGCTCAAACCTTCATTTATCGCTTACGAACCTCCCGAACTGATCGGAGGAGATGTTTCAGTAAGTAAAGCCAAACCCGATTTGATTTATCAAGCAGTAAAAGTTATCGGTAAAATAAGTTCTTCAACAAAGATGCTGTGCGGCGCAGGGGTTCATTCTTCAGAAGATATTCATCAAGCGTTGAAGCTCGGAACCAAAGGCGTTCTTATTGGCCATGCTGTTCCCAAAGCTAAGTATCCGCAGAAAGCATTAGAGAGAATGTTAGAGTAAGTAATTGTGATAACTCTTCAACTCAAACCCTATTCCCCCACTGTCACATAAACTCTTTGTGTGGTCCCGTATTGCACGTTGGAAGTGAAAACTTTCACGTTAAAAATATACTGTCCATCCGGCGCATCTTCCGGCACTTGCACGAAAATTCCTTCTTTTTGATGCCCCGCTTCTTCAATAAGTATCGGTTCCGTGTTATACAAAAGCCACTGCGTGGCAATAGCTTGTTTTTCCGCATCGGTGAGAGAAACAATTGTTCCTCCCTGTAAAACGCGATTTAACTCCACCGAGATTTGAAATTGGTCGCTGGCATCCCCTATGTTAAGGATGCCCAAGCCAAAAGTGTGGCTGTCTCCCCGATGCAATATTGTTGTATGCAATGGCAAAGCTACTCTCTGTCCTTGATCCACCAATAAGCGTTCTAATTCCGCTTCTGTTCGAGAATCTAAATCTCCTTTTATCTCCTCCGCTTGAGAAATAAAATTATACAACAGAGTAATTCCTCCGCCAAGGATTACTAACGAAATGATAACAACAACTAACATGTTAATAGATAATTCAATAGTTCCTTTCTTCTTCATTTCTTTCACCTAGAAAATAAAATTGAAAAAAAATTAAGCATAGACTTCATATTCTTTTATGATGATGAAGACGAACAAGAGCAACAGTACGGCACCGGCAATCATATACCATAGCCCAGCAGCGATACTGGTTTGATTGAGAGACTGGTACATTCCCCAGCCCATGACAATAAAGCCTAACCAGAGAAATTTGTCAAGGACTAACCTTAATATCTCAAATTCTTGCTGTTTGGTCATTCTTTTTTTGTCAGTCATAGTTTCACCTTACTTTTACAAAGAAACTTTTCGTATCGTACAACGTGCAGCCCCCACTGGGAGTAGGGCAATTTTCAGTTGGCACAGAACAAGCACCGGGAGTATCTTCACTATAAGCGTTTACTTTATAGAGATAATTCCCAGAAGCTGTACCCCGCGCCGAGACTGTCGCTGCAATGACATCTCCTTGGGTTGGACTTAATTCTTTCTCAACTTCTGCATTATAAAAGAAATTGACTTCCTTTTTCATCTCTTCTATTGTTCCTGGCGTTCCATCAAGACTCTGCTTCCGTATTGGTTCTATGCAAACACCATATTTCTTTGTTGAGATTCCCGTGTTAACGACACCGATGCCGACAATTGTTTCTTTATTTCTTTCTAAAGCAATTTCCTCACTAATGGATAGCTTCTTCCCCGAAGATCGTAAATCATCAAGAATTTTACTTCTGATTTCAACTTGAACATCTTTTGCTGTTTTACCGATGCTCCCTATTTGTTCCTTAACAAAAGTTAGCCCAAGCCCTAAAACCGTAAAAGCAATAACAACAATCACAATCGTCTGAATAGATAAGCTTAAATCCCCTTTCTTGTTCATCATACGTACACCTCTTTTTATACTAAGCAACGATATCTTCTACACTAGTTAGCTGATAGATATTTCCTAAGATAAATATTTGAGGTATAAAAATGTTGCGGAAAAGAAGGCGTTCTCAATGATGACAGGAGCCTACATAAAACCATCCTGCCAGTTACCAATAGAATATAGAGAATTTTGAAATCCTCAGAATTTTTTATTAAGTTTACATATCGGAAAATTCTGGGAGTAAAAAACCCTGTTTTTTGACAACTCAAAATGCACAGAATTTTCTACCATTTTCTTCGATTGGTGGTGAACTTCTCTTCTTTGAAGCAGAAAATTCTTGCACAAAAAGGGATCATTTTCCTTTTTGTGTTCTGACAGATAACTTTGCCATTTATTCGCAAAATCATGCAAATTTAGAGCAGGAAATCAATTTTGCGAAGTTCTCTATACTAAAGACTGAAAGAGAAGTGCCCGCCTTTGGCAATTACTGTGGAATATTGACTGCAAAAACACCAAATTTTACAACTCTTGAAGTTAAGCCCTCCCTAATTACATACTCGCCAACATCAATTATTCCGAAGGCTAAATTTCTATATGTATTTTCAGTCATAGAAATACAAATTTTCAGTTAACGACAAAAATATTCTCTGATAAGGAGTACACTCTAAATTTTACTTTTTCTCAATTTAAATTTAAAAAAGAGGGTTTGTGATAAAAATAATTTTACGAAGTTTTATCACTATTTTCATCCACCTAAAACTAAATGAAAAAGAGGCGGGGGTGTTTTTTGCCAGGAGGCAGGTTATGAGGCAAACTCTTGTTTCATTGCTGTTATCTTTCGTTACATTCTGCGCTTCTTCTCCAGCTCGTGGTTACGACCTTAGCAGTAGCTATCTTACACATCCAGTCGTTGATAATGTGATACAATCAAGCGTTCCGGTGCGTGTCAGTGAACGCTATCAGGATGTGGACGGCGCAAACCATGAAGAAAGCCGGAAAGGCACTGGCGTTGTCCTCTGCGATAAGGAAACTGAAAGAAGATATATCTTAACTGCCGAGCATCTTTTTCCAACAAATAGAAAATTGCCATTTTATATCCAAGTGAAAGATCTCGGAATTACTGACTACAAGAGAAGTTATAACCACGATTTGGCCCTTCTTGAAACTGATAACAAAACCCATCCTTGTTTTCAGGGAAAAGTAGGATCGGCTTCTCATTCTGGCGATTCTGTATTTTACGTAGGTTTCCCAGGGGATGCAACCGTGCCTATTTTCAGAGAAGGCCGCCTTATGAAAGGGCCTGATGATCAGCATATTTATCACGAAGCGCATTCCTATCCTGGCGATTCTGGTGGCCTCGTTATTGCTTTGGAATTTGGCACACCACGCCTTGTTGGAATCAGCCGAGCGATGAGAAGGGAGTTTGGCGAAGAAACCCCTTGGGCCGCGGCCATAAACGGCAGCCGTATTTGTGATTTTCTGCAAGGAACAGCAGTGCATAATGATTACTGCGAGGCTAAAAAATGAATTATGTTAACTTAGACAGTATTGAAGAAAATGATACGGAAAGCCTCGTCACTCCTTTTTCATTTTTCACGATATTCTCCTCATCGCATCATAATCTTACGACAAAGGTGGTGGTTATAAAATGACAGATAACGATCAAGAAAAGCGTTGGAGAAAAATGTGGAAAGAAAGGAAGTATCACATTTTAGGGAAAATAAGGAATGCGACTTCTCGCGAAGATGCTTCAGGACAGAAAGGAATAGACATTCACAAATTAGCTGACGTCCTAGAACTGCCGCCGCGTGAAACACAGGGATTTGTCAAAGCGATGATTGAATGGGGCGCAACGGTTTATGTTAAAGACAATAGAGTTTATACGCATGATTCACCGAACATTACAAGCGGGCGGAAAGTAGATCTAATTCCATTCCAGGAAATTAATGTCGTTGGCGAAGCGGAAAAAGTTCAAGGGATAAGGTTTGGGATCGTATCAGACACGCATTTTGGATCTACGAGAACAAATCTAAGTGTTTTAAAAGAAGCATATCATCATTTTGAAAGCGAAGGAATTACGGATGTTATACTCGCAGGAAATTTACTTGCCGGCATGCTTCCCAAAGAGTATAGGAGAGTCGATCTACAAGTATCTGGAGAAGGATTAGAACAACAAGTTGAAATTTTAGCTAAGAACTTTCCAAAAGTAGAAGAGATTAAAACACATTTCCTTCTGGGTCATAGAGATTATAAATATAAATCTCGTGATGAAGTTTTTGATCCAGCTGTTTTAATTAATCAAGCGAGACCTGATTTAAATTATCTGGGAGACCTCGAAGCCGATTTAATTTTTAATCCCGAAGGGAAAAAGCCATTTACAGTGAGAGTGACGAATGACAAATTGTATTACTATTACAGCATTTCTTATCAGCCGCAGAAGAAGTTAGAGAATATGGCCGGAGGAGAAAGGCCCACAATATGGCTTGTGGGAGGAACGCAGCAAACTTGGCAAAGTCGATATCAGGGCGTAGAAATTAATAAGTTGCCAGGCTTGCAAAATCAAACTTCCCGCATGAGGCACAGAGCATACCTCGCCAATGTGGGATTTGAAATTCTAAATATTGTTGCTCGAGAAAAAAGAGCAGACTTGTACGCAGAAATCGTATTTGATTTTACCCAAGGTCCTGGAATCGGAAGCAAAAACGAGGTGGTGAAAAGTGAATATCGATGAAACAATTTTAGACAGGAAAATGCGTGAAAATGGAAAAAATCCTAGTGATGTTAAAGCCCACCTCAAAAAAAAAATGAGAGGCCGGGCAAAATCAATAGATCTTTTAGACCTTTGCGATGCCAGCGGACTCTCCCCGCAGTATGCTACAGCGCTATACGAAATTGTTTTTGATACGATAGACGAGAAGATTCAAGCTAAGGGAAAAAATCTTATCACAGGAAATCTTGATCATCTAAATCTTGGTGAGAGAGAATACGAATCAGTCCGCGGCGGTTTCAGATTGAATATAGATCCAAATTATGTATTTAGAGTGATTATGGTTAGTGATACTCACATTGGTTCCAGACACGATAATATCGAAGGCCTTGAAGAAATGTTTGAACGAGGAGAATCGATAGGAGTCAAAATAGTTTTGCACAGCGGCGATTGGACTGATGGAGAGCTACGTCGTCATCGTGATATGTTTAAATATCTACGACCCGGTTGCATGGGATTTGATGGGCAATACGACAGGGTTGCTAAGTACTGGCCAAGAAGGAAAGGTATAGAGACATATGGTATAGCAGGCAATCATGATCATTTTGCTATGGATTCAGTAGATGCTGATATTCTACGACATATCACCCTCGCCCGCGAAGATATACATTATCTCAAAAGTGAAAGTATTAAAGAAGCTATGAGCAGAAAAGTAAATTTAGAAGAACTCAATAAAATTTTGGAAGCCAAAGACTTGGGAAGCGGCCGTGCGGGAGCAATTCGTCTTGGTCCAGATCACCTTCCTCCAGAAAAAAGAAACACGATCCACCTCATGTTGCACCCTGGGGATGGTTCAGGTATGGCGTTATCATATAAATCACAGAGAATTCTTGCCAACATAGACACCTTGCTCCACTCTTTTGAAGGTATGGAGAATCCTCAGGGAAAGAGAATAAAACCACATTCAATGCAAATTGGACATTATCATAAGAGTGATTTCACGCTTCTCCGCGGTGTTTTGGTATATCAGGCAGGAACGATGAAATTTGCGGATCAATTTCATGAAGTTAGGAATCTCAATAATATGATGGGTTACTGGATTGTAGAATATACCACCCGAAAAAATGGTGATGTCGTAAAGGTGAACCAACATTTCCAAAGGCCATACATCGAACCGTCAAGATACACCAGAACCGTGGCTCAGATGTTAAAATAAAAAGATAAAAGACGATGAACCCCTCCGATAACAAGGCTTGCTTAGTGGTTGATGGTACTGCGTTACAAAAATCTAAGGAAGACACTTAGAGAAGTGCCTTCGACGAAGAATATCTCGCCTCCCCAGAAAATGATGTCCTCGTTTGTAGCAGATTTGTAGCGCAGTACTTTTTTACGAAATGTCTAAAATATGATACCTGAACAAAGCTTGCATGATATTATTGTAAAAGAGTTTGATAATAAAATTAATGTTTATTATCAAGGGAAAACAATAACTTTTAATTTTGAAAGCTTGGTAAGATTCCTAGTCGAGTATAACAGCTTTCTTTTTTATAACAAAAACGGAGACAATCCTCAGTTGTTATTTGCTTCGGCCCATACCAAAGGATATGTGATGTGAATATGACAGAAACAACAAACGGCTTAAATACTTTAAAAAATTTTAGCCAAGAAAGTATTGATCGGCTGATCGAAAAAGGAGTAATTATGAGACACTTGGAACTTGATGAGGATTTGGGATTATGGATCCCCTGCTCGATAGTGGCCATCCAGAAAAACCTTTCCATGAGATCAGAAAACAGAACGATCGTTCACGAATGGCTTCATGCCTATGAAGATATTATTTTATATCCGCACCCGAATTTTGAGATAACAATAGCATCGCGAAGCCCAGAAACAATCATTGAAGCATACGCCCGCTGGCATCATCAGCAGAATCCTGATTTGGTGCGGTATATACGAGAGCAATTCAGAGAACATGGATTTTGACCAGATATTCTTAAAAAGTCGAAATGTTTTTAAAATAAAAATAAATTAACAATTATTTTTGAGGCAATTAAGAAAATGGCAAGCGACCCTAATCAAAATAAGCAAGATTTAGAGCAATCACTATCAAAATTATGGATTCCTTGGGGTTTTATGGTCGCTACTGCCGTCGCAGATGTGGTTTTT
The DNA here is from genome assembly GCA_964502785.1 of uncultured Methanosarcinales archaeon. Lineage (GTDB taxonomy): Archaea > Nanobdellota > Nanobdellia > Woesearchaeales > GW2011-AR9 > JAGVYE01. The sequence goes on along the minus strand of CAZCXW010000015.1, from coordinate 10,561 downwards.
ACTCACTTGAATATATCACATTATAGGGATTTATACTTGGAAGGCAATCCTATCATCAGGGACCTTGCCGATTCAACAAATATTTTAACTGCTTTGACGATGACGAAAATAAGCTCTCTTTTTCTAACCACAGGAGTAGCATCTCTTATGGAATTAACAGAAAAGTATAAAGGAAAAGGGATATACTTACTTTATATGGCTGGAGTTTCCTCAGCAATAGGTTCAGTTAGCAATCTTTATTTTTATAGTGCGGGAAATTGATTTTTCGGTGAAACATAGAATAGTTTTTATAGTAAAACCGTATTCCAGATGTAAAGGGGGATAAATAATTACACAAAAGTTAATACTCTCCTCGCTTCCACTTCAATGGTCTTTGAACAGTTCAGAAACTGGATAAGAAGCCATCGAAAGGCGCCCGCAACTCTCATTCTGCCATCTCTTCCTACAAAGAAAGATTTGGAAGGGCTGATCCATTCTTCCTTTTCAGAACGCCCGGAGCTACAACAAGCTGCGCACTTCATGCTGAGCAATTGGAATCGCACTGAAGCGACCAGAGGCATTCTTTACCTGCAAAATTTTAAATTTCATCGTTTGGCTCAGATTTTTGTAAGCGATATTATTACCAGTGATGCTCTCAAACGAGCAGAGGAGCCGGACGAATGGGAGTATTCATTAGAAGAACCGGCGGGCATTGCCTCCCGCTTGCAATTAGTGTTAGAAGGCGTCAGTAAAATAGAAGAAGCGAATCCTCCGCCCCGCTGGGTTTACAAACAACTCTGGAGGAAATGGTATGGCAACACAGAAGAAGCAAAGAATAGCCAGCGGCTGGCACATGACATCTCCTCATCGGCAATTGAACTGCAGCATGCGACTATCGGCTTGAAAACGCTGCGCCCTCTTTTTCTGCAAGTAATGGGCCACTTTGTTCCTCATGAAGAAGAATATGGAAATTTTACCAGCAGACTGGCCAGAAATCTACAAAAAATACCCCGCTTTTCCAAAGCGCGAGGCTATTGCGAAAGTATTGCCAGAGTGTATCCGCAAGCTCAGCCGGAAGTATATGGTGCATTATTATCATTGCCAGAAGACCTGCCGCGAAACATTGATTCTTACCTATCTACAATTATTAAACATTTGCCAGAACAAAGAGAAATTACATTGTATCTCAGTTATATTCAAAAAGCTGCTAAAAGAATTAAATTGCTTCTAGCCACAGAAGATAAAGAAGCATTAGGGCAATTTTTTAGTCGCACACAGGGAGACGCAAGAACCGTTATGGAAGATTTACGATCGAGGTTAGAATTCTTATCAGACTTCGCTCATGGAAGATTTCCCGGAGTGAGAATTGCGGAAATTCAAGAAATTGTCCGTCGGAGTGAAAAATCAGCTGACATCGACGCAATTATCCATGGTTATTCAGCTGAGCTGGGAGAAGATAAAGAGAAGCAAGACCGGTTTAACAAGCTCGTAGGGACGATGAGAGAACAATTGGCGCCTTCTGTGCAGCGTATCGAATTAGTAATATTTGCTGATTTACTCTACAGAGATCTCAAATTCAAATCGCTGAGAGTTGACGAACGAGAAACCTTAAACGACTTCATAGACAATATCATGCGCACGCAAGCCATAAGACGGAAAAATAGAAATAATGTCATGAGCATTCTACAACAACAACTCACAGAAAGAACAAGTATTCCAGAACACGTCAGAAATGTTTATGCAGAAGCTTTCCCAGAAATATTCTTACAACCGACTATTGTAGATATTGGAGAAGATAACGGAGCTTGGTACGAATATGTAGATCAAGTACAGCAATTTCTTAAAGCGCAAGATAAAAGAACGAGGACGCGTTTTCTGGCGCGAGTGGCGGGCTCGCTAGCAAGGGAAAACTTACGCCAAGGAAAAAATCTAGCCATTGTAGGGTTAGCTTGCGGCGATGCCTGGGCGGAAATTATGCTAGCAGAATATCTTAAAAAACGTCTCAACCCTCAAAACAAACCGCAGCTGCACCTTTTTGATAAAAATGGGGCGATGATTCGCCGCGCCTCAATGCGTTGTTACTTAAGTGGTTATTTAGACCATGCCTTTCCTTCTGTATTGGATATAACAACCCTTTCCTACGCAGCGCATCTTTTTTTAGAACCGGCCGAGACGCAACTCGTCATTGCTATGCAGGGGAGAACTTATTATAATTTACAAAAAGCGCGAGAGCAAGTATTGACAAGAATTGTCGAAATCGTGGAAAGTCACGAACGATATCTCTCAAGAGCGGGCTGTAAAGATTTGCCTTCTGTCGTTCTTATCGAAGGAGATCTTCAAAAAAATATGGATTATTATCGCGATCCAGGTTCTGAGCACATGCACTGGCTTTATCTAACAAATCGTCTCGAAACTCAACGCGATGCCTTTGCTGTAGAAAACGCGTCAACTTATAAACCAATACTTACGCCTGATGAGAAGAAAGTAGAATTTTATTTTTTAACAACGAGAGAAATTATTTTTTCAGATGAGAAGAATCAGGTAGTTTTGCCTAAAGGACAACTCATCAGAGTAGGAGAAAGCGCTACGCTGCAGCCAGAAGAAATCGAACGCTTCAGAGAAGCTGGCTTCAACCATCGAGATGTCGAATATAAAGGAAGAGTAATGAGTATATTGACGAGGAGAGCCTAATTTCTGCAGCAATCTTATTACAAAGATAATAGCAATTTTTATAAGTTGCAGGGTTATTTACCATACCAGCTTGATTGGAAAAGATGGAAGAATGAGTGTGAAAAAATAATGCCTTATTCTATTTATCATCCTGAAATAAAAGCGAGGCATGACATAATTAATCCCGCGCTGAATAAATCCGGTTGGAAAGTTCAGCGCTTAAGATTGACAGAATATGAAATTAACTACCGAAGACGCTCAGTTATTTTACAAATTAGATTGGTCGCTGCTTTTTTATGTTAATCAGAAGTTTAATATCATTCCTGGATTAAAAGAGCCCAATTTCAAAAAAGAGAGCGTAGAAAAAGTATTTAAGCTTCATCAAAAAGTATACCAAGACCATTCGCTTATTGATTCTTTTATTAAAGATAATCCATTCAAATTAAGCCAAGAAAACCTAATTATTGTTGAAAGTTGGAAAAAAAATAGTAATGGCAAATTTCTACTGATGAAGCATAGTGAACAAGGCGCTATCCTCTTTGATCAAAGCAAGGCTTCAAAAGCGTATGCTGTTCTTGGTTTATATGATGATTTAGAAGATATTTTTCCTAAACAATATCTACCGATTATGATTGAAACTGCACTATTTAATTGTCAAAAGATTACAACCACAGACCGCCCAGCATAGCCCTTCCACCATCAGTTTGCACCATCGCTTCATTCCTGTCGCGACTGTATTTTATGACAAACACGGTTTGCCATGGTGAAAGGACGTGTAGACCAACCCTCTCATCAACTCATTGAGCGAGCTGGGATAAATTAAGAAAAAGAAAGAAGTATAAAAAGATAACGAAAGTTAGCGCTTACTTCGTAAGGCGCTTTCTATTCCTTCTAGAGTAATGCCTTTTCTAAGGTCAACACTACCTAAATGGGCATACACTAAATTTGCAATTTCTGCATTTGTTGGTGCTCTGATACCTGCGTTGTCGAAGGCATCAAGCGCCTCCGGCGCTACCCCAGCGAGACGCGCATACCAATTGTCAAGATAATCGTTAGCATAAACACTGGAGTTGCTACCAGCTCTATTAACAACCACAGACCGCCCAGTAGCTGAACCTTGACCGGACTGATTAAAATAGAGAGACATGACTTGATCCACTCGACTTCCAACGCGATGACTTGTTCTTTCCGCAACATTTCCCGCATATTCGCCAAGATCAATTCGACTTCTACTAAGGAATGTGTGTATTTCTGCTACTTCATCTGTTGCAGGAATAAAAACGTCAGAAACTCCTGCTCGTACATATCCTCTGCCCTGCAATCGAGCAACTTTCTCCTTAGGAAGGGTTAATACACCTTGCCCAGAGATAGCATCGTAGGTATCATCAGACATATTAAAAGCCCCCTGATTCAGTTCTGTCTGAGGATTTAGTTCCCGTAGAAGAGGCGAACTTAATTGGAATTTTTGCTCTCCATCTCTACTACGTTTTGCAATAAGATCAGCAGTCCAAAAATAATTATCTTGAAATTCAGTTCTAAATGGTTCTTTTCCGTTTACTCGTTGATCATAAATAAATGCAATATGCGCTGCTAATCGTGGAATATCCTTAACTTCACCGTTTCCCGTAAGTAAGACGGGCATAGTATCTACAACTCGACCGTAAAAATCTTCAATTGGTTTTGAACTTAAATTTAATGACATTTGTATTCACCTTCTTAATGGTTTTAGTCTCTAAAATAGAGAATTATTTATAAACCTTTCGCCACTTTAGAGTAGTTCTTATTTTGCGGACGATAGAAAAATAAAAGTGCGATTAGGAACCATTCCTCCCAATCGAAGGCAGATAATTAATCCGATACTCTTTAAATACTAAAGCGGTGCTGGAATCTTTTACTGATGGACTGAATTTTAATTTAAGCTGTCGAACCAAGTCGTGCAGCTGTCCAATATCTTTGACATGCGCTTCAAATTCCAAATCAGCCAAGCCTAACGCTTCCGTGACATACACCACATGAGGATTCATTTTCAAATAACTCGTAATCTCCTGCCTTGTTTTTTCTGTATGTTCATACAACTTCAGGAAAATCTTATAATGTTGAAATCCCAAAACATTAACATTAAACAGGGTACGGAAACCGACAATAACTTTCCCATCAATAAGTTTCTTGATGCGGTACTTGACAGTATTCGGCGAAAGACGTAATTCTTTGCCGATTTCTAACGTCGTTTTGCGGCAATTGGCAGCGAGAATATGAAGGATCTTCAGATCGATTTCATCTAACGTGAGAGAACTCACCCTTCCACCGATAACTGCTTGAGCATAATCCGCCGTATTAAAAAGATAATTATGCTTATAACCATGAATATACAAGACAATGGACTGATCAACCTGCTGGAAATATTTCCCGTATCTTGATAAGAGCTCATCGCATTGCTGTCTAAATTCGAAGACATCTTTTGCCCAGTAAAGAACGGCGATATCATAAAGGCTTTCATACGCCGCAACCCAGCCGATATCACGATGAGACTTAAAATAATGTAAAAGCTCTTTTTCTTTTTCCGGCACTACATTTTGGTATTTGATATGCAGACGATAAATCCGATGACCCGTTTTAGAAGGATCAATAATCGCATGAAAACCTTCGATAATTCCTCTTTCTTCGAGACGCTTGATGCGGTAATTCACAACTTCCTTGCTCAACCCAACATTCTTGGCGATTGTGGAAATGAACTCCCGACCACTTAAGTCGAGTTCGTAGAGAATCTTCTTATCTTTGGCATCGAGGGAGACGCCTGTCATGTACTCTTACTATTATGCCCAAGATTATAAACTTTGCTAAAACACGGAAGATATTTCCCACAAAACGCTAATTTTACAATCCGTATATTGTTTTGAGAAAAAATAGAAAAGGAACTTATTTAGAAGTTCAATAAGAGAAAATTTACTTTTCTTTATAACGCTGCTCCACGTCCTTCCAATTAATCAACTTCAAAAAGTTATCCACCCATTCCGGGCGACGGTTTTGGTACTGAAGATAATAAGCATGCTCCCATACATCGCACACTAAAATCGGTTTCAATCCAGGCACCCATATCTTATGATGATTTTCCACTGCGAAAATATGGAGATAACCTTCTGGATCTTTGGCAAGAACACCCCAGCCGGAACCTTCCACAGCAATAGTCGCCGCTTTAAATTGAGCTATGAACTTTTCGTAAGAGCCAAATGATTTTGTAATCGCCTCAAACAAGGCTCCACGGCCGGGCTTATTATCTTCTTTCCCGGGATGCATATTTTCCCAGAACATCGTATGAAACCAATGACCTGCTCCATGAAACGCCATTTCCCGCTCCCAGTGCTTAATTAAAGAAAAATCACCTGATTCCCTGGCTTCTTTTAATTTCTTCATCGCCACATTTAAACCATTTACATAGCCTGCATGATGCTTGTCATGGTGAATACGCAACGTTTGCTCATTATAATAAGGTTCCAATGCGTTATACGCATACAGCAATTCTGGCAGGGTAAATTCTTCGTCTCCCATAGTAAACACCTCGAACTATTTTTAAATTCTAGAATAACGGAAGTTTAAATAGATTGTGATTGAGAAATGCAGATTGATACAAAAAGTGATAACTGCAAGAAAAATACCACTTTCAAATCTTATAGAGAAAAATATGTGATCTAAATGAATCCGTCCTTTTCCAATTTCAAGAATAGTGAATCTTTATAATATGAAAATAAAGGAACCGTTTCATTCCGAAGTTCTTCCTTAGATAACCATTTTAATTCACAAATTTCCGCACAAGGGAGGGGCGTTCCAGAAACTTCTGTAATATAGCAATGATCTTCTTGTCCTTTTCCGCTGCGTTCATGAATACCTTCGCAGGTAATATAAAATGTACATTTCATCAACATTAAAGATAACTCCTCTGCTAATTCCCTTGACAAAGCTGCTTGATGTGTTTCCCCTTCCTCAATGCCTCCGCCAGGGGGGAAAAATTTCTGGGTCTTGCCATCCCGTACAAGAAGAATCTTCTTATCAGAAAGAATAATTGCTGCTACGCGTTGTCGCATACTTTTCTTAAAATGATTATTAAATAAAAACTTATGTATTTTCTTGAGAAGACAATCTTTATTAAGAAGTGTGAAATAATAAGTATCTCAGAGAAAAAGTATAATGGTAAAGACATCCTATTGTTTAGTTGGTTAAAAATCCGTATAAATAACAAAATCATCTCCATACGTTTTTATGGGTGTCAACCACTTTGGCGAAGTTCCTGCATCCTTTGCTGCTCCTTGTAATTTTCGGGCCAGTTCTTCAATTCGATAGCCAGTCATTTCATATTTACCACTCATTCCATCAATTCCTGCACTATCTAGGCAATTAGAAGAAGTATTATTGCCTGCAACAGCAACGTATTGCAGCTGAGTTAATGTAGTTGAACGCGCTAAATGAGCAAAACCTTCATCCGTAAGATGATGCCGCGTAACATCCAGAAAAAATAAACCAGGTACATAAAGAGCTTGTGCAAGATAATGCATATCGTCATCAACAAGATAAGAATAAGAATTATCAGGCGCAACTGCACAGCAAATCAGAGATACAACTCCTTCTAAAAGAGGCGATTCAAATAAATCTTTAGCCACTTCATGAACATTATACACTCGAAGATGACGGATGGGGGCGAGAGCATAAAGTTCTTTTCCCCGTTCTAAAAATTCACCGGCATCAAGAGTTATTTCTTCTACAAAACCACGAATATATTGCGGCTTAAAAGGTTTAAGCGTATCGGGAGTCCATACCTCACCAAATCGTCGGAGAAGTTTATCTGCTTGCTTTCTAAGAGGAATATATTTTCTATTCCTTCCTTCTTTTCTGGAATTAGATGCCTCTAGTTGAAGCAAAATGAATTTAGCTCTTTCAGAGTCTTGAGTACTATCTGCATACTCCTGACGTAACGTAAAATTATGAATATTTTCACGTTGGACAATGTCAGCAGAAGTTACCATTTTTTTCTTAATCAACTCTCTCTTTTAAAAATGTTGGGAATTAACTCCTAGTTTCCTTTAAGATTTTTCCAACGAAATAAACGGAATGCTCCCAATTGCCAGCAGTATTCCAACAATAATTTTTTACGCTGTTGCTTTCCATTCTATGTCCTTGCTTCCCTAAATCATCTACCATCGCAGTAAAAAGAAGAGGTGTAGTTCTAAGTAGTTCTTCTCTACTTGTAGATAAACTTTCAACTGAAGTTAAATATGTATCTGATCCCCAATTATTACCATCAACGTAGCAATATTCTAGGTGTTGTAAATACTGAGTACTTTCTTTATTTTCTGGTAACAGGGTAGCTAGCTTTTTCTGCAACTCAGACATTTTTAATGAAATAGGTCTGCGATAGAAAATATTTTCAAGAAGCAAAAGATGTTGTCTATCCCGTGTTTGGTAAGAAAGAGAACCATATAAAGCTTCTGCTTGTTCTTTATCTCTAAATAGACCTAGAACTGGATAGTTATAGCTTCTTGGTTTATCCAAAACCGACCATCCTCCGAAAAATTCTCTGCAATTTCTATCCTCTTGATTTTGTAAATCCCAAAGCTTTGTACCTCCCCATTTTTTGATTAATTCTTCAATAGGAACTTCTTGTCCAACAACATAGGAATTAACACCCAAATATCTCTTAATATCCATAAAAACCCCTAATAATCATAGAAATATATATTTTTCACATAAATAATAATATTCACCTAATATAATATATATATCCACAAATTATATATATAAGTGTTAAAATCAACCATTATATGCAACGTAAAGTCATCCAGCAAGGTCCTAGTTCTTTGATGCTTTCCATACCAAGTAAATGGGTCAAAATAAACAACATCAAAAAAGGAGATTATCTTACTGTGGAGTTAGCAAACAACCAGTTGATTATTCTTGCAAAAGACCAAGAAGAAGAAAAGAAAGTATCGCTGTACTTCAAAAAGAAAGAAGAGTATCTCGATCGAATGATTATGACAAAATATCGAGATGGTTTTAACGAGATTATAGTAAAATATGACGACCCAGAAATAATTGAACTTATTCGGGAAACACTTCGCTACTGCTTAGGGTTTGAAATCATTGACCAAACAGCTTCCTCATGTACGATTAGAAATATTTCTGAAGGTTCTGATCAAGATTATCCCGCGACATTTCGCCGTTTGTTTCAAATTATGTTAACAATTGCCAATAGCTGTTGGGAATATGTAGAGAAAAACGATGAAAAATGTATTAAAACTGCTGTTGACTTGCGAGAAACACTCACGAAATTGCAACAATTTTGTTTGCGGCTCATTAATAAACAAAATACCTACTCAGTACAACAGAAATCGCTTGAATTCCTGTATGTCTGGGAACTTGGCGCGTTTGGCAAAATGTGGTCTTCCCTCGCAAAGAAAGAACTTGGCAAAAAACCGAAACTCTCTGCTAATGATAAACAATTTCTGAAAGATATTATTAATTTTACTCACGAATTCTATAAACTATATTATAATCGAGACCCTAAAATCATGCATGCTTTGAAAGAAAAACTCTATGCTTTACGTGAGAGAAGCAATACTTTATTAGATGAAAGTAAGAATCGGATTATGATGTTTTATCTGATGCGGATGATGAATAGGATTTATGAAGTGAGTTTGACGTTTTGAATTCAATCAAAAAAAGAAAAAAAATCCTGCCCTTCCAAATCGCACAGGGGGATGGTGCAGAAGAAGAGAAAGGGCAAGATTTCAAGTGTTAAAGAGGGTTTACTCTTACACGAGCTCTATTCCTAATTCTCTGCTTAAGGAACTTGCTCTGTCCTGTGATGCTCTCTTCTGATCAACTTTTCCTAAAATCCAAGGCGAGTTGACGCCAGTGATGATTGTCATGACTGTTAATTTCCCTTTCATTTCATCACTTACTCTTGCGCCCCAGATAACGTTTGCATCGTCATCAAGTGATTCAGTGACCAGTTCACCAATGCGGGAGACTTCATCCAAAGTCATGTCTGGCCCGCCGGTAATGTGGATTAACGCTCCTGTAGCCCCTTCATAATTAATATCAAGGAGGGGATTCGAGAGAGCACCCTTCACTGCTTCCTCAACCCTGTTATTTGTATCGGAACTCCCGACACCAATGGCTGCGACTCCACCGTTTGTCATGATTGCTTTAACGTCAGCATAGTCTAAGTTGACCAAGGAAGGAACTGCAATCGTTTCCACAATTCCTTTAATCATCGTAGCAATAAGCTCGTTCGCGACAGCAAATGCTTGTTGAATCGGCAGATTGCCGGCAATTTGCACTAAACGGTTGTTGTCGATAACAATTACCGTATCTGAAACTTGCCGTAATTGCTGCAAACCAAATTCAGCTTTATCACATCGCGCTCTTTCAATATTAAAAGGCATAGTGACTGTTCCTATGACAATTGCTCCAGTATCTTTCGCCACTTGCGCGACAACGGGAGCGGCTCCTGTCCCAGTTCCTCCACCCATACCTGCGCAGACAAAAACCATATCTGAGGTCTTAAGCGCTTCTTTGATTTGCATCAACGATTCCTGCGCCGCTTCCGCTCCCTTGCTGGGGAATCCACCGCAACCTAAACCGCGCGTGCAATCTTTCCCGATAAGAAATTTACGATCAGCTCCTGTGATATTCAGATGCTGATGATCGGTGTTAGTAGCAATGATTTCAGCCCCTTTTATTCCTTTTTTGTAAAGCCAGCCAACCATATTGTTGCCAGCTCCACCCACACCTATTACCTTAATATTTGCTTGACTCATATCAAGCCCATCATATGTTGATTCATTTTCCAATGCTTTTTCTACGATAAATTCCATATACGCCCACCTCTCTTTAACACTTTATTGTAACCCCCTTGGAA
>CAZCXW010000014.1:0-24565 GCA_964502785.1 uncultured Methanosarcinales archaeon | reverse complement strand
TGCATTTCCATAATCAGATTTAACTTCACTCATGGACTTTTCGATGGCGTCCGGAATGGCCTTGAATCCAGAATCAAAAAAGGCTTCAATTCCGCCATCGCTGGGATCGTAGTCTTTACCTACATCTTTAATGGACAATGGCGAGCAGCTGCTGGCGAGAAGGGCAATGCCTTTATAGATTAAACCGCAGAAATACTGCGTGAAGATTTGCTTACAAGTGCCTGAATCTCGCAATCCTGTGTACTTGGCTTCCGTAATACATTGCTGCAATCCCTGCATGGCGCTCTGCAATTGCGCCAAGCGGGCATTAATCCCCGTCAAGCACATGCTTTGGAACGTGCCGAACCATTGATTGTGCGGATCTACTTTTGTCGTGGAGTAATCCTGATTCTTAAAATTGTCTAGCCCGTAACTAAGACCAAAAGCCCCGCTGAAATCCCGATTATCATAATACCTATTTTTGGAGTAGAATGTTCCAAAACGTCCTCCTGATTCCTGATAAACACGATCTTGATGATACTGCCAGTCTTCTTGTTGGTTTGCTCCGAGGATGACTTTAGCAACTCTCGCGCCTAACGTTTTTGTCGATGTTGTGATTTTTGTTTCTTCACATACACATTCATATAATCCTTCTTCTGGATTTGCTTCGTTAATAAAACAATCTTGTGTGAAACCTGCTGCGATATTGTGAGATGACAACCCATTGCCAGCAGCATTTCGAAGATCTTTCTCAACTCTTTTATAACAACCCTTACCCCCATATCCATCAGTGGCAGATGTATACCCTTTTTTCTTTTCACATGTTTTTTTACAAGAGGCTTCAACAGCTACCATAGGCGCAGATTCCGGGGTTGGCTTATAGACCAGAATTTCCCCAGGACTAATTCTGGAAAGCGCTCCCACGTTGTCGACTGGACTTAAACGCCAAATGTTGCGAGTGTTGAGATCTCCTTGTCTTGTTGTATCTACATAATACCAATTACCTGCATCGTCTCTGTAACATTCAACAACTTTGTTTAAATTCCTTAATTGAACTCCTTTTGAGGGATCTTTTTCCAATTGTTCTCTACAATTTTCAATTACTTGTAAAGCGACACCATTACTGGTTGCCGCGCATTGTAATTGTTGCAATCGTGTATTTTCAATAAACTGATCTTCTTTGTCTTCCGTCCATCGGGCAGGAACAGCACGGCACAAGAAACGATCGCACGTCCATCTGTATGCTTGATCAAATACTTCTTCGAGCTCCCAGGCTTTGGCCGTCTGCGGGCAGCGTTTATCGAGAATATTTTTTTCATCGTTGATGATGTCAACGTCGACATCCTGAGCATTAACTTCCTTCCAATGGTCAATCGTGCTTTGCAGGAGCAATTTATTCTGCGCATCGCCTGAGGGGCAGCCTTCATTTTCTTTTTTAGGATTAAACTTAGTCAGCCACGGCTCAAAATGAGACATGAAAATGCGATAAAATTTTAACACCAATTTTCCGCCCATGGACACAAAACAGCCTACGCCCGTGGCCATCATCGCTGTTTCCAAATAAGGCTTGACTTCTTCAATCGCATTAATCGTGGTGTTGAGAGCGCCGATGGAAAAATCAGCGAGGGAATCGGGAATGAAATTCTGCACTTGGGCGGGAATGTCCACAAAATAACCTAAATCCTGACAGGAGACTTGTGTTTTAGCGGGACCGAGACCGCCATTAACATCCCGCTCACGGTAGCGGATCGTAATTTTTAATGGAATTTTCAGCTGCCGATTCTTAAAATCTTTCCATAAATCTTCCCCCCGTTCAATAAATTCTTTTGCCGGCCGCAAATTTGACGTAACATAAAAAGCAGTTGGAGGACGATCAAAATTAGGCTGCACGGTCAACGCATCAGAAGGAAGCAATTGGCAGCCCGTGCCATAATCATCAGTATCTCTCGTCTCCTGCGTGCAGGCTTTTTCAAAACGGGGAGAACCGACAATTTCATACCCCTTTTGCAATTGTTTGGTGCGTGGATCCACTTTCGTTAAGCCGTTCCCGCGATATGTAATATTAAAAACAGCCTGGATGCTTTCCCGCCCTTCTTCCATCAAGCCTGGATCGAGACGGAAAGGGGCTTGAAATTGGGGAATGGGAACGATATCAAAATCGCTGTTCGAAGAGAAGCAGGAGTTGACATTAACAACTCTTTTGAGAAATCCTGATTTTTCTGTTTTATCCTCAGCGATGACGATGACGTCAAATGATTTACGCTGTTCTTCTGTTAACTTATCCAGAGGAGAGACCAGAACATCTTCTAAACCCGTCGGCACTTGCCTCGGCATGAGAGTAACACGCGTGGCATTTCCTCCAGGACGTAAAGAAACAATGGATGGGGGGAATGAAATTTCTTTAAATGTAAACTTGCCATTTTTATCAGCGGTTGCAACTTCCACTGGTTTTTTAAAGTCGGCGCGATATTGGTCAACACGACGTTGATAAATATAGAGGAATACGTTTGCTCCCGGTTCTGTTTCCCCGGTAATATCCGTTTCCGCTCTTCCTTCGTAATATTCACTTCCTTTGGTAAATTCAAACTGGACGCGAGGCGGAACCGTATCTGCATCAATGGTCAGTTCCTCATCCACTTCCCATCCTGCCGCGTCCTTGGCTGTGACGCGAATGAGATTAGGGCCTTCTTCCAAGCGGATTTCTGTGTCAATAACGAGCCCTTCGAGCTTAGTAACAGAGCGATTGTTCACAAAAATTTCCAGGGAGCTATTTTCTGAAACACTGCCCTGTAATCTGATTTTGTTTTCAGCAGCAAGTTCCGGAATTTTTTGCAGCGTTAATTTCGGAGGAGTGTTATCAGAGAATATTTTTCCCGTCAAAGCCGCTTCATTTCCCGCTGCATCTTTGGCTTTTACTTCAACTTTATTTTGTTTGCCGCCTTCCAGGAGGATCGTGGAAATCGCCACTTCCGGCTGCTGCGCGACAACACTGCGGAGATTAAGATCGTTAACGAAAATCGTAACAGCCGCTCCTGCTTCAGTTTTAATTTTAAGGTCTAGTTTTGTGCCGGCGATTCTTTCTGGGAATGAAACTTCCAAACTGGGGGGAGTTTTATCAGGAGGCAAAGTGGAAAAGGAATATAACTGGCCGCCGTTATCATCCACGATACCACCGCTTTCGACTTTGAAATAGTACTCAGTGTCTGATTTCAATTGGCCAAGCTTAAAATTGTGGGCAAGCAGTTCTTTGGCATCCCCGAGCCGCTGCAACTGATCTTTGTTCTCGCCAAATTCAACAAAGCCATTCGCTGCCTCATCTGTTTCCCATTTGATGGCCGCAGAATCTTCATTGATATTCTCTGCTCTCGCATTTGTGATTTCTAACGATTGAACGACAGGGAGACTTACGAGTAAGAAAATAAGATACAGGATGATGCTCTTTTTGATATTTTGGTTCTTCATTTTTTAGTTCCTGTTATTCAGTTCCTGTTATTCAGTTCCGGTAATAATCTCCGGTGCGGATATTTTTTTACTCTCTGCAGCCATATCTGTTATGAGCTGAAACAGCTCCTCATCCTGCGGATTATCAAGAGTAATGGTATGGAAAATTATTTCATGTGCGTCTTGCAATTCGCTCCAAGGGGCTGTCCAATTTCCTTTGTAGCCGCCAATCAACGTTTCTTCATTGAAAACATTAATTTCAACTTCATAACGATAATCTGCTTCCGCCAAAAAATTAATGTTTAGTCGGTTAGTGACTTCTGGAGACAACGGCGCGCCAACCACTTGTTCAATTTCATGATTTACTGTCCCATTCACAAAACGCTTCAGGCGAATGAGAGCAATTTCATTCTCCGCGAGTTGTTCTCCGAGTTTGTTTTCCTGAGCCTCTACATTTTTGAGGTCATGCTTGACAACTTTTAACGCCGTTACAGGCAGAGAATGGAGAGGCACAAGGTTAAGTTCAATATTTTTCTGATCTTCCGTGACGATGCGCTGCCAGGCTTCTTTATATCCTGATTTTACGCCGCGGAGGATCCCGCCCACGCAATAAGGATAGTTTAGGCTCAAACTGGCTTGAGCTCCGCTTTCTTCAAAATTAAAATCGGTCTGCCCCATTTCACAACGATACTTTAAACAGGTGAAACTTATGTTCACGTCAGACAAAGGTTCGATGGAATTGACACCTACTTCATCACTGACTACGTATGAGTTGGTAAGCACAGTCATTGGGATCCTCACATTATTACAATATTCTTCATCAGTAGGAAAATTCAATGCCGCCGGATTTCTGGCGATGATGACCGTTTTCCGATTAGGAAGATTCCTCACAAGATGAACAGTAAACGCGATTTGAAAATTGTATCCTGTCTTGTCATCCTTCACGCGGACAAGAACGGGGTACATCACATCGTACGTGAACTTCCAAGTTTGCAAACAGAGGAAAGAAAGAAGGTCCGTTCCGCCTTGCTGGCTGCTGGCCATTTTTGTGCCGGTTAATGGTGTGACCTGGAAAGTGAAGGGGTATGTATTATCAAAATTAAAAACAACACTGATATCGGACTGGGAAAAATCTTCCCCCATGTCCCAGACGTAGTGATTGGCGTAATATGGAAGCTCTTCCGGAAACTCAACATAGTCGGTTCCTTTCACTTTTATTTTTTTAATGTTAATCCGCATCATATCTTTTAATGTTCTTTTAACTTTATTGACATCCCATATTTTGCGGCTGCAGCTGAGTTCCACGCCGGTTAAAGGAACATCAGGATGTTCCAACGCCAGCAGATCCTGGGTGATGTCTTCCAATTTCAATGTTAATAACTCCCGTTCTACAACTGCTTTTGCCGTCTCATAGACTTTTCCAAACTGGATCGGAGACTCCGCATGATGATTGATAATTTCACTGATTTTCTGGCCGCTTTTATCTTGAACTTCAATATTCCAGAGAATATTAAAGATTACTTTGTTGTCTAATATTTCGCTCTCGGCGGTGATGTCTGTCTTTTCGATGAGGTTGTAAGTTTCCTGAAAAGCCCGCATGTCAAAAAGACAGGAACGAAGGTTTTCTTGAATGTATACATTCATGCGCTGCTGCAATTCTTCTTTTGCCGGAATTTCAGTTATTTCCCCATACGTCCAGTAGGGAACAACTAAGAATGAAGAAATACGCAGATGGCGGCTGGCATCTGTGGAGATTTCTGGAGGAGTTTTGATAAATCCTCCCTGCAAACCCATTTGAAATAAAGCTTCTTCACCAACATTTTTTATACAGGCGGCGATGAAGTTCTCAATTTTTCCTTTTTCGGTGGGAATTAACTCTTCCGGCTTGATTTTGATGACTTCTTCTTTAGTTAAAATAACTAAAGCGACGACCATCAGCAGGACTAAACCGAGAATAATGAAAATAGTCACTTGGCCTTGCTTGGAAGGGATGAATATAGAAATAGAGCTACATATATCTATCTTTTCCCTCTTTTTGTACATAGCTTTAGGGAGAGTTTAAATGTTTATAAAGGTTGTGCAGGGTTGTCGTCTGGAAAAAATCATTGTAAAAATCATTGTAAAGTGGGAGTGAAACTTTGCGCATTTGAGGGATAAGATTGCATTAATCTTTGTAATAGAGCATCAGCTTCACCAAAACGATGTTGATGTTCTTCGTAATCAGTAGTCCTTATCAGCATTTCAACTAGAGAATGCCTTTTCCATTCACCTGAATTTCTTCTCATACGATCAACTTTTCCATCGCCATTAAGATCTTGATGAAGTTCCGAATCAGAAAAGCGAAGGCCAAATTCGGGATAAATGATAACATCCTGCGAATGGTCAGCATAACGAATATATTCGATGTGGCCGCTTACACCAGTAGTAAAAGATTCCATTCTATAAGCTGGCGTGATCAAAGATCGGGAATTATAATATTCATTGCAGCTTTTTACAGCCAGAAGAGAGGCTCCAAAACCAAAGACTGCTACAAAAGCAGCTTTCATTCCTGCTTTCATCATTTCCCCTGCGACAAAATAAATTGTAATAAAACGGCAACACTCCTGTCTTCTTTTATCTCATGTTCTAAGCACATCTTTTTAACTTCAGGGAAGGTCTTCCATTCCACGGAAATGTGTTCACCGTCTTCTAATTGCTGCCCTTCCTGACTTTCTTTGAAATCTTCAACCAGAAAATAATAGAGGTCCCACTCTACTGTTGCCCCTGCATGCGCGGTATAAAAATGGCTGATTTTTAGGGGTGTTAGACCAACTTCTTCGCGGCATTCTTTACGCGCGGCTGCTTCCGCAGAAACCAGGATATTTGCATTGTGTTCACGCGCCTTTCGATATTCGGCAAGTGTGTCAAAGACTTTTCCTCCCGGCAGGCGATAGTCAGAGCCATTAATTTCAGTACGAAATTCTTTGGTGATGAGAATTTTATTTTGTTTTACTATTAACAAACGAACACCTGGCGCTCTCCGCGCCACTTCGAATTCTATCTCTTTATTACCTATTTTCATCAGTTGTTTGACAACTTCAAAGATTTTTCCTTCGTAAGCGATTCTTTCTTTGCCGGAAGGGATTGGAATAGACATACACAATGATGAAAAGAAGTTATTTAAATATGTTAGGAAACAGAAATGAAAAAGACTTTTTTAGTGTCAAAGAAAACAGACTACCGCTTGATCGAGAAAATTATCCTATATACCCTGCTTCTTTCTTTTTGGCTTTGGCGCCGGCTTGGGCAGCAATCATTTCTTCGGTCCATTCTTTGGTTTTTTCCATCAATTCTTTTTCGACAGCGATGATTTCTTTGCTCATCTTTTTGATGTCGATGCCTAACGAGAATTTTACTTCCAGCACGCGCAATAATTCCTTTGCCCCTTTGATGCCTAAGAACATGGGATGGCCAAAAGTTTCGGCGAGAAGAGAAATGCCGTTCATGTTACGCAGTTTGCCTAACCCTAACAAGACTCCTGAAACGCCAATGATCGGTCCGACGACGCCGAAGATTTTTTTCTCGATAGGAAGTTTTCCATCCACATATTCTTTCAGAAGCTGCGCATTATTGCTCGTGGCAAAGACACGCGGCTTTTCAGGAATATGCTGCAAACCAATGCCACCCGTAGTAATTATTTCCGAGCACTTGAACTGCTTGGCAATTTTAATTATTTCTTCACAAAAAGCATAACAACTTTCCTCATCAATGGGCTGAATGTCGCCGGCAAGGAGCAGAAGGTCGCGTTTTTTTTCATCATTAAACTTCTTGACGCACAGCTCTATTTTTGGCATTTCCACAATATTTTCTTCATTGATGAAAACAGAGTGAGGAAATTTGTACGAGAAAAAGGAGTACATCTTTTTAGCATTAAACTCCTCGATGAGAAAATCCGTAGTGATCTTTCCCACATTGCCGATTCCCGGAAGCCCTTCGATAAAAAGAGGATTATTAAGCTGAGGAATAACTTTAATTTCCTGTTTAATTTCCCATGCACCCATATCTTTCTTGCGAATAACTGTATTTATATAAGTTTTGGATTTGATTGAGATTGTTGCGAATCCTAATTCACTTCTTTGTATAACCCCTGCACTTTTCCATATCGCCCTTGCGCAGTCTGCCAGATTTTTTCAGGGAGATGACAACCAGAATTTCTTTCATTTCGTTTATATTCCCCGCTGGGACATTGGAAAGAGAAGTACAATCCTTTCGTGAGAAGCGTATCAATTTCGCCATTGCGATCTGCATCGCAGGCACTTATTTCACCAACAGGAGTGTTCAGGAAATCAATAGTATAGACTGTCCGGCATTCCAAACCAGAGAAAGAAGCGCATCCCACTAAAGAAACAAAAAGAGCAGTCACCTTCTTGGTTAAGCTCATTTCTTGGTCATGGTGTCATAACCATTTTGAAATAAAACCCAAATATCATTAGGTACTACACAGCCAGGAGCGGGGTTATCACGGTTGAAAACACCGGAAGGACATGATTCTTTAAATCCGCCTTTTGTTATGACCTCATCGAGGCGTCCGTCAGCGTTATAATCGCAGCCTTTAATCTCTTGATACACATTACCAAAAGCAGTGCACTGATGGAGAGGAACACAAGCTTCTTCAGATTTATTCGATGGGGAATGAGCGCACTGATACAAAAACAAAGAAGCGGCTAAGACGGTTATTTTTTGAACGAGAGACATCTGAAAAGTGAAAGAATAATCTCTTTAATACCTTTTGGATGTTTTTTTATTTCTTTTTGCAAAAATCAGGCCGGCTTTGATAAAGCATACCTTTTCGTATTCTTTCTCATCGCTTCTAAATAATCCTGTAATTTCTTTTTCATTTCTTCTTTCAAAACTTCAGAAATAGACAAATGATTTATTTCCTTATTCCAATCTATAATGGGTATTTTTGTAAGCGTTCCTTTAAATGTTCTGCCTGAATTTTGAACTTGTTCTTCGATTTCTGCGGCTAATATTGTGCCAAAAAGTTTCAGAGCTTTAAATTTGGAGATGGAATTTGCACCAGCATTAAGAAGAAAAGGAATCCTTTCAATACGATCTTCCCAAATGCCGCATTGAATATCTAACGCAGGAAAAGCAATACGCAATTGAGCTATCCACCATGCCTGTTCTTCTTGAGAAGGAATTGCTACTTTTTCGTATAAGGTTCCTTTTTCCGGGATTAAACTATAGATATGAATTTTATTAATCTCATGTTTCTGTATGAAATCAGTAAGTAAAAATAAATCTTCTCGTTTTTCACCTAAGCCAACGATAAAAGTCATCGCTTTTTGTAAACCCAGGGGATGAGCAAATTCAAACATACGCTCATAAGGTCCTAAAGGTTTAGAAGGGCAGACTTTCTTATGTAATACTGGCTCAATTGTTTCCGTAGAGCCAACAACTCCTTTGACATATGGTTTATAGCGTTCCAATAATGGTTTTGATAATGGACCTACCGATAACCATAATTTGTCTTCAATAATTTCTGTGATTGCTTTCAACAAAAACTCTAATTCGTTTGGTTTTAAGACACCGATGCCGCCCGTAAAGAAACCAATATCCCAACCTAAGTGCTTAGCTAAGAGAAATTCTGCTAGAATGGAAGCATTACTTCTTTTTGTTTCACGCGGCGGTTTATCTTTTGGCTGTGTGCTCATGTAACAAAAGGCACAATCGCCAATCGTACAGCCCCAACTAAAGAAAACGGCGCGTTCGAAACTGACGGAAGGAGGAAAATGAGACTTGAAAACGTGTTGTGCTCTTGATATTAATTCAGGAAGGGGAAGATTAAATGTGTCCATTATTATCTTCAAAAGAAGTTTATTCAAAAAGGTTTCTTGAGGTTTTAAGATAAAATAAGAAGAATAAGAAAATACAAATAAATTTTTATTTGCAACAGGTTACGACT
Organism: uncultured Methanosarcinales archaeon; assembly: GCA_964502785.1. Classification (GTDB taxonomy): domain Archaea; phylum Nanobdellota; class Nanobdellia; order Woesearchaeales; family GW2011-AR9; genus JAGVYE01. The sequence continues at coordinate 15,198 of CAZCXW010000014.1, read as the reverse complement.
GCTTCAACAAGCGTTGTTGGATTTGTACACTCTATTCTCCAACCCTGAATACTTGATCCCATTACAGGTATAGTTAGATTCATCATATTACCACCTGCTTTACCACCATAGCATCTTCCCCCACCATTAAGAGGAAATTCTTTTGGAGCACACTGTGCAAATGCGCCGCCATTGCCTACAGCGAATGCTTGATGACAACTTTGTGAAAGAACTCCCTGTTTCTTAACCTCCAAATCACTTACTAATTGCAGAACTTCTTGAGCCGTATATACTTTCTGCCCACTTACTGTTATTGCCTCTCCGGCAATTGTTCCTTGCTTACAACCTACTGCAATAAATAGTAAGGTAAGCAAACTTAACAACAAAAATAACTTTATTTTTTTCATGAAATCACCTTTTTCTTGTTTAATTGTTTATATGAAGAATTTAGAATAATTTATAATACTTTATTACCCCCCCCCCAGTGAGAATAACGGAAATCTATTTCTCGAGTTCTTTCAGAATTTGTTGTATTTGCTTCTTCAATTTTGGTAAATCTTTCTTAGTGATATCCCATACAATATTAAGATCAACACCAAAGTAGTGATGAATCATTTTGTCTCTTGTTCCGATAATTTCTTTCCAAGTGACCTCTTGATGTTTGTGCTTAAGAATATCAGAAATATTTTTAGCCGCTTCTCCAATAATCCCTATTTCCCTAATAATTGCGCTTTGCTTTAGGCGGCTTGACTGTAATTCTGTTTTATCCATTTGTGGAGAAAACTTTTCTATCGCTTCAATGCTGTCTAAAATGTGTTTAAGAAAAACAAAATCATCTTTCATAATATTCTTATCTCTTGTTTTAATATCCTTTCTTTAAGATAAGGGCTTAATCCATTTATCCATTTGTGGAGAAAACTTTTCTATCGCTTCAATGCTGTCTAAAATGTGTTTAAGAAAAACAAAATCATCTTTCATAATATTCTTATCTCTTGTTTTAATATCCTTTCTTTAAGATAAGGGCTTAGTCCATTATAGCTAACCAAATCTACTTTTTTACCTAATTTTTTCTCTAACTTTAACTGTAAGCCAAAAAAACTGAATCCCATACCCTTTGTTGGCTCTATCAAAATATCTATGTCGCTTTTTCTCTTTTGTTCTCCACGGGCAAAACTACCAAAAATTCCCGCTTTCTTAATTCCTTCTTGTTTCAGAATTTGAACTATTTTAGGACGAAGTTTCTTTAACTCAGAACTAAGTCTATCCCTGTCAATTTTTGAGGTCATTATGATCAGAAAGAAATTATACTTAATAAGATTTTTGTAGGATTACCCTACAACCGCCTTCAACGCTTGGATCCCTACCTGCAGTTGCTTATCGGTTGGCTCGTTAGTGGTAATTCGTTGCAGCCAAAGGCCAGGAGCGATAAGTATTCTTACGACAATATTTTTACTGAATTTATCACTGAGTTTAATGAGTTCATAGCCGATACCAGCAATAACCGGGAGGAGCAGGATTCTCCCCAGGAGCTTTGTCACCAGCGGCCCCTGAATAAGACTGAAAATAAAAATAGAGAGAACTAAAACGATGAAAATAAAAGATGTGCCGCAGCGGGGATGGAAGCGGGGGTACTTTTTTACATTCTGTACTGTTAATTTTTCCTTTGCTTCGTAACAATAAATGGTCTTGTGCTCCGCGCCATGATATTGGAAAAGTGTCTTAACATCATTGAATTTTGAAATGGCGATTAAATAACCTAAGAATAGAATGACACGAAAAAATCCGTCTAAAGCATTAAACCAAAAGCCTTCTGAATGAATCAATCGCGCAGAGAAAAAAGGGACGATGATAAATATAAGAATGGAAAATAAAAAGGAAAGACCAATCGTCGTAAATATTTCTTTCTTTGAAAGCTTTTCTTCTTTTCCAAGCTGCTGGTTGCTGCTCCAAATTAGAGCGCGAACACCATCGTATAATGTATAGCCTAAACCTACAGCGCCTCGCACAAAGAAGATATTAAACCATTTTGGAAAGAAAGAACTTTTATCTTTCAGAACTTTTATTTTTCCTGCAGGCAAACGAACGGCTACGGCGAAGCGTTCTTTATTGCGCATCATCACTCCTTCAATAACCGCTTGACCACCGACGTTCATGGTGATATGGAGAAAGTGGTTTTATTTAAATGTAGCGGGTTTTTTTATTTCTTCAATTATTCTTTTCACAAGAGATTCGAGAACTTCTTGGACTTCTGCTGTCGAATGGCGTTGATAACTTTCTTTTAGATCATGGAAGCTTGGAAGCTCAAATTCGTAAAAACCATTTTCTCTCCAGAAGAAAGAGGGGCTTCTTACATACTCCAACAAAATAGGAGAAGGAAAAAATTGTCGAGCGGCAAGGTAGATACTAGTCTTTGAGACTTGGATGGAATGAAAAGCCTCGTCTGACCATGGAAAATTTGGAGGGCATAATTTCCTTGCTCAACGGCTAATTCAGAACCGGCTCTATCACCAGTAAAGAGGATGAAACGGCTATCCTCCATACGTCACACTTGCCCCATCAACCATAACATAGCCAAATCCATTTTGTTCATTTCCATACGAACCAAAGTTTCCCGCCCAATAGTTGTCTCCAGAACCAGAGAAGCGGCCGGCGCTGGAACGTTGTTGGTACGCAGTGTAAAGATTAGTAATTATCGTGGAATCGCCTTCGTAACCCATGTTGCCAAGAGCATCCTGCCAATAATAATTGGGTTGAATTTCAACAGCAAAAACCCATTCTAAGAATTGAACATCGGCTTCCGGAAGTTCCCGTCCATTAATGAAAATGCCCGTATTTCCAGCAGAAGCATCTTTAGGAACATTTCCAAAATCATGTCCTGGCAAGATTAGGCCTAAACTTGGACCTTGCCAAATCCCATATGAGCCGCTTAAAGGATCATACCAATAGTGGCCTGGAAGAGGCGGAGCGCCGTAAATGGTCGTGAGTCCTTGAACTTGTTCTGCAGAAAGTTTTTTGTCGTTGATGAAGATGGAATTAATATTATCATCTTGTGGAACTGGTTGAGCATCTGAATCGTCTGATACTTTTTCTACAGGATTATCAACCTGGATCTCCTGTACCGCAATAGCTTCAGCAGCAGGTTCTTCAGGAGTAGCGCAAGAGAAAAGTAAAAAAGAAGTTAATAAAATACCTAGAAACATTATTTTATTATTCATCAATCAGTTAAAAAGACTTAGACTTTAAATTATTTGCGTTCTCTCGGAACAGATTTCGGAAACTTTGAGACCATTTTGAGGTCATGAGAAATTCACTCTTTTTTAGTCTGTAGATAAACAGATTAGGGAGACAGAAATAGTGCTGGTGGATTTGTCAAATTACAAAAATAGAAGCTCTAATCCCTAGGCGTTATTGAAAAGTTCTCACTTTGTTCGTGGAGCATCGGACTCGCCCATCTGTCTGCGCTCTATGTGCGGCATGCCGCTTATGTATCGCTCATATAAGGATGCTACCACTTTTTCTACAGAGCTAATCCTAATAAGATTTAAATATTCTGCATACATCTCTCAGAGAATGAAAGAGAGGGAATCTGGATCTTCGCTGGAAATCGGCATTTTTCTGGCTGCATCGATTATTATTCTAGTAGGATTGTCATTCTTAAACGAGGAAAAGATTGAGGAGGGCACGATTATTACGGAAGAGAGTTATTTCGTAAAAACGACAAATGCGCCAGATTTTCCATCGAGCAAGGAAGGAATCTTCAGCGGTATTATTCAACGGCAAGGAGTACGCATTCCAGAGGGAACTTCAATCCTGCTTTTTCGTTCTTCAAAGGTGAGAGGGATAGCCATTAGCTACAACCCCGCTGAGCAAAGACTTGTCGCCGGCACGCCAATAATGATTGCAGAGAGCGTGCAGTTGTTTGACGGGGCAGTGCATCAAGTTGTGTATTCTTTTCAGAAAGGAGGAAAGCAGCAATTAAAGATTGATGGAAAAGTGGTGGCGGAGAGAGGTTTTGAAACAAAGGAAAATTTCTTAACGGGGTTAGTGACCGGTCCATTGAAAGGAGCCATTTCGACGGTCTGGAAAGAAGTGAGCATTTCTTAAGAGACTTTTACAGAATTTTCTTAATCTAAAAGAACTTACCCAGCCCAACTTGTTTTGTGTCTTCAAAAATTTCATCTTCGCTTTTTCCTAAAACCGTGAAAATGGAAGAAACGGCAGGGATGAGCTGATGATAGATATAATATTGAGCATCATATTCGCCTTCCTTAACTTCGGCGGGAACTTTGGCTCTCTCTCTTACGAGGCCTGAGCCTTTGACGATGATGTATTCAATCACCGTTCCTGGCGCAACACGCTCGCCTTTTTGCACTTTCTGCATAGCAATCAAAACATGAGGACTAATCGCATCGTAGTCTGATAATTCACGGGTGATTTGTGTTTTTAAGATGAGTTTCTTGAGAAGAATCTGTCCCAATTTTAAGTCTTTAACAATCGTGCGCACATATTTTATTGCTTCTTCTTTCTTCTCCTCCAAGATGAGATGCAGGACTTCCTGTTGGACTTCTTTTGCTAAAGGCGACCAGTTTCTTCGCACTGCTTCAAAACCAGTTACTTTCAGGGTTCCATTTTCGCGGCGTAAAGCATACTTTTTCTTTGCTCCTTTTTCGCTGCCTTTCATCGGGACAAAAATTCCGCTGGGAAAATAGCCTTCAAACTCCAATTCCATTTGACCAGGAAGATCTTTATTGATATCTTTCATAAAATTCAATGCTTCATCTACAGTTTTGTTATCAAGCTGAAAAAAACAGGAATCAGTGTCGCCATAAATCATTTTAAAACCTTTCTCTTCGCCTTGGTTAATAGTCCTTTTAATATAGTAGCGTGCAAAAGCCGTAGTTGAAGCGGCGCACTCTAAAGAGTACCACCGGGCGCCAAAGAAACCAAGATAGCCATAAAAAGAATTAGCTAGAATTTTCAAAGCATATGAACGGGCCTCAAGGAATTTCTTTTCTGGTTCTGAAGAGAGTTTCTTTATTTCTTTTTTAATTTCAGCGCGCCTCTTAATTAGATCTTCTAAAACTAAAGGAAGAAAATAACGTTGATCTTGACAAAACCAATAATCTTCTTTTTCAGGAATAAACTCTTTCTTTGCGCAGGGTTCACGATGAAAACCTTCCGGCCCGATATTATGGGAAACAATAATCGTGGGATACAGAGACCGAAAATCAAAAACGACAAGATCTTTATACAACCCTGGAACAGGCTGATAGACAAATCCTCCCTCGATTGATTCCTCAAGACGCTGATTAACTTCCTCATCGGCCGGCTTGTTAGGGGCAATAACATTATATTCCATGGCGCGTTTCATAATATAGCTTTCTACAAGACGGGAAAAACGCATCCGGATGACATCAAAGACCGGCAAACCGACAATTTTGCTAAACTCGATCATGTCAAAAAGCAATTTTTCACAGAGTTTGTAGGTGAGACGCGCGTCATGTACATTATAAGCGCAGAATTTTTCTAATTCTTCTGGGTGGTAATCCCATGCCGTGGAGAGATAATTTAAATCAACTTCATGCTTTTGATGGCCTAATAATTCAAAAGCGACATTATCCAGAGAGTAACTTTCAGTCTTGAGATTCTTGCCAAAGATATTCTTAACAAATTTAAGCACATCAAGATGAAGAATCCCTTTTATTTTTGTCTCCCCCTCGCGAAAATCTGAATTGGTGCCGGCGATAAGCTCGGAATGGTCGAGGCCTAAATTAAGCGGCACTTTATGAAGCTCAGCCCGCGCTTTAATATAAGGAAAATCAAAACCATCTGAAAAATACCCTGTGATAATTTCTGGAGAATAATCTTTAACGATGGCAACGAATGTTTCAAGCATTTTCTTTTCGTCATCCACAAATGCAATATAATTTTCTGCTGTCAAAAACTTTTTCCAAGTGATAACTTTTTTCCATTCTTCGCCTTGTTCGTTATGACCATAGAGGGCAAGCATAAGAATAGGATTACGCTTAAAATCAATTTCTTTATGGAGCGAGTACGTTTCAATATCAACGGCGAGAATTTTCCAGGGAACTGTATTGAAAGATTTCTGTTGTATTGCTGTTGCCAAGAATCTCGGCACAACTAATTCTGAATCTGCAATATATTGGCCATCTGCTTCCATCTCGCACATGGGAATAAGTGCTTTATCACGAAGATAGCGGTGGATGAACAGAATGTCTTTTTCATAACATTCTACACCCCATGATTTTATTTCTCTTGCCAACAATGGAACAGCTTTGGGATAGTTGGCAACAATTTTAAGAAATTGACGTTTCTTTCCGATGAGTTCTTTTTCGACTGCTACGAAGGAGATAACCTTTGCTGGCTGTGGTTGAGAGTCAACTGTTAAGTTTTGCAAACGATGAAGAATTTCTTCTTTATTACTAGGCACATCGGCAAAGAAGTAAGGTTCATGCTGCTGTACGACACAGATTCTTTTCCCGTCAGGAAGCTTGCTATACAGATAGACTAATACTTTATTATTTTTTAATTTGTAATCAAAGTCGTAAGGGTAGAATGTAATCTTCATAGCTCTTTCGGATGCAAGTGTCTATAAAAAGATTGCGGGGTTGTTATTGTGGTTGGGAAATAATAAGTAAAAAAAAGAAAGAGAGAATTAACGTATGCAAATTACATCTTTTAATCTAGAAGAATGCATAACATCTCCTACGTATGGTTCGTTATAACGATTTCCTACATTCCCAGGAATAGTTATACATCGCGGTGGAAAAGAATTATATCCCGAAACTGCTGGAGTGGCACAATCCCGAGAGGAATAATTAAACATGTTAAGTTGAAGACCAGTGCAAGCTCCATTATTGCTCACGTAATACGATGCGTTGCCTTGAACAAAAGCAGTAACACACCCGCTATAACCAAGTTTACTGCAGACTCGAGCTCCCGACATTGTACTGTCCCAATCAGGAGAACTTGCTAAGGAATTCGCTAATTGTTGGTAAGGCAGATAGATATGCTGGATAGGAGGTACCGGATTGATGGCCTGCCCAGCTAATGCACTCTCATCAGAACCTGCTTCAGAAACACTTGAACTTCCTCCATTCATAACTAAAATAACAACTGCCACAACCGCGACAATCGCCACAATGGCAATGTAGGGCATGACGCTGCTTTTACATTCGTTTGATTTTTCCATTATCTTCACCTTCTTTTTTTAATTAATATTGCAGTATGATTCTAAGATCATTTATAATATTTTATTACCCCCCCCCCAGTGAGAATAACGGAAATCTACTTCTCGAGTTCTTTCAGAATTTGTTGGATTTGATGTTTTAATTTTGGAACATCAAATGCGACAGCATCCCAGAGTCTCTTTATGTCTATACTAAAATAAGCGTGCGACAAAATATCACGCATACCAGCAATATCTTTCCAGGGTACATTTTGATACTTAGTCCTCATTTCCAGTGGGATGTTTTTAGCAGCTTCGCCGATAACGCCAAAACATCGTTCTAAAGCTAATTTTAACATCAAGTCGCTCATCAAATCGTTTTTAGTTTTGTTTTTAGTGAATTCTTCAATCAGCTCTATGTACTCCAAAATATCTTTTAAGAATAATAGTATATCTCTTTTCATAGTATTTTAATTTCTTCCGATAAGATTGATTGTTTCATACGGGACTTCATAGTACCATATTCAACTAAGTCAACCTCTTTGTGTAGTTCTTCTTCAAGTTCTACTTTTAGATGAGCCAAATCAAGCAAACTAAACTTTTTTCTTCTGATCTTAATCAAAATATCAATATCACTTTTCTTCTTTGCCTCTCCTCGAGCGTACGAGCCAAAGATGCCAGCTTTAACTACTCCATTCTTCTTTAATATAGGTACGACCTTTCCAGATATTTCTTGAATTTTTTTATCTTGTATAGTAATTTTAGGCATGATATGAGAAAGAAATCATAATTAATAAGGTTTTTGGATAAATCTACGGTTTCCTCTTCAGCACTTTTAACATATAATTATCTTCTTTTTTATGCTCTTTAGAAAGTTCGGTTGGTTTATCTTTTTCTTTCTTCTCCTCTTTTTTTTCAGTTTTCTCTTGCTCTATATTTTTGAAACTGTCGTGAATAGCGGCAAAGGCTGTTTCCATCTCGTCTTCCGGCAGCTGAACCGGCTTCCATTGAAGATTGAGGTTGTCATTTTCCTTGCGGGGAATGATTTCAATGCCGAAATGAGGCACATTTTGTCCAGCGCCTAGGCCATTCCGAACAATAATATTTGTTCCCTGGGATCCCAGAGTTTCAAATGCCGCAATGCTCACTTTATTTGCGACAGCTGCGCACTTGGCCAGAATCGGCTCCGGCACTTGTTCGAGGATGGTAAAATGTTCCTGCGGAAATACAGTAATCTGCCCAGGCGTTAATACTTTATCTTTCACGGCGACGATGATTTCTTCATCTTTGTAAATTAACTCTTGTTCTCGTCCTTTCATTTCACAGTATTCGCAGTTCATTTGAATAAGTTAGCGATGTCATCAAGGCTAACCCTCTCTTTGTCTTGATTTTGGTCTTTACTATTATCTCCTTCGTTTTCATCTTTTTCGTCATTTGTTTCCTCTTCCACACCAATATCTAGAATGTTTCCTTTCTCATCCACTTCAACTTCAATTTCATACTCTTTTTCGCCAACTTTGCCTTCGAACTCGTATATTTTTTTTCCTTCTTTTTTTTCAATTTCTATTTCCAAAATTTCTATGCCTTTGACTTTCTTTTTAACCGCAGTAATAATTTTCGCGGGAACATCTTCAAGTGCAATTTTCTGTTCTTCCTCTGGACCTTTTTCAGGTTCTGTCTCTTCCTGTAATTGTGCCGATGATTTTTCTTCTGCGGCTTCGTCATGCGGAAACTCCTTTTTAACCCCCAAAAGTTCATTTACTTTAGGGCCAATTACTTCCATTATTTTTTGTTGGATCTTCCTATCTATTACTTTCTCTTCATCATCCAGGATCATATCTCCTTCCTTACGAGGGATAATATGGAGCATAAAATGCTGTGAACGCTGGCCTGCCGCTAAACCGTTAGCTACGAAAATGGTTGTGCCATTTACTTTTAAACTGCGAAGTAAAACTTGAGATAATTTCTTAGAAACTTGAAAGATATGGGCAATCTCTTTATCAGGTATTTGCGGCATGATTGCGTAGTGTTCTTTTGGAAAAAGAAGAAGATGACCTTTTCGCGCGGGATTAATATCAAGAATAGCAATTGTTTTTTCATCCTCAAAGACTTTCTTGGAAGGAATCTTACCAGAGATAATTTGACAGAAGATGCATTGTTGTTTTTGGAAAGCAGCAAGTTCTTCAGGAGACATATTCTTTATCTTTTCTTCTAACTGTTTCCGCTGTTCTTCCGAAAGCTGGGGTTGAGGAGGCATTAAATGGTGAAGTATTTAGGAAATTTATAAAAGTATGGATGTTTGTCAAAGAAAACAGACTAGTGGTGGAAAAAGCAGATTCTATGGACTCCAGTGTTAACTTAAAGAATAAATTTACCGTTCATAAATTTTCGCTTTTTCGGTAAAGCTTTTTACTTCAGAATGTATTTTCCCAGGATATGCTTCAAATTTAATCTTCCTCTGTTCTATCATTTGCACCAGAGCAACACCACTTACTTGTTCATCAAGTCCGTATGCTTTTGTAACTTTGGCAAAATTCCATCTTTCCCATTCCTCGCCAGATTCAGTTTTGTAGCCGAATGGAACCAGTTCATATTTCACTGGACCATTTTCCAGACTAATATCTTTAGGATCGGGCGTATTGCCTTTGACCGCAAACTGTTGTGCTTCTCCAGCATAATCACCAATAGAAATAATGATTAACGAAGGGTCTAAACCATCGTAAGCGAAGGCTAAATGAGTGCTCCAGTAACCGGACATTCTGTTGTATTCTTTCTTGCCAAAATAGCCATTGGTGTTTTCTTCAAACCAATTCCCCACGAGTTTCCCATCAACATCGTAATCAATTTTTCCACCGCGTGGCTCTTTTTGACGGACATTTCTTTCGAGTAGCTGGGTTCGTAGAGGTTCAGCAAAATAGTCAAACATGTCCACATTATGGAGTTTCCATGGCTCGGCAAAATAACTTTCAGGTTCAATAAACCCTGATAGTGTAATTTCATCGTTATGCACAGAAAAGTCGAATCCTGGGGCTTTCCCTATAACCTCTCCAGATTCTACAGAAACGGGTCTGCCTGTGCCAACAATGGATTGCAATTTCGGCGTAAGTTGATTTACATGAATATAGATTGTGTAAAAAGTACAGGTATGATAAATGATCAGACGGTAATCCCCAATACTGCTGGATGCGTATTCTGCGGGCATGGCTTCAACTGAAGTTACGATTCCGGCAGCTGGAGCAAAGATGTCAACAAACTTTGAAGCTTCTCGAGGAGTTCCTGGCACCCATGTTTTTGCCGTATAATATCCATGGTCAATAGGCGTGACATGACCTCCAATCATTAAACCCATCGGCTCGATGTAACCTATATCTTCCAAACGCATAGGAGGAGTTGTAAAAGTTATAATTCCTTTTCCAGAGCAACCATTATTAATTTGAGGACCGATATCATTAGTATTAGAATCCGGCGGAAAAATAATCCTACACAGTTCTATTTCTTTGCCACGACAGTAACTTTCACATCGTCCACGGTTTTTTGAGCAGAATTCCCGACATTGCTCTTCACCAGAGCAGAGATCGCCTAGTCCTGCCTTTGCGTCATTTTTCAAGAGGGGTTCCGAGATAATTTTTTCAGGTGCATTCGATTGCGGAACTATTTTCTCCGTTTCAACTAGCGTACAACTCAAGAGAAAAATGATACTAAGAATAAATAAGACGTAAATCCATTTTTTCATTTAATTCATAAATATTGAAGAATTTATAATTATATCTACGCTTATCATCTCTGTCTTACAGAATTTCTTAAGAGAATTTTATTGGTAAAATGCTTAATCCAGCATAACCATCCGCAATGTAGAGATAATTTTCATCTATAGCAGCATGATTTGCTTCTCCTGCTGTATTCCAGTGTTCGATAAAAATTTCATGAGCAGGATCACGTATATCATAAATATCAATACCTTCTCTAACGACAATTAATTTATCTTCATTAACTGCAACATGGCGGGTGTACCCCTCTTTTTTTATATTTTTTATGAAGTTTAATGAACCATCATCTGTTATTTTGATGAGATCAAGGCCATCCCTCCCCCGCGCAACATAAATCCGCCCATTTTTCACTGCAACACGATCGGGATATTGTTCATAAAGATAAGACTCTTTGGCAACAGGTTTTCTTGGTTCTGAAATGTCGAAAGCACTTATAGAATAAGGAATGTTGCTTACCCCGACAGCCCATTTTCCATCAACGCTCAAATCCCGAGGGATGCCTTTAATAAAAGGAGTAACGGAAACTAAAACAGGATTTAATGGGTTTGAAATGTCAAAAACAAGAAGTCCTATTTCACCTACTGTAGAATACAGATAATAATTTTGAACTCGAATACTATCCACTTCGATAGCTTTTTTATTTACTTTTATTGGATGAGAAGGATCTGACAGATTATATATTTTAAATTCATTTGTTTTTACATAAGCACTGCGATTCTGCAGGACGACACTAGTATAAGGGTAACTTGCAGTAAACGTTTCTGTATAAGTTAATTGAGGATTATCATAGTTATGAACATCCGCCACATTAAAATATTTTTGTTCAACACTTATATACAGCAGATTTCCTGCTTTTTTTAACCTAAATGCCCTACCTTGAAGATTTAATTTTTTTGCTTGTTGAGGTTCGGAGATCTCAAAAAACTGCAATCCCCCCATCCCATCAGCAATATAGACCCGGCCGTTATCTACCAGAATATCTTGGAAATCTGCTTCTCCAGGAAATTCATCACGACTCGATCTGAGTACTGGGTTCTTTAGAGAACTAATATCAACGGTAACAAATCGATAGGGATACGTGCCGCCAATTAAGTTAGCATTGTTTCCATCGATATCCAAGCCTTTGATGTTGGTAGGAACAATAACCGAGCCAACAACAATTGGAACTTCTGGATTTGCAATATCAATAATTTCAAAGAGAGATTGGAATTTGTACTCTTTACCTTGTTTTAACGAAGTGATCCTTCCCAAATAAGCATTATTTCCTTCAATTTTAAAACCAACGGTATGTGATTCAAAGGGCATTACATAAACACTTTTTGGTTCCTCTGGTTTTCTTATATCAATTATATTTAACCCACCTAAAGTTTGTACAATGTAAGCATAACCTTCATGAACAATAATATCAGATGGCGCCATTCCTGTTAGTGTGAGTTGTGAAATTTTCTTTATTTTCCCAGTATCACTTACATCAAGAATCATCATTTCATTTCCGGAAACAATATAAGCATAATTTTCATGTACGGTAAATGCTTCAGGCCAAAAACCATCCAGCTGGTAGGTTGCGCTGGGTTCAGTATCGTATGATTTTCGAATTTGAAATTCTTTGTTATCCGTTACATAGCAGTAATGGTCGTCGCATACAATACTTTCAGTAAATCCCGGGGTGTTCAGCGTTTTTATTATTTTAGGGGATTGAGGATTTCCGATATCGACGACTTGAATAATTTTGTCTCTGGACAGCCAAGCTGCTATCCCATCAGAAGCTGCTACTATCTCAGCATAACCTGGGCCAGGAAGATTTTTGAGTTCCCCTAAATTTTTGAATCCAGGCGTGACTTGACGATCTTCTTTGACAAGGTTATTCTCTTCTATTATTAAGTTCTGTTCTGTAATTTTTGATGCGCATCCATTTAGGATGATAAATAGGAAAAGAATAATGAAGAATTTATTTTTTTTTAGGAATGATACTTTAATGCCCATAGTTCTTACCTATAATATTTTCTTTCCTTTCCGCTGAATCCTGAAACTTGAGAAGCTTTCTTTCCTGGAAAAGCCTCCATCGTTAAATGATTTATGTCTGTCATTTGCAAGAGTAAAGTACCTAAGATTTCATTGCTATTTTCTGTAATTAATGCTTTGCCTTCAGTTTTGTAGCCGCGTTTGGAAGTTATATCGTTTAATTTAACCAACTCATATTTTACGAAGCCGTTCTCTGGCGCAATTGTTTTTGGATCTGGAGCATTGCCGGCAATTCCATATGGACCCTGATCTTGTAAAGCATTAAAGCCGATACTTACTCTGGCTTGTGTTGGATCAATAAAATCGTATACAAAAGAAAGATGACCATTCCAGTACGGGCAAATGTAATCCCCGCAGTATTGTTGTTTTTTAGTTCCTGAGTAATCCTGTCCTTCTAAAAACCAGTTGCCAACGATTTTTCCAGGCTGGTCAAAATCTATTTTACCCCAAAATGGCTCCAAAGTTCGCGGATTTTTCGTTCTGAGTTGCTCTTTCAAATCTTCAGTAAAATAATGAAAAACAGGAACAGCATGTGTCTTCCAAGGTTCTCCATCATAGATTTTTGGTGTAATAAAACCTGTGAGAGTTACTGATGTATCTGCAGTTAGCATTCCTAAGAGGCCCCATTTTTCTGTTTTTCCAAGGAACTGTCCGGCTTTGATGGGGATTCTGGGATAAAGGTAACGTCTGTTTTGCGGAATATTCTCTTCTGTAAGACTATCTAACGCTTTGAAATCTGCATCTGCATTGAGTAATTCAGGGGCAATTTCCGTAACATGAACATAAGAACCAAACAACGTACAGGAATATTCGAAATATAAATGATAATTTTTTGTTCCAATGCCAAAATATCCAGGATTACGTTCTACCCTCACTAGATAACCATCTGCTAGAGCATAAACCGGGATTGTCGAACTTTTAGAATCATATTGAAACCCAACGTGATCTCCGGGAGTAATATGACCGGAAACATAACCTGTGAGCTCTCCTTGTGGTTCTATAACGGTTATTTTATCGAATGGCAAAGGAAGCGCTGTAAAAGTTACTTGTTTTTCTTCACATCCGTCTAATGTAGTAAAAATGGGGGACTCGTACTGTTTTTTGGGAGAAGAAGGAATCTGGCTTTCTGAATTAATCTGAGGAGCAGTTTCTAATGGTTCTTTAATTTCCAAAGGTTCTGAAATTTCCTTTTCTGAAGGCAATACTTGTGGTGGCCGCTCTTGAACACAACTTAAAATAAACAAAAATAAGATAAAGACCGAAATTTTAAACATTGTTTTCTTCATATTTTGTTTTCCTCAATTAATCTCTCCGCATTCTTATAGGTGAACTTTTCCTGTATGGAAAGATCCAGTTTTCCGATAAATGTCCTTGTCATTTTTTTATCACGACGCTGACTTCCATATCAAAATGCTAAGTAAAGACCCCGTCGGCACCCATAAGAACCGGACGGGATGTTTCTCGATGCACGGCTTCCATGTGGCAACATCTATCTCCAATATCATTTTTTAGGGTTTATTCAACCTTGTGAACATTCTGGATCGTTCTTCAGGTCTTCTGGATCATCACATCTCCCTTTCTTTCTCTTTCCTTCAATATCATTTATTCCAATACCAATGTAGACATCCTGATCCTCAAGAGGTATATTTTCAATGCTCATGCGGCTCATTTCAAAGTGAGGCGGGTTATCTAAAAAGTGAGAACCACCCCTTCTAAATTCACAAGGATGCGTAAAACGATATTCTTTTGAGATTATCAGATCCTCACGACTTTGCAGTCCTGGTATAACTGCTTTATATTCTGCGAACACCTCATCTGTCATATGATGAAAAACTGAATCCAGTTTCTTGAATGGTTCGCCATTCCCATTCTTGAACATGGGGGGAACGGCGAGAACGCCAACCCTTACTTGTGTGCCTTTGCCAACCCCCCCATAACGATCCTTGCTGTTAATATAACCAACCACATCACCAGACTTCACTGCGTTTATCGGCGAATTTTGAAATTCTGGCAAGACATGCGTGTGCGGAAAATTGATGCGCCACTGATTAAATGGCCACCAAGGAACTCCTGATTTGGGGATCATCGTTATTCCATCTGCTAGTGTATGCGGGGCGTCACTCAAAACATAACCATCAAAAGGAGCATAGATTTCTACTTGGTCTCTATCTACCCGCGGATCGGCCGTAATATAATGCTGCATGTTGCTTACCGGTTCGTCGCTCCATTGATCTACTGTTT
>CAZCXW010000013.1:0-25090 GCA_964502785.1 uncultured Methanosarcinales archaeon | reverse complement strand
TTTCCATCCCTAAGCGATACGCCAAAGGGGCATAAATCTCAAGAACTTCCCCTGTTATCTTTTGCTGAGCCTCTGCTGGAAGAAAACGAATCGTCTGTAAATTATCTAATTTTATCGCCAGTTTGATAAATAAGACACGGATATCCTTTAAAGAGGTGAGCAGGATTTTTTTAATCGCCTCCGCTTCAGAAGATTTTTCTTTGAGATATTGGATTGATTTTATTACTAACAGAAAAAAGAGCATCATTTCTCCAAAGCGCTTTTTTATTTCATCCTGCGAAACGTAAGAAAGAGTATTATTAAGGATTCCCGCAATAATAATGTCAGGATCAACATTATTTTCTGCAAGGATCATCGCTACTCGTAGATTATGCTCATAGTAAGAATCACCAGCTAGGCGCTTTTTATCTGATAACGTTTTTTGTGCAAAAGAGAGCGCTTCCCGCAGGCGGAGAAAAAACTCTTCTCCATAGCCCTGTTTTTTGCAAAGAGCTGTTAATTTCCCCTCTTCCATAAAACAATGCATAAATGTTCTTACATAAAAAACGTTAGGTAAATTAAATCTTAAATAAAAGAAAAAGCGAAAGAAAGTTTATCTTTTCTTCTTCTTGCCGCCTTTTCTGCCGCGAGCCATTTTCGCTCGAGCTACATTTCCTTTTTTATCAATAAAGTAAAGGTAGCCTGACTGTTTCTTGACACCTACTTTCGCAACCACTTCAGTCTTTGTTTTTCCTTTTGCTCGACCTGCGCGGCTCATTTTAGCACGAGAGACATTCCCATGCTTATCGAGAAAATAAAGATACCCTGCCGCTTTTTTAACACCACATTGCGCTACAACTTCAGCCATCTGTTCATCCCTCCTCTTTTATTTTTTTATGATGAAAAGAAATATTGGAAGTATTTAAACTTTTCCCTTTCCTCGACGGATAAGTGAGCGGCATGCTGGTTGCTGAATTCGGCTCAAGTGTTGATCAGCAACGATAACTCACTCATATCTCAACGCATCTACTGGTTTCAAACGGGAAGCTTGATATGCAGGCAGAATTCCTGAAAGAATTCCTACGATGAAAGCAAACAGCAATCCAAAAAGTAATACCATGGGCTCGATTTTAATCAGCAGTAAAAATCCAGCCTGTTTAGAAAACGAGCCGATCATCAATGCTATTCCCGTCCCTAAAATGACGCCAATCAATCCTCCCCCTAGACCAATGAGGCCTGATTCGATCAAAAAAATATGTAAAATAGCCTTGTTTTTCGCACCGATCGCTTTCATAATGCCGATGTCTTTTGTCCTCTCCAGCACGCTCGTGTACATGGAGTTCATGATCCCTATCGCACCTACCACTAAAGAGATCGCCGCTATTCCCACCAAAACAATCTGCATTACCCCTAACACTTGATTAATTTGTTCCAATATTTGAGATGCCGTCAGGACTTGAAAATTCGTATTCCCGCGCCTGCGCTCCAGCTGGCGCTCAATTCTGCTTTGCAGGGATGGAATCTCTGAAATTGATTTAACCTGAGCAATGATTGTATCGACACGCTCTGGCTCCTGGAAAATTTCACGCGCAGCATCCATCGAAATGGTAATTTGATTATCATCCTGCGCATTGCCGATTTCTTCTACAATCCCGACGATACGAAATTCTTTGCCATTGACGGCTATTTTATTGCCGATGGAGAGCTCTCGTGAAAACATTTCTTTTGCCGCTCTTGAACCGATAACCGCAGCATATTTTTCATGCTCTTGAACCGCTCTTCCCTCTTTGATATCCACCCCGGTATCTGCATAAAATTGTTCAAAATGTTCCGCAGGTATCCCTCCGATTAATGTAAATCCTGTTTCGTCGCGATATTTCACTTCCGCATTGCGGAATAATCCCGGCAGAACATACTCAAATCCAGAAATCCTTTCAATGGTTTCCACATCTTTTGTCGTCAGTCCATGGGACATTGTTCCTGGGCCTTGGAATCCCTTTCCGGAAATGATGATCCGGTTTGCGCCAAACTGTTCAAATTGCTCTTGGATCGTATTTTCCAGGCTGCGGGAAACAGTTATCAAAGATATGATTGCCGCCACGCCGATAATAATGCCGACGACTGTCAGCCATGAGCGAAGCTGGCGATGGCGTAAGCTGTTAAAAGCTAAAATAAAATAATCAGTGCTGCTCATTTTTTCTTTTTTTCCTTATTTTTCTATAGATAAAAAAGAGAAGCAAGGCCAGAATGACCATACCTGCTATGATTAGGCTTGTATTTTTATTCTCAATCAAACCCAACTGCTGGGCTTCTTCTGGAGTATACACTTTAAGCGGCAGAACTTTTGTTGCATTGTAATCTTTATTATTCGTGTCGCGATAAAATAAATTCACGGTAATGGATGGATTTTTAACTTTTGAAATTAGTGTAAATTCTTCCGTTTCGAAATCACCGACGTCAACTTCCCCAATGTATGCTGACTTGGAGTTAACAAGCTCATAACCCTCGCTTTCCTGCAATGTAACCGTTAAAAAATGGATTGGAATTAATCCTTTATTCACAAATTTAAAATTAATCTCGCTGCGATCGCCGATTTTTATGGGCGCAGGAGATTCCATGATTATGTCCATTTGAGGACGGGCCGAAACTTCCACGCTTAAGAGAGAAGTTTTACTTATTCCTTCATAAGCAATAGTTACAGGTATTTTGTATATGTTCGGTACTGCCGTGGGCAAGGCGCGAATACGGAACACTACTAATTCGCTGTCATCGCGGCGGATACGGTCAATAATCTTCTCCGTTGAAGAGCCTATCGTCGCCAGCGGCAATTGCGTTAAGTCTAAAGCCACTAAAACATTGTTGACGGTTTTGCTTCCGACGTTCTCGATTTCAAGCGTCAGATCCATTTCTTCGCCGGGAGCTACAAACGGTGGTGACGTTTCAAAAGAATCTATGGCAATTTGCCCCTGAACAATAGGCAGCAATAGCAGCAATAATAAAATAATTTTTGTATCCATATTTATCCTCCCGCGATCATCCCATCTCTGATCTGGATTATCTTTGTGGCGATTTTTGTCAATTCTGGATTATGCGTAACTAATATGATTGTCTTGCCCTGTTTATGTAAATTTTGCAAGATGTTTATAATTTCTTTTCCTGTTTCCGTGTCTAAATTTCCCGTCGGCTCATCAGCCAAAATTATCTCCGGGTCGTTGACAAGCGCCCTGGCAATCGCTACTCTCTGGCGCTGCCCTCCTGAAAGTTGATTGGGATGATGAGCCATTCTGTTCCCCAATCCGACCATCTCTAATAATTGCCGTGCTTTGCGCAGCCGCTGATAACGGGAAATCTGCTGGAAGAGCATCGGCAAGGCAACATTCTCCAACGCCGTTAAGCTCGAGATGAGATTAAAAGTCTGAAAAATAAAACCTATTTTCTTCCCGCGCACATGCGCGAGGTCGCTTTCCGAAAGTTCTTTTGTGTTTTGCTTCCCTAAATAAATAGCTCCCGTGGTCGTTACATCGAGACACCCCACTAAATTCATCACTGTGCTTTTTCCGGAACCGCTCGGTCCGATGATGGCGAGAAAATCTCCTTCGCGGATCGTTAATGATAAGCCTTTCACTGCGGGCACATCCGCTCCTCCCAACTGGTAAATTTTATGCACATTTTTTAACGTAATGAGGGGCTTCATGAGATAATTTTAGAACTTCTAGTTTATAAACATTTCTTTAATAACTACTCAAGAAGAGTTAAATTGTCTTGTTCTGAGATTGATCTTTGTTTATCCACTCCCAAGACACCTCATCTATCCTGTATATGCGGCAGCGAAACGAAGGTTGTCATTCTACTAATTCCTCCAAATTCTGCTGCGGAACTGTTTCCCCTATTTGAGCTGGTTTTGGTTTAAGTAAATTCTTGAATCGTGCGCGGATATTTTTATCTTTCTTTGGAGGAAACATCGTGGTGTCTTGAAAATATAAACTACTTACATAACAGGCAACAGAAACCCCTGACATCACAACTCCCAACCTTGCTAAAGATTCGTAATTGCTCTGTTGTTCAAGCGGCAACTTTAACAGAATTTCATTTATGTCTTCTGAACTTAATGTAAACCCTTTGTAAGTGCAATAAATGCTCGCCAAAAGCGCTAAAGGTCGAACTGGATTAAACTTTGGTTTTTGTCCTGCTCCGGTTGTTTTAAGGAGCGCTAATTCTTTCTTTTCTTTTTCTCTTATCGTCTGAGTTGAAGAAGGAATAAGGGCAAATCCTAAACCAATCATCCCAATACCAACAGATGTAAATGTCATATCATTAGTCATAAGCCCTTGCATAAACATATAGAAGCCGCTTCCTGCATATGTTCCATTTGACACCAATTCGCATCTTTGCGCGCAGTCGTATTTCGTCCAAACCAAAGCTTTACTCATGGTCATCGAAGCGTAGTCGAATCCGCTCCATATTATTTTATCAAGCGTAGTTAAAGGATTTTCCATTTTACAGTTTATTCATCCCACTTTCTTTCTTTAAAATTTCCTCTGCCATTAACGCATCATTCAAGTTAATAACTCCTTTGGCAAATTTCTCTTGATCATCAAAGCCTACGCGCGGGCAGGTAGTATTCACCCACACTTCAATGAAAGGAAAGTTCTCTAATTGGTCAAATGAAACAACATTATCAATGAAATAATAAAATTTCTTTGGAGGATATTTCTGTTCCAATATGAGGGAAGGTTTGAACTGTTCTTGGCCTGGTTTAATTGTTACAATAACACCCACATTCTTCGCCGTTAAAAATCTCATCAGCGATCCTTTGTACTTTCTCAGGATTACTTTAATATCCCCCATTCCAAGGAGAGACATTTTTTCCCGCAAAGGATCATTACAAACAATCTCTTTCACTGCTCCTTCTTCATCTTTTTGCGCATAGACCAAAGCAAGAGGGTGGAATTTTCCATCTCCGACGTACAAATAACAATCTATTTCTTCCTTTTCCTTCTCAGCTAAACGCAGTGAATCATGATAATTATCGCAGCCTAAAATTTGCCCCACATCATTCGTGCGATCAGGTTTCGAAGTAATTATTTTTATATTCTGCTCCTGAAGCTGTTCCCTAACTCGGTCCAAATTATGAACAAATTGCACAGAAGCGTATAACCCTACTTTTGCATACTTTTTGTCTTTCAAATATTTCAAAGTTTCTTTGCATAATTCTACTTTCCCGGTATAAGGGGCGTCTAAAAATAATACTTCCATCTTACCATCCAACCTTCTTATTGAATCTATTATGCCCCCAGCTGATGAGAAGATCTACACCCATTCTGTTCAATCCTAAAGGAATGTCGCACGCTCCAAAATTGCTGCCCAGCCAAATGAGAACTCGCGCTCCTGTTTCTGTAGTTATTCTTTCTTCAATATCCTGCGCATACGGTTTCATACCATCTGGTAATTGGATGCAGACAGTTTTTGCTTTCATTTCTTTAATTTTACTGATTGCTTTTTGCAATTCTGGATTGTAGAGAGTCATTTTAAGTTAAACCAGAAACCACCACATAGTAACATTTTTATATACTTTCTTTATAAGGATTTCTATGCAGACGTTGAGCACGAGATTTGTCGCCAAAGTTCAGGAGTGGAAAAGTAAAAAACTTGAACCCTTGGGTTTATTTTTGTCACAGCATCATCTTTCAGCTAATTTTCTTACCATTCTTTCATTGCTGTGCGGACTCTTAGCCGTCTATTTTCTTTTTGTCAATACTTTTTTATTTATGCTCTTCATCGTCTTGCATCTATTATTTGATATGATCGATGGAGTCGTCGCGAGGGCTGCCAAACCCACTTTTCTCGGCGCTTTTTTAGATCACATTTTAAGCGATGGTTTGGTTACGGTGCTCCCGATTCTCAAAATAGGTTTTTTTCTTTCTGATGTCTATGCCTACGCCACTGCTCTTCTCTTTGCTTGCGCTTTAGTTTTCTACGCAATTTCTCGTTTCCAAGCCCCCATTTTATTTATGAGGATGTATGTTGTCATTGGCTTATTTCTTTCTGTAAGCATTACGTCATACACTCCATTTCTCCTCACAATCTTGTATTTATCCGTTGCTGTTGCTGGTGGTTATTCGTTAGCGAGACAACTGCAGTGGTTTTTACAGAAGAAAGATTTTAATATGTAAGGTTCCTTCCAAAAGTTATGAACTCAAAAGCGCGTTCTGCATCTCTAACGATTATTCTCATTCTCATCATTGCCATTTTGGTAGCCATATTTTATATCCTTCAGAGATAATTGATGATTTCATATACTCCTCAGATGGCTGTTAGTTCTACAATATATGGATATTGCCGATGAGGAAACAGATATTCAAATTGCCACACTTCTTGGCAATCCCATTGGTTTAATCGAAGATCAGAAGCAGTCAATGCGGTTTTATACATATCTTCTTTTATTTCTATAGCTCGAAGCGTTAGATTTTTGTTATGTTGCATTGGACAGCTCCAATCCGGATCATAGCCGGCAAGAATAATTCTTCCTCCGGGTTGTATGGCCTGTGTGAAATTTGCTATAATTTCGTCTGCGTGGCCAGCATCCCACAGAGCGACAGTTCCATGGTCCCAAATAGTTTTATATTGCCGAGGCGGAAGAACATCAGAACTGATATCACCTACTTGGTAAGACGCTTCTCTTATTTTATTTTGAAGAGCAATAGAATGCAGATATGACCTTACATAATCTATATCGTGGTGTCCGCCTTTCCTGTTTTCCGTTGGAAGATCAAAAATGTCTAAGCTTCCCTGTCTTGCTAATAACTTTTCTAGTAACCAGATTACACAACGATCCATCGGAATTCCCAGCCAATCATCGTATACGCTGGGACTTACTCCAGGACCGACGGCTAGTATAGGTTGATCAAAATCAACAATCGTTTCTAAATAATCTGAGGTTGTAGCATATAATGCCAAAATAAATGCGGTGGCCGGGAGAGTCATTGGAACCGCAGGCAGCGTGCGCATGCGGTATACCGATTTTGAACCCGGGTCACAGCCTTTTTACGTTGATTATTGGCAAGGCCGCATACTGACCACTGTACTACCACCGCAACTTATTCTTCGTGTCTTTGTAATTTGTTTATTAATATTTCGTCTTGGAATTCGTAATGATAGGTTTAGATTTTTAATACAAAATGAACATAAAGCAAAATACATATAAAGAAGTAATGTTCATTAAATAGTAAAGTGCAGAATATGAAAAGTGCGTTGGTTTTGACTATAATTTTGATTTGTCTGCTTCCATCTATTCTTGCGGCTACGATTAAAGGAACGGTGTACAATTCTGATCTTCTCGCAGAAAAAGACGTGCTCATCGAAATAAATACTCTTCCTCCTCAAAAATTGCTGGCGAAGGAAGGAACATATTCTTTTGATATGCCTCCCGGGAAATACCGTCTTTCCGCCCGCAAGGAGGAAATTGTGATTACAGAAGAAGTAACCATTGTAAAAGAAGGCGTTTTTGTTGTTGACCTGTTTCTCATTCCTGATTTTGAGGATGAGGAACAGCTCTGGCAGGAAACGGAAGAAGAATTGTTGACAGAAGAAGAAAGCGCGTTTAATGAAGGAATAAATATAAAAAAAGTAATTAGTTACATTCTGCTGGGAATAATTTTTCTCATTGTTATCATCCGCATCGTTCTGGCCCGCCGCAAGTATGGAACGCTTCGTTTGTTCAGAAAAAGAATCCAGGCAGAGCAGCATAAAACTGTTGAACAACATCAAGCAGAGCTGCAAAAAGAACCTCAGCACATTGAAAAAACTCTGCGCATTATTCAGGAGCACGAAGGAAGGATTTCTCAAAAAGAGCTGCGCAAAGAAATGCTTTATCTTTCAGAAGCAAAGATCAGTTTGATTTTAACCGAATTGGAACACCAAGGGAAGATTGAGAAAATCAAGAAAGGAAGGGGAAACGTGATTCTTCTGAAACAATAAAAAAGGTCATTATTCTTTCAAATATGTCATTAGTTTTTTAATGTTCAATTTGTTGATGAAAAAGCTATGAAAAACCAACTTGGTTATCGGGAAATAGCTATGGCTGTAGCATTGGCGGGAGCAATCGGACATCTTCCCCCGCATTACGAAATAGCTTCTTCATTAAATTGTTATGGGCAAAATGCAGATCCATCGTTAGCCATGGATGAATTTTTGCATAAATGTCGTGTTCCCTGCTCTCCCCTACGCTTAGCTATCGAGGACGATAAAATGATTGTTGATCGAGATTATGTTAGTGGTTATGCTAATGGCCTTTGCCAAATAATTTTAAAACTATCAAGTGGAAAAAGTAATGGAACAGCCTCAGAAAGGAAGATGAGAGTATCGTATGAGTTATAGAGAATATAGTTAGGGTCTAGTTTCAAAAAAAATCCAAAAAATTTAAAAAGAAATAAACATTATCAGACTAAAAATGAACAAAAAAAATGATGTAACTGTATGTATTTCTATTATTAGTATCATTATTGCTGCTTAAGCAACCCTCATTGTCAAATTCTGCCAACCATCGGTTATTTTCTGCTGAATCCTGAACGGTGATGCGTTTAGAGGATTTCTTCCGAACAGCCGATGAGGAATTCTTGATGATGAAAAAAATGAAGAGATTGCTCTTCATATCAAAAATTATAACGATAAGAAATATCAAACGGAGGAAAACAAAATGGATAAAACACAATTATTTTTGGAGCATCTTGATAGGAATTGGAGCGTTGGAAGTGGGCAGTCACCAGTAAGAGATGTAGTTGAGAAGTATGAATGTGCTAGAGAATTAGCAGGAATATTTTACGAAAACGACATAGAAACAATTTCAGCACGCTTCAATCGATTCGATAACATGTTGGCACATGCGACAAGAAGTAGCCAAGGCAAGCAGAATTTAGAGAGAGTTTTAGAACCATTTACTTTTTTTACAATGTTAGATTCAGAACCAGTTTTGGGTTTAATTTCCGCAGCTAAAAAAGTGTTAGTACAACAACAGTATCAAGACTGGTTTGTTCAAGAAATCGAGTTTGAAAGAATGGGTGCAAAAAATAAAGGATATGCTTTCGGGTTGTAAGCAGGATAAAGAGGGAGGGACGAGGGTAACCCAAATCCCTTCCAAAACCTTTTAAAAGAAACGCTCTCTCCATTGACCATGACCCGTAAAGAAGCCGAAGCGAAAATTACGCAATTCTGGAAAGAAAATAACACGTTCAACAAGTCCGTAGAACAACGGCCGAAAGATAAAACATTTATTTTTTATGACGGCCCGCCGTTTGCCACAGGCTTGCCGCATTATGGACATATCCAAGGATTAACCTGCAAGGCTCTTTTTCCGCGCTTTTGGACGATGCGCGGGTATCGTTCCGAACGCCGTTGGGGATGGGACTGTCATGGGCTTCCTATTGAAAACATTGCCGAGAAAGAATTAGCCATCAAAGAAAAAAAAGAAATTGAAACGATGGGCGTGGACAAGTTTAACGAATTCTGCCGCTCGAAAGTTCTTTTTTTTGCTAAGGAATGGAAGAAAACAGTTGACAGGATCGGCATCTGGATGGAATTTGATAATTCCTATAAAACCATGGATAATACATATATGGAAACAGTATGGTTTATTTTTAAGACATTATGGCAGCGCGGCTTTATTTACGAAGGAAAAAAAATTCTGCTGTTCTGCCCGCACTGTGAAACTCCTCTCGCCAATGCTGAAATTTCTATGGATAACAGTTACAAAACCGTTACGGAAAAAACAGCGACAGCCAAATTTAAACTGAAACAAGAAGCTGATACGTATCTTCTCGCCTGGACGACAACTCCCTGGACGCTGATAGGCAATGTGGCTATTGCTGTGAATGAACAACTGACATACGTCAAAATAAAACAAGGAAAAGAAATGTATATCCTTGCCAAGGACAGGCTGCAAGAAATCAAAGGTGCATATACGATCATCAATGAATTTAAAGGAAAAGCGCTTCTTCAGAAAGAATACGAACCATTATACAACGTGCCTTCAGAAAAAAAAGGCCATTACATTATCAACGGGGGCAGTGATGTTTCTGCGGAAGAAGGAACTGGTCTCGTCCACATGGCGGCGTATGGGGAATTTGATTATGTGATGATCAAAAAATACAACCTTCCTCTCATACAGCATATTGGAAAACACGGAAAACTTATTGCTGGCCCGGAGAAATGGCTGAATGTCTGGTTTAAGAAAGCGGATAAGCACATCTTAGAAGATTTAGAAGAGAGAAATCTTCTCTATGAAGCCAAAGATTATACGCACCCTTATCCTTTCTGTTATCGTTGTGAAACACCTCTCTTTTACAATGCTGTTGATTCATGGTTTATCGATATCCAAAAGATAAAATCAAAATTAATGGAACGAAATGAAGACATCCATTGGCATCCAGATCATTTGAAACATGGACGATTTCAGGATATTTTAGAAACAGCGCCAGATTGGAGCATCTCCAGAAATCGTTACTGGGCAACTTCCATTCCTGTCTGGAAATGTGAAAATGAAAAGTGTAAAGCTCTTTCTGTTATCGGCAGCGTTAAAGAATTACAACAGCAAGCCATCGAAAAAATACCAGATACAGTAGATTTGCATAAACATGTAACCGATAAAATTCATTTGCATTGTCCTTCCTGTAAAGGTTCGATGACAAGAATACCCGAAGTAATTGATTGCTGGGTTGAAGCAAGTTCTATGCCTTACGCAGCAAAGCATTATCCATTTGAAAACAAAGAAGGGTTTACACAAAATTACCCTTGCGATTTTGTCTCAGAATACATCGGCCAGGTCAGGGCTTGGTTTTATTACATGCACGTCATTGGCGTACTGCTTATGGACAAAGCGCCTTTTAGGAATATCAAAGTGACTGGAAACATCCTGGCCGCAGATGGTTCTAAGATGTCAAAGTCCAAGAAAAATTATCCTGACCCGCATGAAATCCTGGACAAATATGGGGCTGATGCACTGCGTTTTTATTTAATGTCATCGTCCTTGATGAGAGCAGAAGATTTAAATTTTAAAGAAGAAAATGTCCTGGAAGTCTATCGAAAAGTAATTGTCATTCTCAGCAATATCCTCCACTTTTATGAACTGTTTGCGGAAAATAACAAAAATATGACGGACGTTTCTTCATCCCATGTCCTCGACCGCTGGATTGTCAGCAAAACAAATCAGCTGATTCACGAAGTTACTTCTGCTCTCGAACACTATGACCCTATCATTGCCTGCAACAGTATTTCTAGTTTTATTAATGATCTCTCAACATGGTACATCCGCCGCAGCCGTGAACGCTTTAAAAGCGAAGAGAAAAAAGTCAGGGAAAAAGCAGTGCATACCCTCGCTTATGTTCTCTTCAACGTCGCTAAAATAACAGCGCCAATTATGCCTTTCATCGCTGAAGAAATATACCAATTATTACGCCGCGCAAGTCCGAATCTTCAAGAATCAATCCATCTCGATCTTTGGCCGCGGGAGGACCCGCAATTAATAAATGAGGATCTGCATCAGATGATGGATCTTACCCGCGACCTTGCCAGCAAAGCTCTTGATCAGCGGGAAAAGAAAAAAATTCCCATTCGCCAAGCGTTATCAATGCTTACGATCAGGGGAGTTAGATTAGAGCCAGAATACCAAAGCCTTATTCTTGAAGAAGCGAACGTGAAAGAAATTTCATTTAAAGATGATGAAGCAATTTCTGTTGCTTTAGATACGGAAATGACACCAGAACTTTTGGAGGAAGGCATTTCCCGTACGCTCATTCGAATTATCAACAGTTATCGGAAAGAACTGGGACTCACTATTAACGACAAAATTGCGCTTTATATCGCCACGGCCGATGCCGCCATCCTGGGCAGCATCAATCATTTTCAAACAGTTATTGCCCAAAATGCGCAGGCCGAGACAATCGAATTTGCAATTCCATCCGGACTGAAAAAAAAGCAAACAACAATTAATGAAGAACTAGTTGAGATCGCTGTAAAAGTTATAACCTGAAAATATGGAAATAAGCGAAGCATTTCATTCGGAGCTGCAGGGGTTAGCTCTTCTTCTTTTATCTGCGGAGAGCGCCATTTTTAATTTTTGGAAGATTGATCAGTTGACGCAAGCAGAGACATCAGATGCGGCAGCGCTTCCACTTTACACAACGATTGGCTTTACAGTCACATATCAATTATTTAGAAGAGGAAGCATGAAGTGGATGGGCTACGATTTATTTGATGCAAACTAAAATTTATGATTATCTCTGTTTTTCAGAAAAATCATCATTTTTAATTGTATTCAGTTGACATTTATTACTTTTCAGTGATCAATTAGTTAATTTTAAATATAAATGCCTTTTTGTCACGTATATGGATATACTTTTTTTCGATAAAGACAGAACAATCGGAGAATTCGGGGTTCATGGAAAAGGAATCTATACGGGAGTTGCCGAATTTTTGCATCAGCAGCGCCGTCTCGACAAAGAGATTTATGTTGCCACGGGAGCGCCAAGAGACGAATTAAGCGATCTGGCAGAGCTTGGAATTGATGAAACCCATTACTTAGGAAAAGAAGATATTTTTGCTCACTGCTCTCCTTTGCGTTATTATACTCCTTCTGGAGAATTAAGAGTGGTCGCTGAGGATTATTGTTCGAGAGCTATCTTTACAGGTGGAAGAAGAATTGAATCTCTGTCCCAAGAGCTGTACGAAAAACGGAAAAAAGCGCTTGATGCGGAAGAAATTATGGCCGTCGAAGCAGAAATACACTCTTTTAATGCATATTGGGGCACTCTTGTTCATCGGAAAACAGAGCAGCCATTGGATTGTTCTACAACGTACAAGAACCCTTATCTTGGCGTTTCTAAAATTAAAGATTTATACCTGGCGCGTCTTTTAGCTGCACAATCCATGGGCGGAAAAACTCTCCGCGCGGTTATGATTGGCGATCAACGCGAAAAAGACAAAGAAAATATTGCTTCCGATCCAGAAACACCTTTGATTGTGATTTCCGACCGTACGAGGGGAGGGGAATGGCGAGATGTTGGCATGATTGCGAATATGCTTTTTTCTCAACAAACACAGCCCTGGGAAGTTTTTGAAAGTATGTTTAGTAAAGGAAACGCAGATCATCAAAAGAATAGTCCAGAAAATAGAAGAATAGTAAATTTGGAAGGAATGGCTTTTACATTGGAAAAGGGAAATAAAAATACACGTTATATTCTTATCACAAACTAACAAAACACAAATTCCTAAAAGAAGGTTAAATCTTAATCGTTAATCTTTAATCGCCACGACTTTAATTTTAAATTTTAAAATTTTCCCAGCCAGAGGATGGTTAAAATCAATGGTAATGTCTTGTACTGAAGTATTTACGATGCGGGCGGGTATCTGCTGTCCATTCGGCAAAGCTACACCCAGAACCATCCCTCTTTCAATCTGTTGGTTTTGGGGCAGCTCTGTGCGGGGTACATTCTTAATCAGCAAAGGATTAACATTACCATAGGCTTTGTCAGGCGGGAGGACGACTGCTTTCTCTTCGCTGATTTTCATGCCTAGGACAGCTTCATCAAAACCACTAATCATCTGCCCAGCGCCTACTTCAAATTCTAAAGGCGCACCATGATTTTTACTTGCATCAAAAATAGTTCCATCTTCTAATTTTCCTTCATATTCGACTTTGACCCTATTTCCTTTTTTTACGGTTAGCATAAGTGCACCTCGCTGTACGTGAAACAAGCCAGAACTCGTTTTTTACGTATAATTTATTGCAAAAAAGACTTATTATTTAAGAGTTTGGATTGTATTTAAATTTCTTTTTCAAAGAAATTACTCTCATTTTTCCCGACCATTCTTCTTCCAACAAGGGAATAACCCCTTTGTATATAGAACCTGGTAAGAGCATCGTAATACGATACGGCATCAAGCCTTATGAAGGAAATAGAACGTTGCGCAGATGATTCCTCAGCAAATCGCAATAAAGCGCTGGCAATTCCTAATCCTTGGCATTCCGGCCGAACCGCTAATTTACTAATGTACATTGCTGCAGCATTTGATGCTTTCCAAAATAGTTTATCTTGTTCTTGATAATATGATTGGGGATTTTTTGATAGAGTCATTGTTCCCAAGGCTTCATTATTTTCTCTCACTACATACACTTCATTCTCTACAATTCTGTTCTTAACATTTTCTGTGGTATGTGCGCCATTCCAATGCGGCATTCCTTGCTGTGAAAGCCCATCAGCGCAAGAAGTAAGGATAAGAAGAATATTTTTGACATCGGTAATTGTTGCTCTAGAAATCGTTAAAGACATTTTGGAATTGAAATAATAATCCTCATTCAACAAATTTATGAATCAGAAGTCAACTTCACCAGCATAAGCGTGATATCATCTTCCCGTTCATTATTTCTCATTCCCTTCTTTGTTTCTTCAACAATAATATTTCTTATTTCGGGAAGCGGGCGGGAAAGAGGGCGGACAAATAAATTAAGATACTGGTACATATCCTCATGAATTACTCTGTTCCAATCTTTTTTTGAATAACGACGCGTCAACTCGAAAAAAGGAGCAAGAAAACCATCGGAATATAAACAGAGAACATTCCCTTTTTCTAAACAATTAAAATACATTTCCCTTTGTATTTTAGGGAATTCATGGTCGAAAGGCTTACTCGGAGGTAATAAAATTTCTTTATAACTGCCATCTTCTCTTAATATCAAGGGATTAGGTATTCCGCCTGCTTTAGCTATAGAAAATTCATTGTTAACCATTTGAACGTATAATGCAGAAACCCATTCATTCCAACCTTCCGGTTTAATTTGTAATAGCCGCTGTTCTAAAGTTTGAAGATCTTCCGCCGCATTGCTTCCTTGCCAGCGTTGTATATTTTCAAGAAATTGTTTCATCCTCTTTCCTTTCTCAGGTACATGACCGCAGGTATCAACAAGAACAATGCCTTTTTTCGCCCTTTCTACAAATGAAAATACATCACCGTAAGAATATTGGGCTCCGGCAAGGTCATATCTTCCTAATTTCCTTTCAAAGTGAATCCATTCTCTCATTTTACGATATAATCACTTCAACTAGAAAAACTTTATTAAGGTGAATTTTCTTCTTCACATAAAAGGCAGGTGAAGTCTTATGGAAAACAAAATTCTGATAAATCAAACAGTGGCAATTTTATGCGATGGGAACAACATCGAACGGAGCATCCATGAAGATTCTGGTTCCGAAGCCACAATGGTTAATTTTGACAAGCTTATTCCCAGGCTCCTTAACGGCCGAGGATTAAACAGACTCATTTATTTTCGCGAAGGGAAGAATATTTCCTCCAAGCTGGCGGAGCGTCTCCATTCGCTGTACTACGGTTCTGTGATTGCTTGTCATAAAAGCGCGGATATCCCTCTTTCTATCAAAGCGACGCAATTGTCATCCAAAGTGGACACGATCATCATCATGTCTGGAGATTCTGATTATTTGGATCTCGTTCAGCACCTAAAATCAGAAGGCGTCAGAGTCGAAATTGCCGCGGTGGAAAGGACGACAGCCCGGGCTTTGGCAGAAGAAGCGGATTACTTTCATCCCATAACCAAAGACGATTGGTTTGAGTATAGTCCAGGAAGGGTAAAAGGAAAACATTAAGCTCTTTCATCTTCTTAGCTTTAACAGCGTTTAAAGAAAGTTTATCATTTAAAAGTGGTGTTATTTAACAAAACATTTATAAATGACTATCCCATTTAGAGCTATATGACTCCACCTTTAGGCCTAGTAAAACAAGAATTGGAATCAATACTCTCTGCCGTTGAAGACGCATACCGAGCGACGGACAAGGGTAAGGACAATGTGCTTTTATTTACGGAGAGATGCCCTAACAAAGGTCAAGGGAGCTATGTAACAACTTTAAATTCACGCCTTGTAGCTCAGGAAGTTGAAAGTCTTTGTAACCAATTGAATGGATCAAAAAATTATAGAGTCCATAGCTATGATTCATCAAAAGGAAAAACATTTCTGGGAGATTTACATGTGGATTATAAAGAGGATCATATTAATGTCACGTTTAAGCACAAACTACAGTTTATTATGCTTCTTGATGATGATGATGCTTCCTCTAAAGTTGCAGGTTATGAATTATCTAATTTGGAGAACAGTGGTTATCACAGTTCTTCGAAAGAAGAGATTATCACTACTTTGGCGGAAATGCTCCAAACAGAACTAGATCACCATCAAACTATTACTGGCCGCATTGAACGTGTTATGGCACAACTCGAAAAGTGAGTGATTTTGCCGTTTTTTTCCAACTTTGTTCGAGAAGAATGTATCTGGCAGTTGAAGAACGTATGTTAAGATTATGAAAAACACATGTCCAAGAAAACTCAGGAGATAGATAATTTAGCCAATCTTTGAAGCAATGTGCTTAAGAAGTTTATCAAAAGTTTTTACGTGCCATAGATTAAATGCTGTAATATCTTCTTCATTTAGTTTTGGTTGTTTTAGAACGTAGCTCGGGTGGATGTTTCCAAATTTGCCATGGCCTCTTTCCGTAGACTGCAGATATGCACACTCAAATCGATACATTAAAAGATAATCTAATGGAAAAGAGTCTCCAACATAATAATATTCAACGAGCACACGATTTGCAGGTAAATTATAGTCTAAATAATCTCCTCCCAAAAATTCTAAAGGGAAAAAGTTATAATATTCTGTAAAAGCTTGCGGACAGATAGATTCTTTAACTTTACTTGTCGGTGTAATTTCCAAAATTCTTTCTTTACGAAATGTATCTCTTCCTATAGACGTACCATGAAATTCAACAAAAACTGTTTTATCTCGATCCTTTCCAGCAACGGCATCTTGATATCGAGACTCATCAACTGCTTCGGCAGGATCCAGTAATGCAAATTGATTTCCCCATTTCTTGCGATGTCTTTCCCAAATCGCATGAGGTGTATTATCCTTAGGATGGGCAACCACTAATGCTCCATATTCCTTCCAGCGTTCTTCATGGAAAGAAGCCAATTGTGTCGTTCCTTCATGTGGATGCACGCCGGTATAAACAATAATTCTTCGCTGCTCGTAAGGAATGGCCTGAACTTTGGCAACCGCCGCTTCAAGAGTATCTTCAGAAATCATCCCAACATCAATTTTTCCGTTTCCATCGAAAAAAAGAAAAAAGAATCATTCTGAGAAGCTCAGCTCAATTATAAGTATGATGCCTGCTTCGATGCGGTCTTCGTGAGAAGTGACGTCGATCAAAAGAATGATCAGCCTGCTCCATTTCAAAGCGCAGCATTGGAAAATGATCTATGCTTGTTTCTTCAACATTCACATCGTACCTTCTAAAGATTTGTCGAAAGGCATCGTGATCTTGTTCTGAAAGCAGCGTTATTGCTTTTCCAGATTCTCCTGCCCTGGCTGTTCTTCCAACGCGATGGATATATTCTTGAGGGTCTCTGGAAAGGTCATAGTTAAATACGTGAGTGACATCTTTAATATCCAATCCTCTGGCGGCCACGGAAGAAGCAACTAAATATTTTATTTTTCCCTGGTTAAAGCGGTCAATGACAAATAACCTTTTGTTCTGCCGCATTTTCCCATGGATCATATCTGATTTAATGCCTTGCAGGTGGAGATTCTTATTAAGCAGCTCCACCGTAGATCGTTTTGAACAGAAGATAATGGCTCGTTCCACTTGTTCAGTTTTGAGAAGATGGACGAGAAGCGAAAACTTCTGATGCTTGCTTACATTGTAGTAACATTGTTTCAGTAAATCTTCTTTGACATATACTTCATCTTGAGCGACAGCCACGTCGCCCATATACTTCTGTTTAAGATAATCAATTTCATTGCTAATCGTTGCTCCAAAAAGGAGAATCTGCCGGTTGCGGGGTGTCGCCGAGAGAATTCTTTCTACATCTTCAATCATGCCCATTTCTACCATTTTATCTGCTTCATCAAGAACAAAAATTTGCACATTGGACAAGTTTAGATTTCCTGAACTCAAATGATCCAGAGTTCTTCCTGGTGTTCCAACGAAAATTTCAGCCCGCGCCATATCGCGAATTTGCGGCCCCATAGAAACTCCGCCAAAAACGGTGGCGATTTTGAGATTAAGATATTTGCTCCATTTCTGAAACTCTCCGGAGATCTGATTTGCCAATTCTCTCGTAGGAGTAAGAATAAGACACTGGATTCCACCTCTTGGTATCACTTTCTCCAAGATGGGAACACCAAAACAGGCCGTCTTTCCTGAACCTGTTTTGGAAATACTGATGACATTTCTCCCCTCGAGAATCAAAGGGATAGATTTAGCCTGAATGGGTGTCGGAGTAATTATACTCTGCTCGCGCAAGGCGCGGACAATTTCTTTTTTTATTTGTAATGCTTCAAAACTCATTTTATTTTCCTCGTTATGTTTTTTTTTACGAGAAGAACGATAGTAATCTTTTTTTTCGCTCCTCTCCCCATAGCAACGAAATTAGTTTAATCGCCTGCTATATCGTAAAGGACATAAGCAATCGAACATTTGGTTATGCCCTTTAGATATAGTTGCTGTTGATTATTGTTCGATTATTTTTGTCCGACACTATACATTAGCAACCTAGATGTAATTTTACGTACTAGTATTTTTGAAACAGAATTAGTATATTTTTACTACCTGTCTCTGCCAATTAATTCTTAATTCAATCGTTCCTTTATAAATCTTTGGTAATTATTCTTTGAATGGTAGTAAAAATGACTATCCTAAATTATCTAAGATTTCATGCGCATTTAAAGTTTGAAGATAGTTCATGATTTCTTTATTATCTTCGCGTAGGAGAAATTTCATCTGCAATGAATTTTTCTCTTGATTACTAACGCGAGCTAGGGCATCAGCCAGGATTAAACCGTAAGGATAGCCAAGAAATAAAGCGTCTGTACTTTGTTCTAATAAATAAGGCAAAATATCTTTATTGCCTTCTAAACGAAAAACGTGGCGCGCTTTGGGATGAAGTTTAACAAAAAAGGCATTGCGATCTACAAGATATTGCCAACATCCATGGAAGCCCATTTTATTGAGTAAAGTAATGGGACTATTTCCTTGTGTTGTAAAGAGGGAAGATGTTTTTGCCAGTGAAGAGGCGTTTAAGGGTAATTGAGATAGATATCTTTCCTCGTGATTAAATGTTTTTTCTAGAGTTCCATCCAATAAGATAAAATCAGCTTGCATTTGTTTAGCAAGCGACAGTTCAGCAAAGCGTCGTGCCATATCAGCTATTTTGCTTATGGAAGCCCGCTCCAAGCCATTTTTGAGTGATGTATCATTAGAAGAGATAAAAAGATCTTTTTCATCGATAACTTTTTCTTGCAATGAAAAGATCTTACTTTCAAACCAAATTTCATTTTCCTGCCAAACCGATGTTGTAAAGAGATAAAATTCATTTTTGGAAGTGTTTATTTTTTCTTTTCCTTTGAAGAGAATGGCAGCAACTCGAATAAAACTTAAAGAAAAATTCCCTGTTGAAATAATCTCAGCTTGGCCGCCATCAATAAAAGCAATTGTTTTTGATTCATTATCTGGAAAAATGGAAGTGAAATAGTCTTTGTTGATGTTGTATAATAGATTGTTAAAGATGAGAGAATCTTCTTCTGAGAAATTGGTAAGAACAGATTTGATATGGTTAGAGATTTCTTTGATC
This sequence comes from uncultured Methanosarcinales archaeon, assembly GCA_964502785.1. Classification (GTDB taxonomy): domain Archaea; phylum Nanobdellota; class Nanobdellia; order Woesearchaeales; family GW2011-AR9; genus JAGVYE01. The sequence continues at coordinate 5,427 of CAZCXW010000013.1, read as the reverse complement.
ATGGGTTTGCAGGAAGATAGGGATATAAATAGATTTGGAAAATAGGGGGGATTTTAATAAAGTTAAGACATTAGTGGTTCCTTCACTAAGAAAAGTTAGATGAATAAAACAAGCCCCTGGCGAGAATTGAACTCGCGACCTTGTCCTTACCAAGGACACGCTCCACCACTGAGCCACAGGGGCACAAGAAGTAAAAATTAATAATCTTTATTTAAATCTTTGTTTCACTTGGCATGCTTTCCATACATTGCTTCAAAGCGTTGTTTCATTCCTTCATGGAAGCGTTCGATAAATATTTTTTCGCCTGCCAAATAAGGATGAAAATCTTTGATTTGTTCTTGTGTGGCTTTTAAGTTGTAATCAACTACTACTTTTACAAAAGAAAATTTGTGTTGTAAACGCTCACCAAGAATCTGCAGTGCCTTATCATAATTTCCGCGAGCCAATATTGTTTCCAATCTTTCTAAAAGTTCAAGATTAACATCACGTTCTTGCTGCAATAAGGTTAAAACTGCATCTTTAGCGGAACTTATTTTCACAGTTTTATTTAAAGATTACTTCTTTTCTGTAGTAAAGAGAAAATTAATCAAGAACTATGTTCCTCTACCCCGAGAAACAGGTTTACTACTTTAAAATACTAAAACAACCGAAAGCTTTATATAAAGGCACTGTCTCTAATGTTTAAACATCTATCACCTCTTTTTCCCCGGCCAGCTGCTTCGGTGGTTGGCAGGGGTTTATAATTCATTTAACCCATAATCAGAATTTTTTTCCCCATTCTATTTTTGATGATCTCCGCGGATAAAGGGGTTTCTGATGCTTCATAATTAAAAACATACTTATCCCGCCAAGAAGAATTCCTCCTGCGAGGTAGACCCATTCTTTCTTTATTCTAATGCTTTCTATTTTTTCCAGAAACTGTTTTTCTTCCGGAAAATAAATGCCCAGATCGCTCATTTCCAGCGCATATTCTAAATAGAGCAAGGCCGTGGAAGGCGAATCCTGGCGCAACGAATTTGCGTATTGATAATAAGAATAGCCTAAGATGGGAAATGTTCCTTCCGCGCTATTTTCCGCAATAATCCTTTCCACGATTCTTTGTTTGCTTTGGACATATTCCGGCAATGCTTCTTCAGGAACACCTAATGAACTAAGGATAGCATCCGCATCTGCTTTTGCCTGCGCGGCTGTAATTAAGCAGAGAGCAAATTCATTATTGTTTAAAGCTTCTTTTGCATCGTCAATCTTTTCCTGAATGTGGCTAATCAACGCCGCTCCGATAAAAAGGCTTACGTATTGGTGCCGTTCTTCGCTCTCTGTTATTTTTTGCTCGCAGGATTTCTGCAATTGAGTGCCATTGAAAACATATTTCTTTCCTGCCATATCAAAGAACTGCATCCAGGAAACCGCTGAAAGGTATCTTTCTTCGGCATACGCCAGCAAATTATACCATTCCTCTACCGGTGTTTCTCGCTTTTGCTCTTCAAATTTTTGCAATTGCTGTTTAACATCGTCCAGCCTCTCTTTTACGATCATATAAGTCTGTAAGTCTGAAATAGTTTCAATTTTTGCTGCATCTACTTTTTTTTCTAGAGCCCGCATCTTTTTTTCTATTTCCATGAAATTTTTTGTAACTACAGCTCTATTGGTGTTTTCCTGTTTGAGAAGATTGGTTCTTAATTCGATATTCGCGCCAAAGCAAAAGCTCGCGGCAGAATAAAAGTCGCCTCCTTCGGTCGCATTTTGCGCATGATGTTTCTTTTTTTCAATGGAAGCGAGAGTCTCATTGTCAAAGATAATTTTTTCTTTCCAAACTTGCTCTTCCAGTTTTATTGTTCTTAAGCATAATTCATCCTGGAGTTTCTTCATTATTTCTTGGTATGCTTCATTTTTTTCAAGGGTAATGTTTTTATGATTAAGATCTACGTCTGTAAATTGCAAGATGACTTCATCGAGGTCCAAAACTTCAATTACATCAAGGCTTAAATTATTTTTTCCATATTCTACCAGATTAACATTTTGCGTGGCGTTTTGGGCATTGGTCTGGTTCCCTTCCTCCAGCGAAGAAGGCTGGTGCAAGGAAGTCCCCTGCGGGATGAGGACTTTTTTCATTCCCGCTTTTGAAGCTGCTTCCAGCTTTGCTTTAACTCCGCCGACAGGGCCAATAATGCCTCCAGAATTTATTGTACCTGTGATTGCCATATTTTGATCATAATTTAAATCCAAGACGCCGATAGTCGTCAACACCGCAATCGCCGCTCCTGCAGATGGACCGCCGATAATATTTGTTTTTGCTTTGATCGTATAAATGAAATCGTATTGATCGCAATGAAGCTTGAAATGATTGCAGGCGATGTCTTTGGCGAAGCGTGTGGAGATTTGCGTGTCAAATTTTGTGAGAGGATACGTTTCTAAGAATACTCTTCCGGAGCCTTCTTTTAATTCCAAATACAAATCCGCGTCGCTGCCTTGGTATTCTTTGCCATCTTCCTGCACGGCCAGAAGTTTAAGATGGTATTGTTTGCCGTTTTGCGCAGAGACAAGAGAAGCAAAAATTACGAAGAGACAAATAAATAATATGTATTTTTTCATTGTTTAGGAGAGAATAAGAGGGAATATAAATGTTGCTGTATGGGCGGCTCTGTAGAAAATGTAGTAGCATCTTTTACACGAGCGATAGTATCAAAATATACTGTGATTGTGGAAGGGATACTTCCTCTGGGAAGGTGCCACACTCGAAATTCACATCCAAAGAGCGAGTTCGATGCTACCCAGCGAAGCGAGATTTTCTACAGAGCTCGTTAACGATATAATCTATTCATGGAAGGCATTGTTAAATTCATATACATCGTTTGTGGGGCTGGAGTTAGCGTTGGAAGACTATAACGAGGTTGTTCTGTCATCGTACGAGAGCCATATACAGGACTAGGAGTGAAGATGCCTGACGTTTTGTAACCGATTGTTCCTTCTTTCGGTCCAATTGCGGAAGCAGTGTACAATCTACCGCCATCTGCAACACGTTGGATCAACGCAGCTACTTCCGGCATCCGTGTATTCGGCATATAAAATATTCCATTTCCTGCAAGAGGATGAGCTGTTTCCATCGTTAATATCTTTAAAATGCAACAGGACTTAAATATTTTACTTAAGAAAGTGGGACTTTTTGGTCAATTCCAAAGAAATTTCCACTAAATATTTAATATAAACCATTATTTTATCGACACTATTACCTTATGAGCAGGTGGCTCGGCCAAATTGTATTTTCGAAGCTAAGCCATTGCTCGCAAATAGTTAAGATCAAAAAATCTTCGAATAAGCTGACGATATTCAGTCAGATTCACAAAGAATTTTTTGCTGAGAAAATCGGCCCGCCACCTGCTCTGCCGATAAGTGAACAGTGTCATTTTATCACTTATGTCTTTCCAATTTATTATCACAAAAAATGAATTGCAACGGCTCTTGGAGCTGGCCATATTAACTCCGTATGAATCTAGTTTTCTTCTGGTTGCTCAGCCACAAAGGGAGAATAATTATGTGCATGTAGATACACTATTTATCGAGAGGGGTGAAAAATTACATACTACTCCTACCTTCGGAAGCCATAACAAAGAATTTCTTAAACTTCGACAGGAAATTGAACAGCAAGGGAAGATTTTCATCGAAGGACATACGCATCCTCAACCTTTGGGAGAATCTATCCACCCTTACAATTGTGGTTGGACGATAGCCAGAACAAGTGAATTAAGTGATTATCGCAACGCAAGACTGAACGAGAGCGAAGCAGGACAAGAATATTTACAAGAAAGACAGAAAATATTAGAACAAATCCTTGCAGAACCAGATAAAAACCAACGCTGGAAATGGTCTCTTCCATTAAAAGATATTAATCCTCAGCTCGGAATTGCCAATCTGAGCACGTTTAGGGGAATCGACTGTTATGCAGAAAAATTTCGCAGGGTTTAAAACCCCGTCCTTTAGGGCGAAATTTTTGCATGCTAAAAATGCGTAGTTGAGAAACCGCCTCTTTTGAAACCTCGCCATTTATGGCGAGGTGAGGCGGTTTCACGCATTTTTAGCATATCACCAATAATGTAAATCCATTACAAGAGGAAGAAGTTCGTTAGGATATTTCTTTAAGCCAAGGCGATTTTGCCGCTCAAAAACCATACAAAGATATGCGTATTCGAGGAGCGGCCCTTGTGTATGCTTTACCAAAATTTGCCTTAAAGCTTTCTTCTCCAGAAGCCTTCAAATTAAGCATTCTTTATGTACATACGCCGGGCACTATTGAAGGTGTAGAAGAAATGAAGATAAAAGTCGCATAATCACCATAACAGCCACCAGCGCTGGTCTTGTTTTTTCTCCTTGACAAGATCTTTAAGACCGGCGTTCTGCGCATTATTCAAGAATTGGTGAGCAATATGCTTGACGCGTAAACCGTTAATATCTACATCATTCTCAAAAAATTCATAGCGTTCCAGGATTTTATCTAATATTTCTGCCTGGGTTTCTAGATTGATTTGAATAATTCCTTCTTTTCCTATTTTATGTTCTTTTTCCAATTCTTCCAATTTTTTAAAAAGGACCATCAAATCTTTTATGTCGGCATTCACATCCTCTAAAAATTCCAGAACGGCGTCGATGTCTTTTAAATTATCAAAGTGCAACCGTGATTCTTTGGCATGAACTAGCTTTTTCCACCACTCTTTTTGGTACCAAGACATAGGTTCTAGAGAAATAAGAGAGAAATATAAATGTTTGCCCTATGTTAAGTGGCATAGTTTAAGTATATTCGGATCATAGGACATGTTTTCTTTACTAGCGAAAATAATATAAGTATGATTTAAATGTCTGAAAAAATGAGTTACCAGCCGAAAGATATTTCTCAACGAGAATTGTATGACGTTTCAACAATCACTTCCTTATCACTTTCCTTAGCAAAGTCGTTCAAAGGCATTCTTATCCCCGAAGAAGAAGCCAAAGAGAGGATCGATGCCTTGGCTCGAGATCTTTCAGATGTATACCCAGAAGACGAACCAGTTTTTATGATTACGATGATGGATGGCGCTAAGGTTTTCAGCGACGCTCTCCGAAACAGTAGATCCAGAGGATTCACCTATGAAAACCACCTGCTTCCGGCTAAGAGTTATAGCGGCACGGAGTCCACAGGCGAGATTCATTTTCCCCCACATTTTGATTTCTCTCTCGCTCAAGGAAGAGATGTCCTTGTTGTCGAAGATATTATTGAAACCGGTCGTCTTATGAACGCAACGTTAGAAAAAATCGTGGGCAATAAACCCAGGAGCGTGCATGTTGCGGCTTTATTGGAAAAACCACGGCGAAGAAAATATACTTTTCAATCCCCTAACATAAATATTGCGTATCACATTGGTTTTATCATCGCTAATCATTTTGTAGTTGGGTATG
>CAZCXW010000012.1:9586-25338 GCA_964502785.1 uncultured Methanosarcinales archaeon | reverse complement strand
TGTTGGCAGAAGAAGAATTAACCGTCAAAGATGTATCCAAGAAAACAGGCCAGTCCATGTCTTTAGCTTCCCGCCATTTGAAATTCCTCTATGATTTGGGCTTTCTCAATGTAAGAGCGCAATTCCCCTATAAATTTTACTCTCTCAAGATCACAGGATTGAATACATTAATTAATCATTATGATAAGGTGATGGAAAGGATATGACAACGCAGGATTACAAAAAGAGGATCCTATTTGTAATAACACTTGTCGCCGCTCTACTGTTTTTTGTCTCCCCGGCAGAGGCCACATTTTGTCAGGAAGTGAACACTACTCTCACGTTAGATAACAATGTCTCTTCCTGGTCCAATTGCTTTAACATCACTGCCCATAATGTGGTCATAGATTGTCAAGGTTTTACTGTTCTATATGCTAATGCGAGTGTGGGTATTGGTATAAATAACTCAGAAGGCTATGACAATCTGACAATTAAGAACTGTAATATTGTTACCCATACCAATGCGACGGCGGCCGCTAACCAGAACAATTATGGGATTTATTTGAATAATAATATTAACAGCACAATCGACAATAATACCATTTTTACTAATGGTTATGCTACAAATTATGGGATTTATTTACTTTCATCTTTTAATAGTTCTATTACTCGTAATACTGTTACGACGAATGGTACATCGGGGAATAATTATGGGATTTATCTTTTTAGTGGAACAAATCATACTGTTGAAAATAATTCTATACGAACAGGACCGCCATCTGCTGCTAATAATTATGGGATTTGGATACGTAGTTCAAATCGAGAGAACATTATTAGGAATAAAATTATAAGTTCTGGAACTAGTTTTAATTTGGGGATTATTCTTTTTCCTTCTTCTAATAATAATACAGTAGAAAATAATTCCATCACCACAAATGGAACAACTACGGACAATATTGGGATTTACATTGAGGATCAATGCCTTAATAATACCATTAAAAGCAATTCTATTGTTACGGCAGGAACAAGCACCAACTATGGTATTTATCTCTCGACTGCCTCTAATTTCACAAAGGTTATCAGCAATACTATTGTTGCAAATGGGAGTACAACGAAAAATTATGGAATTAGGATAGATACGAGTTCTGCTAATAACACACTTCAGAGCAATGATATTCTTTCTCTTAGAAGCGACTTCCTTATTTTTGATAGCACAACGGATGAGATTATCAATTATTTTGTGTACAACAATACGTGGGGCGAGGTACGATGGCTTGACAATGGCACAGGAAGTTTCTTACGTAATTTGACACTTAATCTTACCAATGATGCTGGTATTTCTTCAAGCAAAAATATGTTTATTGGAAATAATACTGCCGCGCTTAATACGTCTGCTTTTACGGAACTGCGGATTAATTCAAGCGCTAATATTACATTTAATTTTTTAGGTTTGCCACAAATTAACAGAATCATGAAAGTTAATAATTATACTACTAGTTCTAGTTTTATTAATGAGAATGGAAATAATTGCGCCACTTCAACCTGTTCTATTGTTAGTTATGATAGCAGTATAGGATCATTAATTTTTAATACAACGAGTTTTAGCAGTTTCTCAGGAAATAATACAGAAATTATTAAACCGTTGGTAACCATTCTCAATTCCGCAAATAATAGTAACTTTACTTCTGGGAACCAATCTTTTAATGTCAGTATCTTTGAAGATACAGCAATAGGCATTGTTCTGTTTAGTGTAAGCAATACGAGTGGAACTCCTTTTAACATCACTTCTTTGACAAATAATAGCGGTAATTGGAATACTGCCATCAACATGAGCGCCTTAACGGAAGGCACGCAAATTATGACGGTGTTTGCCAACGACACAAATAATAATCTGAATAATACCGTCAGTATCTACTTCAACGTTGATAGAACGCCACCAAATGCTAGTTTTGTGTTAACATTTGCTAATAACAGTAATTTTACAGATGGAAATAGGGTTGTCTTTAATGCATCGGTTATTGATGGGATTACAGGTGTTTTCATTGTTAATCTCAGCTTCTCTAACCTGACGGGTAATGGTGGAACGGCTTTCAACAGAACCGCTGCCAACTTCAGCGGGATGTGGAATGTGACATTTGAAGATATTGGGGTTAATTTTACGGATGGACTGCATAGAGTTTACATTATGGCAAATGATTTTGTAAATAATAGCAATAGGACGACCGATTGGTGGTTTAACGTAGATACATTAGCACCTAATGTAAGTATTCTGACTTCGAATGGGACAAAATATTCTCGAGATAATGCCAGCAAAGGGTACAACGCAACAATTAGTGATGTCAATTATATTGTATCTGTTATATTTATGTTCAGCAATGACAGTAATCCTTTTAATTTAACGGCAGCCAATGTCAGTGGAAATTGGAACTTACAGTTTAATGCTTCCGCCTTGCCGGAAGGAGCGCATAACATTACGGTCTTTGCGAATGACAGCGCAGGGAACCAAAATCAGGGACAATTAGGTACATTTGTCGTGGATCGGACTGCTCCATCCATCTCTCTCTCAAAATCAGGAAGTTCTACTGCAACAACATTGGTAATTGATATTTCCACCAGTGCTGATGCACAGACTTGCTTCTCTAGCCGTGGATCGGTAAGCGGCAGCGGCAGCTCACAAACGATTACAGATAACAGTCTCAATCCAGATACAACCTATTCGTTTGACGTTAGCTGCCAAGATGACCAAGCAAATAGCGCGACAGCATCCGCATCATTTAGAACAGATGGGGGTGGCGCGGATGGATCTTCTGGCGGCGGCAGCGGGGGCGGTTCATCAGGCGAAAGCAGCGGGAACGCACAAACTTCTACAGAAACGCCCATTTCGGAAACACCGATAGAAGAAAATCTAGACGTGGAAATTGAGGAGGATAGCGCAAAAGGAGAACAGAATACGCCTTCTGAAGAAAGCGAATCTGCAGGGATAGGAACAGGCGAGGCCGCTTCCCAAGAAACTGCCAGCCAAGAAACTTTTATCAATCGAGAACCTGTCAACACACCAGAAACAGTTCTAGTCTCTTTTACCAACCATGGCACAGAACCAATAATATTGGAGCCGAGCATTCGAGAAAAATTAACGCTTCTGGGCACGGAAGAGAGAATTCTTCAAATAATCAAAGACCAAGGAAGAACTTTAGAATCAATTCAGTTGATAGCGCGGGAAGATATTAAATTTATCATCGGCAAAACATCAGAAATCCTGTATCCAGCATCAGGAATAAGTTATTCGCCTAATCTTATTTTAGGAAATCTTCTGCAATCAAAATTGCTTAATTCTGACACAGTTATTGTTAATCCCCAAGAAACGGTTAAGAAAGAATTTAATATCAGGCCAGGGATCACCACAAAAGAACAAAATCTAGATATGATATTTTCTTCTCAGGGCAAAGAAGTCATAACCAGAGAACTTAAGCGGGAGAAATTATTGCCAGGATCAGCGTTGGATATCAATGTAAATGGACATTTCTTTGATGTGTATTTCATAATTCCAGCATGGGACAAACAATCAGGAAAAATGGGCAATTACAAAGTTGAACTAAATATAAATGACGAGAAAGACAATTATCTTTCATTATGGGGAAAGAAAATGGGTTTCCGTTTATTTTTGAGCAAGTTTTTGTTAAATATGATGTGGAAGGAAAGAACTGTTTTTTCCGAATTATATGGCAACTACAAAATGAAAGATGATAAAGGGTTTATTTTTGCCCAACAGATAAAATATAATCCTGCCATTTACAAAGGAGAATATAAGTTTACGGGCAAAATTTATAGAAATGATGCCCTCGTTGCAGAAAATTGGTTTATAATTAACCTTGATACGGGAGAAGTCGAATCTTACGTAGAAAAAGGAGAAGAAACAAAGAACCAAGCTCTCCAAAATCGACTTACAGTCGCCGTTGTTTTTGAATCAAACCATAATATTTCCATTACTGAGTATGAATCCATTATTGAAAGCGCACCTTTAGAGGAGAAAAGAGAAGAAAATTTCATCACAGGTTTTACTGTTACTGAAAATAAAATGTCAGAAGAAACACGTAGGAAGATGGTCTTTATTTTTATTATTTTTTCAGGTATATTTTGTTTTATCGCATTTATTGTTTTATTGGAAAAAAAGATCATGAACAAAAAATCGACCACACCAAATATGAAGAACTCTTATGATAGAGAAACAAGAAAAAATACTCCCGATTTTTCAGGGGAAGAACGGAGACAGAATGAGGAATTAAGAAATATTAATATTGCCCTAAAGAAAAGTTTATCGGATTCTTTTGAGGTTTTAGGCAATGTTTGGAACAGGAAAAAACACTTTAAGACGGCAGATGAATATCAAGCCGAAAAAAAAACCAAACAAGTCGTACAGAGAATTTCCCCAAAAATGGAGACGATACCACCACCACCATCTCCTTTACAACGTATAGAACATGATTTAAGAATGCTTAAACAAGGAATCATGGTCCCAAACACGGCAAACGGAAAAAGAGAAGAACCGATAGCAAAAAGAAGATTAACGGAAGAGAAATTGGAGAAATCATTACAAAGAGTAAGGGCTGAAATATTAAATACGAAAGCCCCACAACGAAGAAAAAGTTTTTTTTCAGAACAAAAATTATTACATAATCTTCAAGAGATTGAAACGAAGATTAAAGAAGTGGAGATAGAAGAACCATTTTCTCAGAAGCAAGATAAAATCGGGAAAGTATTACCTGAACAAAATTCTGAAGTAATACGGGGTTCATTTAAAGCAGTTCAAATTTTATCAGAACCGATAAAAGACAAGAGATTACAACAAGAATTAGAAAAAGTAGAAAGAGAGTTGAAATTGTTAAGAGATGATTTGGAATAAGCAAAAAAACCGCATTAGTCAAAGACTATGGTAAATTATAATGATATTAAAGAATAACAATCCTGCACGTACAAGGGATTTTTTTTGATGCTTTATCCAACGCTTCGCGGCCAATTTTAAGATGTTCTTTATTTACTTTTAGTTCAAATAACACTTGTCCCTCCCGCACTCGGGCCGCGCAGCCGATCGGTTTTCCATATGCTAACTGCATTCCTTTACTCATCCTGTCTGCGCCTGCTCCTGAAGCTAAAGGGTTTTCGCGGAGAACATGGAAAGGATAAACTTTAACCCGCATATGATAATTATTGCCAACGGTTTTTTCAAGAACCCGATTAGAAGTCATACGCGCGGATTCTAAAGAATTCTGGCGGATGTTCATCGTTCTTAAGGCAATGAGCTGAAGGACAGTATCATAGTTTTTCTGTGGCGTCCCCATATCAAACTTTGTAATCTTTAAATGAGGAAAACCCCCGCGCACATAATTTTTCTTTGAATACTTACTAATTCGCGTATAAGGCCGTTCTAAGTTTTGGTAAGCAGAGTTTTTGCGTATACGTGCCATGAATAAGCTGAGAAATGGTTATTTTATAAATGTTTCGAGTGAATTGCATGCTTAGAGTAAGAACGCATAAAATGATAACCGAAAATAGTTCTTTAGCCCAAATAATTTGGTCTTTCAGAGTTAGTAGTTGTACTTTCTTCTTTTTTGATACCTACTTGTTCTTTAGCTTTTTGTAATGCTCCTGGCTCTTCGATAGGCCCGAATTTTTCTTCGTATTTTCTTATATTCTCTCCAATAATCCTATACAGTTCCACCATCGTATGCGGGTCTAACAAAATATTTTTATGGCACACTACCATCGTTGCCTGGCCATCAGGCTTAAACTGTGGATAAATATTCTTAAAATCTATCTGAAATTTTTCTGGATTATGGCAAACCGTTTGGTTATTAGAAAAAAACGATGTATTATCGATGTTTTCAAATCCATTAATTTGCTTTATTTCTTTTTTTCCTTTTTGTTCCATTTTATTTAGGCTTTATCTTTCTTTGATCTCTTCTTTATCGACATCAATTATTTTAGAAGGCTTCCCTTCTTTTGGTCCTTCATAAATCATAAAATCAATTACTTTTTCGACTTCCGAATCAATATTTTCCAGCGAGGTCATGAAGGGCTGCCCCGTCCTGTTTGCAGAAGTGCTGATAATAGGAAAACCTGCTTTTTCTACAACTTGCTGAAACCAATGGTTAGGGCAGCGGATACCGATGGTATTAATGGCTGGGGCAACATTAGGAGCAATCGCTTGTTTATTTTTTAATTTCAAAATTAAAGTATATGGTCCAGGCAGTTTTTGCAGCCATGTTTTTACTTTCTTATCAACGACGCAATTTTTTTCTATCCAGAGCAAGGAAGGCACGCACAGAGAGAAAGGTGCTGTTGGCCTCTGTCTTTTTAATTCCCTTACTTTTTGTACAGCTTTAGCATCAGTTGCTTTACACCCAATGCCATAAATCGTGTCTGTGGGATAAATAAATAGCGCTCCCTGATTGATTCTCGAAAGAATTTCTGTAAACCGTAAACTTAATTCCGTTTTCGTTAGAATTTCCATAAGAAGAAAAAAAGAACGGTCTTATATATATCTTTTTGAGAAGGTGCGAGTATAAGACCGTCCTTTTCCACAGAGGTGAGATGGCGCTCGCAATCTTAGATTATCACTTTATCGAAATCATCTAAATACAATTGCTTTACGGAATGTGAAGCTAATTTTCCCTGTTCACAATTCTCGTACTTCCACAGCAAATGCTGAATACGTTCTTTCATATTCATCGTAACCACCCCCCGCTTAACTGAAAGTCAAAAATATCTTCTCTGGAAATAAGCGTCCTTTTTGTAAGTTCTTTAATTTGTTTTTCAAATAATCCACGAATTGTGGTTGTGCTTGTGTCGATCATCGTTGGCCACCTCATTTTTTTGATAAGTTTCTTGTAGAATATGTGCTTTATATAGGCTGCCCAAAGTTGACCAGTGACCAGTGGATTTTCATTACACAAAAGGCTTTTTGCCTTTTTGTGTCACAGAAATTCGCCTCTCGAAGAAAGCGTCGCTGTTCAAGCCCCGCCCATTTATGGCGGGGTGAGACGCTTTCGGCGAATTTCTCAGGACTCGTTCGTTTCTTACGGTAAGATTGGCAATCGCCGTGTCGGCATTGTTCCACCAACACAGTCAAAACAGTACGTATTCGTTGTCTGTTGCGCGGCAGATACTTCCAGGGGAGCATAAAATACTTCCAGATCATCTGCGTAGCCATATTTTTCTCCATACTTTTCACAGACTTTGCTTCTCAATAATTCTGTAATTTTTTCATTCACCTGATGTACATCGTACTGAAGAGGAGAGCCGGGAGTATAATGAACAATATTTCTTTTAATTAATTCATAGGCAATCAATTCTTCATTCTTTGTATCCACACCATAATTGCACCCAAAAAAAGTAGCTGGCCAAGCGATGAAAAAAGCGATTCTTTCCGCTTCAGCATCTTTCAGACTGGCATATAATTTAATGAGTGTTGTTCCGCGTTGGATACTATCATCAATAATTGCTAAATTTTTTCCCTTGACGGTGGGATCAATAACATAAGCATGTTTTGGTTTTGTTTTTACATCAAGAAAAAACCGTTCATTTTCATAGAGGAAAGGTTTAGCGATAAATGGACCGTAAGTGATACCACTTTCTGCAGCAAAGCCTTGAGCATAAAGCAGCCCGGATTTAACAACGGGAACAACAAAATCGATCGTACTAAGCTTTTCTTTGTAAAAGGAAGCGAGAGCTTTGCCATTTTTATTTCGCATATCCCACACTGATTTTTGTCCACTATTATCTCGAGAATTATGGGCTTTGACATAAATATCTTCAAAGCCACATGGGCGAAAAATCCCACCTAAATTTAAAGCAGAAGCCAGCACCTTGGTCTCAATGTTTCCTTTTTTATCGATGACTATCATTTCTCCTGGTTGAATAGAGTGTTCGTACTTTACTTCATCCCGGCCAAATTGGGCAGCAGCTTCTTCAAAAAATCCTGTCTCTGAGACAAGAATCTTACTTCCTTTAATCGTTCCAAATTCTAAAGGACGATATCCTTGAGGATCTCTGAAAGCGACAAGATTTCTTCCTCCTGAAAAGATAATAGACGCTGCGCCATCAAGGCGATATAATTCCTTCAGAATGAATTCACCAGCCAACCATTCGTTCCCATATTCTCTTCTTTTTTGCATAAATAGTTCAATGATAAAACGAGAATCAACATCCGTGGGAGAGGGGTGCAGTGGTTTTATTTGCGCTTCAAGCTCTCGTTTTCGCATAACATTCCCATTATGAACACCGAGTCCTTCGTCAGTCAGCCCTTGAAAGCCATCAAAAGGCAGATGTACGGGTTGTGTGTTATCTTTTCTGTGCTGTGCATTATCGCTGCGTGCATCTGTTATATATCTCGTTTGTCCTAGAAAAATAGTAGCACGGAGTGTGGTAGCAAGGGTAACAACTCTTTTTTCAAATTCAGCAATTTCATCGAGTTTTCCGATTTTATCGCATCCCATCGCTCCCGTGTGCGGGTTCACAACACCAGCGCCTCGTCCCTCCGGACCGCGACGGTGAAGATAACGCAGACCTAAAAGCAGGCTTTCAAGACCTTCTTCTGAAGATGGAGACCAAATACCAATAATACCGCACATTCCTAAGAGAACTTAGAAATGGTTTTTTAACATTTATTTAAAAGAATAAATATATTAGATAACTATTGAACCAATACTCCATTAATTGTCCCTACCTGCCCTGGTCTGCTCGTGATGCGCACTTTTCCTAATTTTGTTTCAACAACCGCGCCTTTAGTCATCACATTGCGCCGCACTAAGTTAGGATTAGCTGGATTTTCAACAACATTTAAAATTTCTACTTTCACTGTTTTTCCTTTCTGATCTGAAACATTAATTTCTTTTGCGCTGAGAAGAAAACATTTTTTGTGTCCACCCATTTCACGCCTTGCAGAAGCATCGCGTTCTCCTAGCCTCGTCATCGCCGGATAACTAGCCAGTTCATGCTTCCGTTTCGTTCTGTAGCTTCGATAACGTCCTCCTGAAACTTTGCGTTGCGATCGTGTTTGCGCTCGTGCCATTTAATTTATCAGTTTGTAGCTACTTTATAAAGATTTCGCCCTCGTTAAGGATAGACTTATTTATCATCACTTTTAAGAGATTAATTTTAAAAAGGGTTCATTCTTATTAAGAATTATGCTTGAAAAATTAACAAATATTGAAGATCATAACCCTGCCCATTTTAATTATCTTGTTCATGCACCTGTTAGCTTTCGAGTTTCTGATTTGTCGTTGGAACATGTTAAATATAAATTGGAGAGGCTGCATGATCCCTCGTTAGTTTATCGCACTTCTCTCATTGCGCCGCAAAGGACATCCACTTTTGGCAAAATAGGAGTGATTGTCAGGCCTCCCGAAGAAGCCGTTTTAATTGCCTGGGATTACGATTTGGGTTCGCCCCCAGATTCCATTGTATCTTCTGAATTTATCGTTAAACATAAAGGAAAGAAGAAAAAATGGAAACAGCTTCTGGATCCAACAGCACAAGAGCATAACGAACTGTTCATCCAAGGTTCGCCACTGACGACATTAGAAGGAGTAATGTATCAAGCTTCCAATCTGCAGGAAAATGCGTCTCTTCTTCAACAACGTCTGAGAGAATTGTATAATCAAACTCTGCCTATCCTATACGTCCCCCTATCTTCATCCCCAGGTGATAAACAGGAACATGACCTTAAAAAACAATTTTCCATGACTCGTTTTTACAATTCTTCCCCATCATTAATACAAAAGCTTAAACGTTTCATTACAGGTTAACTTCTTTTATCTCGTAAATATTCCGCTAATTTTGAGAAAGCCTTACTGCGGTGATTATATTTATTCTTCTCTTCAACTGACATTTCTGCAAAGGTTTTATCTGCTCCATTCGGAATAAAAATAGGGTCGAAGCCAAATCCCTGTTTGCCGCGAATTTCATTGCTTATGGTCCCTTCTATTTTGCCTTCAAATACCAGAGGTTCATGACCTGGTTCGCAATAAGCAACGCGGCTGACCATAGAGGCGCTGCGGTCATTAAAATGATGGAGCATGATGAGTGTCCTTTCATTTCCCACGTGTTTCTGATAGTCTGCCGCATAAGGCCCAGGAAATCCGCCAAAAGAAGTGATATGAACAGATGTATCATCAACCACAACAGGGCATTTTAACTGCCGGCAAGCATCCTCTGCTTTCGTTTTCACGATTTTTTCAGGATCGCCTTGCAGTTCAGGCAAATCTATTGATTTTCTCATAATCTGAAAATCTGGCAATGCGTTTTGCGCTTCTTCTGCTTTATGAGAATTACCGGTAACAAAAATGACTGTCCTGGACATTTTCTAAGATTCTTTTGTTTGCAGAATTTTTTCTTTGATTTTACTTTTGCCGCTCCAATCTAAAGCATATTCTAATACTTCAGTGATTTTACTGACAGGAAGAATTTGCACATCTTCCAATTTTGTTTTATCGATGACAATATCCTGCAGATTAGATTTTGGAACTATGATAGTTTTAATCCCAGCATCGATAGCCGCTTCCACTTTAGAAGAAACACCGCCAACGGGAAGGACTTCTCCTCGGACAGAAAGCGAGCCGGTCATCGCCACATCCTGCCGCACGGGGATATTTTGGAAAGCGGAAATGATAGCCGTAGCAACGGCAATGGAAGCAGAATCTCCTTCTACACCCTCATATGTTTGAAGGAATTGGATGAAGACATCATATTTTTCTTTAAGGTCCTCGCCAAAGTAGCGAAGAATAATCGCCGAGACATTTTTTACAGCTTCTTTTGCAATCTCTCCAAGTTTTCCGGTGGCAATAAATTCCGTTTTCTTCCCGCCCAGAGTTACTTCTGCTTCTATAGGCAATAAAATGCCAGAATATGCGGTGCCCCCACCGATGACTGCTAATCCATTGACCCTGCCTATTTGTTTTCCAGAGGTCATGATTACTTCGTATTCTTTTTTTCTTTCGATATATTTGTCGGCAATCTGCTGCTCCAGGGAACGCGCTAAAGTAAGGGCTTCTTTAACGTGCTTGGCGGCAACGAACTCTGATTTTTCCTCTTTTGCTAAATCACCTGCAGCGCGGACCAATCCGCCCAAATTACGAAGATGCAGCGTCAGGTGTCCTTTGCGATTGGCTTTCCGGCGAGCTTCTTCGATGATGGAATTGATGGCACTCAAATCAAAATGAGGAATACGGCCATTTTCTTTTTTTACTTCCTGAGCGACAAAACGGGCGATTTTAAGACGATTCTCTTGAGTATCCAACATCGTTTCATTCATGTATACTTCATATCCATAGCCTTTGATTCTGGAACGAAGAGCGGGATGCATATGTTTTAAAGTTTCTAAATTTCCCGCCGCCACTAAAATAAAATCGCAAGGAACGGGATCGGTGCGCACCATCGCGCCCGCGGAACGTTCAGATTGTCCCGTGATGGGAAACTTTTTTTCCTGCAGCGCAGAGAGAAGCTCTTGTTGTGTACGCGGATCTAGCGTGGCGATTTCATCCACTAACAAAACTCCCAAATGGGCTTTATGAATTAACCCGGCCACGACGCGTTGATTGGCGGGAGTACCTAAACCTCCGCTCTGGAACGGATCGTGAAGCACATCACCTAACAAGGCTCCGGCATGGCTTCCAGTAGCATCAAAAAATGGAGCCTGCTTCCGGCCAAAATTGTCAACAATTAATTTCGGAGAAATGGTGAACTGCTGTCCTTTAAACATGCGGGGGCCCATATTAAGCATAATTGTAAATGCCGCAAGGAAGAGCATTCCTCCCAAGAAAAATGCAGTAAACATAATATCTGATTTGTAGTAATAGCGCACCCACCAGGGAGCAATGAGAACAAAGAGAGCCACAACAAAGAGTAAAAAATTGTTGTTCTTCAGCATTTGTTTCGTATCAAGTATGCTCTGCTTGACTTCTTCCCTTCCTTTGCCGGCGGGGACTAGCGTAATCAGGGGATTGTTTTCATCGTTAGGATTATGCAGCGCAAGTGTGTCCACCAACTCCGACTTTGGTAATAACTCTGCTAAACCTAAGCCGAGCAAGCTTTTACCAGTTCCAGGTTCTCCAATGAGAAGGACGTGCCTCCGTTGCAAGGCCGCTTTTTTGATGATCTTTACAGCTTCGTCTTGACCGATAACTTGATCAATAATCTTCTCAGGAACTTTAATATTCTTTGTTGATTTCATAAGTGAAGATATAATTAACTATGTGTGGAAATCATTTAAAAAGATTACGGTTCCAACGACCATTTTTACGGGATGGAAAAAAAGGTTCTACAGGAGACACAAAAAGATACAAAATTAGGGCTGCGCTTCTATTCCTGCCCATAAAGGGTCTAAATGGCTATCATCATTATAATCAGCGCGGGCCAGCATAATGCCTTGTATTCTCGTGCCAGCAACTAGAGTTAGTGTTTTGCGTGTAAGAGGGTAGTCCTGGCTTTCAATTGAGGTGCGATAGGTCCAACTCCCGCTAATCCAACCTTGACCAGCACGGTAATATAAACTGTCTGTAGTAAAGACATGCGTCATTGCTGGCGCCACAGGAGGAATAGGATTTACTGGCCACATCCCGCTTAAAACAAAATTAATTTTGCTGATGGTAAGAGGATTTCTAAAACTATACGCAGCATAAGAAGAAATCTTAAGACCGTTGGGAGAAGAACAGAGCGTGCTTGATTTTTGCAAGAAGCCCCATCCAGTTGGACATTGAAAAGGAGGCAAAGCAGGAGTAGAAGTCCCGGGATAAGGAGCAAAGACGTAAGGCCATTGTGGGGTACGGCTCAGTAATTGCCTTTCAAAGTAAACTCCGCTATGTTTTACAACACGATCGGGAATAATATTCAGTGTTGAGAATAAAGCTTTTCCGGATAAAGCCTCTGTTGATATGCTGTCTTTTACTCCAATGGTAAGCAATACTAAGCCAATTATAGCAACTACAGCTACAATAACCAAGTAAGGCAAAGATTGTTTCATTTCGACCACACGATAAACTCTCCACTTAGCAAATGCTTTATACAACAAATGGGGTTTCCATGTAATTTAAATAATTTTAGGACTACTCTAGGATAAAAAAAAGTGTCAAAGAAAACCGCCCAGCCAGACGCACAGTGAAACATAGATTTCACTGGCGCACAAGAAGCAGCGGCTTCTTTGTGGATTGATGGAAAAAGCAGAGATTTTAGGGTTGTAATTCGACAGGAATCATCAATTGTTCAGGGGAAGGAGCAAGGATATTAGGTGTTGTCAAAAATTGAAAATTATTATTTAATGTGGGGATGTCGCTGAGAGACCATACCGCGCCTTGGAAAGATATTGGAACATCAACATAAAATAAGTTAGGCCCGTGAGCATTAACAATTTCTTGCTGGCCGAGAGGGTTGTACAATTTAGGAAGAACAGGTGTCTCTGCCCAGAGGACAATTCTCGACGTTCCTTTCGGCACGTAAAAATAACCTCGTTTTCCCTGTAATCCCCAAAAGTTAGCATTTCCTACGCGAACAAAAGGGACATCCTGAGGAATTATAAATTGAAACCCAGAAGAGATGGAAAAAGATGTAATTTCGATATGATTAATGCCTGGCGGGAATGTAAGATGAAATTGAGTTGTTGTTCCCGAAGGAAGCCACTGTTCCTGTAATGCATTGCCGCTGCTGTCAATGATTTTGAGTTTTATGTCCGGAGCGGAGGGAGGAGCATTGACAGTAACAGTGAAAGGAATCGCTCTTCCCGTTGAATATAATTGAAATTCCGCTTTTCCAATGGTCGTGGCAAAGATAGGAGTTGTGATTGTTCCCGTAACTGTGGGGATTTGAAGAGGAACGAGCTGTTGTTCATCGAAAGCCATTGGTGAAAAAGAGAGAGGGGAATAAGTTTGCTGTCCGTCAAGCATGAACGTATTCAACTCTGCCTGCGCTATTGGCCCTCGCTGCTGCGCTTCGAGGAACCCCGGTGCATTGTTCTGCACTCCAGGAGTAGCGGGATCTTCATCTTTCCAATTCCATCGCGCATGGTAAGTTGAAAAAAAAGAGGGCATGTAATCTCGTATAAAATAATATAATAATTCATTATCCCGGAAAGCATGCACCATCAAAGAATCATAGACGCGCCACGTATAAAGAGTCATTTCATCGGCTTTGGTGTATTTTGCGAGATTGTCACGCCCTTGCGTATCTTTAAGGGGAAGAGTGTCATATTCAAAGCGAAGCCGCATATAGTGGAGATATTTTTTAAAATCATTCAGTCGCGGCGTGATTACTGGGTCATTTGCGGCATATTGAGTAGCTTCTTGGAGATCGAGATATGATAGGCCTAACTCATGGGCAGTCAAATGAAAATTTATACTGTTCCAACGCTCCAGCATTCTTTGCATAGGGGGGGCGGCATTGCCAAAAGCTAAAGTATAAAATTCATTTTTAAGAGCGTCAACATCTGTATTCATGTCCCATGCGAGATGAGAAGAGACGTACCATGTTAACCCCAAAGGGCCGGCCGCGGCGGTGCTTTCTCCGGTGAAAGATTCCATGAGGTTATTTTGATAAAATGTTTGAAGCTGTTGGACCGCTTTCTCGACGCCCATGAAAGGAATGTCATGAACACTTATCGAACTTGCCCAGTAGTCATAGATGCCCATTTTAAATGAACCTTGGGAATTGCTTTGCTGCTTTTGCTTCCAGGCAGTTATAAGTTCCAGAGGCAGCATCTTAGAAAAATAAAAATGAAAAGCATACGGCGCCAATAAGACGATAGTATTTTGTTCTATGGGGATGGAAGGAGGAAGAGCATGTGTAAAATAGGCATACAAGTTGACGTAAGCGCCAGGAACTTGCTGCTGCGCCTGTCGAGCGACCATGTTCGCAAGATGAAATGTGGTGTCGCTATCCGAGCTGTCTTGGTTCAGATTTAGATTATATGGCCCCTTGCGCAAGAGGTGTTTTGATTTCCAACTTTGATCATATTGTCCGCCATCCGGCGGTTCTACGCTCATCGTATAAAATGAAGGGTTGACGTTTTGCTTAAAATGAATAAAATTGCGGACTGTCCAGTCGGCAAACAAACCAACCAGGCCTTGATAGGAAGCATAATCGCAAGGATCTTCGCAATATTGTTTTCCCTGCGCATCTATGTACGAAACAACAGCATAATGTCCAAGATCTTGCGGACAATTAAGTGATTTTGTATCTTCTTCACGCTTAGCAAATGGAATTAACGTTCTCAGCGGATCAGCGCAAGACACTTGACCATGGTAGGTGGAAGCATATTGCACGGCATTCGGAGGAGGAAGCGCGCCAGGAGGTTTAGGCGGCAGAACTTGACGCATGCCATTTACTTCTGCTAGATATAAAGGGTCCTTGCGTAACTCTTCGTCATTCGCGTATGAAAATACAGTGTGCCCGGCAACAGGGCCTTCGGTAGGAAATTGGAGACGGTTAAACCACTGATTCCAGAGGATGTTCGGCGCTTGATAATTCGCTACTGGCAAAACCGGGCCAAAACCTCCATCAATGCCCATGCTAAAACTCTTAAATTCGGGAACACGAAGCTTATTGACGGCAACGTACAAAGAAGTTCGTTGTGGAACGATCGTCCAAGAGTCTGTCGGCAGAAGCCAGCGCATGCCCAATAGTTCTAAATAATAGTAAAGTCCATGGCGGAGAGCGCTGTCTCTTTTTCCGACGATCCATACGCGCTGTTGATCCGAAACGACGAGGTAGGATTCTTGCGACGCCTGCTG
>CAZCXW010000012.1:0-9576 GCA_964502785.1 uncultured Methanosarcinales archaeon | reverse complement strand
GATATTCTTGAAGCGGTCGAGATCAAGGAACATCACCGCCAGCATCTGGCCGTGACCCAAGGTACGACGGGCTAAAAAGGCAAGTAACGCCGAGTCGACCCCTCCGGAAAACGCGACCAACACGCGTTCCTTCTCCCGCAAATACTGCTGTAATGCCGGTAATTGATTCAACACTTCAGGAGGTGCGTTTTGCTGCACGAAAGGAGAGGTTGAAAGAACGAGATAAATTCCTGAACGGGAATCGCTTACCGTCGGATCCACGGATTCGACAGCAAAAGGCTGCCCCGTCATCCGATTGAGCCAATGAGCTAATTCATTCTGCGCTAGGTTTGTCAACGTCGCGCTTGAGCCTGTCATGACAACAATGCGATTGTCGTACAAGAAATTCGCGCTGGGACAGTGATGTCCTCTTTCAGGATTAATATTATCATCAATAAGAAGAGTAAGGTCCTGCCGGTCTATAATTCCGCTGGGGTCGCAATCAAAATTTGCTTCTGTTAAAGCTTGGCCGGTGAGCGGCTGCAAGCCGAGAAGATGATTCATGACAAGATAAATATCATTGACGGTAGAACGGGGATTGCGCGCCATATCGCCGATAGCTAAACCATAAGGCGTTTGGACATTAAAGAAATAAATTAAAAGAAGGAAGAAAACTGTAGATATACTAGCTAACAGAAACCTCTTTTTTACGTCCATACTCTTTACTAATTTTAAAGAGTATATAAACCATTCGACGATGATAGACTTTATTTAGTTTAACAAAAAGTTCTATGAACAGTTCTGCCTATTTAAAGAGAACTTTGCAAAATTGATTTCCTGCTCTAAATTCTCTAAACACGACCAGATTTCTTTAATAATTTCACATAAATGCCGGCAAAGGCTTTTTCTTGCGTCATTTCTATTTTTTGATCATTTTCTAAATGAAGAAGGGGAGTAAAAGTATATACCTTTTCTTGTTTTCCCGCCCGCGGCGGCAGGAGGCGGTCAAAGGAAAGCTTTTCCTGCGCATTTTTATTGGAATAATAAGTGATTTTTTGGTACATTTCTTCGATAACTTCGAGAATGTCGATTTTCGCTGGAACGGAAAATTTTACCGGGCGCATTTTTTCGAGAAGACGCTTTTTCGAAACCATCGCTTGCTGCAAAGCATCAATTAAATCGTTGATAGAAACTTTTCTGTTTCTGGGCTGAGGATGCCGCGGAATCAAGCTGTACTTTTCTTTTAGTTTCTGTTGACTTCCATCGGCTTCAGAAAATAAATCGTCGCTGCTCTCTTCTTCCTCTCCTTGATGCAAGAGAGCATCGAGCTTGGAAATATCGTTATCAACCAAATGACTTGATTTCAGTTTAAGAAGGATGGCTGCGGCTAACAAAACTTTTCCTGAAATCCGCAGGTCATGTTCCTGCATGGTTCTGATAACCTCGATATATTTTTGAGAAAGAAGACTGACATTAATGTCCCAAGGATCCATTTGCTCGTTGCGGACAAGGTCGTACAGAATCGTCTTCCAGGAGAGTTCCTCCTCTTTCAGAAGCATATTTAAGATTTCTTCCTGCATAAAGAGAAGAATCACTTAATGTTTTTAAATATGGTGGTTTAAAAAGAGTGGGCCTGCTCGGACAATCAGACAATTACAAATAATGTAACTGACATTTGAACCGAGGACTAACGCCTTACTTTTCACGAGGAATGTAAGGGCGCTGTCATGTGCGGTCTTTAAAGATAACCGCTAGACCACAGGCCCAATAAATTACTAAGAAAGGGGATTCTTTAAAAAAGTTGCTGTTGAGCTGGGAGAAAACAGTAGAAACTGCAAGCCTGTTTCAGAAAATCATCTGCAATTTGCGTGAGACTTTTCTTTTGAGAATAAGAAACCACGGGAGCAAACTTTTCCCAATACTCAAACGCCTCTTTGTTTGTGGTAATAATAAGAGGGACGAAAGGGGCTGTTTCGATGCTTTCTTTTAATTGAGGAGAGCTTCGAGTTTCAGAATCAGCATAAAGAATAAGAAGTCGGTAGGCTTCAGGATTCCAAGCTTCATTGGAAGCCAAGCGTAAAGCATGAGCATAGCCTTCTGGAGTGTCGATGCCGGAGACGGTCGAAATTTTGCCGAGAGCTTTTTGCAGCGAAGGAATATTATTGGTAAAAGGATGAACTAATGAATAAGGATGCGGGCGATCTGCAGAAGTGGAAAGAGCAATGCGGGAATCAGGTCTGGCACTAAATATTGTATTAATGAAATCTTGGACTTGGTTTCGAATCAAAACAGAATAATTTTGCATCGATAAAGTATTATCGATCATCACCATAATATCGAGAGGCCTGCAATCGGTGGGAGCGGGAAGTGATTCTTTAATGGCAGGAAGAGGTCCAAGAAGAGGGTCCTCCTGAAGATAAGAAAAGAGAGGCGGAAGTGGTGTAATTGGGATACGGGGGGGGGCGGCAAAAAAAGAAGCGAGAAAAGCGGTGAAGAGGTAGGATTTCATAAAAAAAGAAAAATAAAAATTTCTTTATAAGAATTTCGCAGTAAAATCTGCTTTTTCTACCAGTGTATTTACTGGTGGTCTGGTGACGAGTGTGCCAGCTTAGGAAAAAGCATGGTCAAAAAACTGCCCCGAACGAAGTGAGCATGGGCGGTTTTCTTTGACTTTATTTTTTCACCGCAATAATATTTTCATACCATGAAAAAAAAGGCACCCGCCAGCCGTAGGTTTTCACAGTCACTGGCGTTCCATCTTTTTCTGCCGCTTTAAGTTCTGCTTGCAAATCAGAGGAGTTTACTTTACACTTGCTAAACAAGCATTCTGTAAGCGAATCGGTATTTTCGAAGCTTCGCGGTTCGCGTGTTTTTATCTCTTCCGCATGGACAACATATTTGCTGCTGACATGACCTTCGTCGTCGCTGGAGGCGATTCTTTCCGTGCCCACAACTCGTACAGTATATTCGTCACGTGAAAAATGACTCCCAGCGCCGATAACGAAAACAAACCCGGCCGCGAGCATTAAACAACCCGCTTTGCCGCTGTAACTTCTATGGGTGTTATACATTTTAATCCTCCCCCATAACTAACTCCAAAGTCCATCTGCCTTTGCTCTTGCGTCCTTCCCATTGCCCTTCGAACTGAAAAGGAATTTCGGAAACGGCAAAATACTTTTCTCGTCTTGAAGGTAAAGTTAAAGCAACGCCAATGCCTGAAAGAGTCCCCGTGACATCAGCTGCTCCTTCTACGTCGTAAAGACGTCCTTCGAAACGGTCTTCATTAAAAATGGCCAGTCCTTGTTCTTCTGTGCAGGCGATGATGTAGGGGGTTTCTAAATCAGATTTTTCATCAATCTTTTCACTTCGTATCCCGTGGAAGATAACATAACGCCCTTCTGAAATTGCTTTTCCCACTAATCCTCGCATGTATTGGTCTTCTAATAAGTTCATAGTTTCATTCCTCCTTAAATTTTTATTTTAAAACATATCCTGTAACGTAGCCAATGCCGTATCCGATTAAGGTTTGAATACCACCCTTAACAGCTCCGTAGGTTCCGCCAAGGCCGGCGCCAATGACCGCGCCTGCTGTCGCGCCAGTTCCTGCTCCTACTAAAGCCCCAGACAATTTGTCTGAAATCTCTGCTCCGGCAGCCGTGCCCAACGCGCCGCCGCCCACGAATCCTAGCGAACCGCCTCTTACTGCGCCGAGAGCTCCCCTCACCAAAGCCGGTCCGTAGGTAAGCGCCAATTCTAGATTTTCTGGCTGCAACGGGATTCCTTGCGCATCACAATACCCCTGATAGGCGCCTGCACCTAACGATACAACTCCTAAAAATAGTCCTGTTGCAGAAGGACCTGAACTCGATTTTTTTTCTGACATTTTTTTCCTCCATCAATTTTGATAAAATTATTCTACGGCATTACATACAAGAAACATTTCATTTAAAAATGCGTTTTTACCGTAAATTTATTAAATAAGTACGGCATAACCTTAAAAAATGAAACTTTTTGGCAGAATAGACCCTGATTCTTTTGTAAAAAAAGTAAAAGTTGATAAACGCGATCGGAAAATAATGACTCTTCTCTCCGAGAATGGAAGAATGTCGTTAACACAAATTGCAAAAAATGTGTATCTTTCCCGGGATGCGGTAAATTATCGAATTAAAAGGTTAGGAAAAATAGGAGTAATTCTTCATTTCTTTCCAGATGTAAATTATGCTACGTTAGGATTTCATAAATTTCATATTTTTTTATTGTTAGACGAACAAAGAGCGGAAGAACATGAAAAATTAATTGCATATCTTAAATATCATCCTAATGTCATGAACATTATTGAATACAGCGACCGCTGGGATTTGGAGATTGTGCTTCTGGCCAGAGATTTACTTGAGTTTGATAAAATCATGCTGGAAATTACAGAAAAATTTTCCGCAACCATTTTAGAAAAAGATAAAGTAGAAACCATCAAGCGATTTATCTCCTTCTCTATCCCCCCTCTTCTTAAAACAGAAAATCCTTCTTTGCAGATTATTCCTGAGAGAAAAGTAGATCACAAGATTGATGCCAAAGATTTGCGCATTTTGAGTTACCTTACAGAAAATGGACGGGCTTCAACGTATGAAATTGGAAGTAAAGCGGGCTTAAGCGCTGATGCGGTTGGATACCGGCTAAAAGACATGGAGAAGAGCGGCGTCATTAAACGTCATACCTTGGCGATTAATTTTTCTTTGTTGGATTATCAATGGTACACATTTATTGTCGGAATGAAAGTGTTTAACAGTCAAATGGAGAAAAAGTTTGAAGAATTTGTCCGCGAAAATCCATCGATAATCCGCGCTGCAAAAACGCTTGGCGGCTGGGATCTTTTGTTGTATATAGTTGTTGAGGATCAACGGCAATTTCATATGTTGGTGAAGAAGATAAAAAAAACATTTTATACAGTGATTCGCACCTATGAAACATGGGTTACCTATAAAGAACATGTATTTCAACCATTTCCTAAGGCGCTATGCGAAGTAAAGCAAAGTATATAAACTTAAAAAAAGACATTTAGTAAAAAAAGAGGAGAGTATGAAATTTAAAGTAAAAGATATGGACATTAATACCGGGGGCCCATTATTTGTAGTTCTTAATCAGCATGATGCTTCAGATATGGATCTTTATTCTGGAGATCGAGTTTTGGTGAAGTATAAGAACAAAAAAATAACCTGTATTATGGATATTTCCGAAAGTAAAAAAGCAGTTCCCGAAGGATACATCGGTCTTATGGAAGAAGTTCTTGATAAGCTTTGTCTGCTGGATGGAAAATGCTTAATCAGAGGAGCGGAGGTAGAAGTTTTTCCCAACGGCAAGCCTGAGTCCGTAAAACACATCCGTGATAAGTTATATGGAAAAGAATTGACATATGAAGAGTTATATCATATTACAGATGACATTACCAATGACCGTTTGACTGACATTGAGAAAACGTACTTTGTAGCCGGCACGTTTACGCATGGATTAAGCAATGAAGAAATCGTAAATTTAACGAGAGCGATGGTAGAGACTGGAACAAGATTAAAATTTGGGAAAGTCACATTAGATAAGCATTGTGTCGGTGGCGTGCCCGGAAATCGTACGACTATGTTAGTGATTCCAATCGTAGCCGCTGCGGGATTTACAATTCCTAAAACAAGTTCTCGGGCGATTACCTCCCCTGCGGGGACAGCCGATACCATGGAATGTTTAGCAAAAGTGGAGTTATCCGAACAGAAGATTAGAGAAGTCGTAAGAAAAACAGGAGCATGTATTGTGCATGGTGGTTCGATGAATCTTGCTCCGGCGGATGACAAAATCATTGATATCGAACACCCTATTTCGATTGATGCGGAAGGGCAGTTGTTAGCATCAGTGATGGCAAAAAAATATTCAGTTTCGGCGGATCATGTTCTGATTGATATTCCCATGGGAAAAAATACAAAAGCAACGACAAAAAAAGAAGCACACCATCTTAAGCGGATGTTTCAGATGGTCGGTAGAAAATTAGGCATGAATGTGCAAGTAGTTATTACTGATGGTTCTCAGCCCATTGGCAGAGGAGTGGGGCCCTTGTTAGAAGCGCGTGATGTGATGGCCGTGTTGCGCAATGAACCCCATGCGCCGCAGGATTTGCGGGAGAAAGCATTGCAGATGGCCGGACTTCTTTTAGAAATGGCGGGAAGTTATCGCGACGGACAGAAAATTGCAGAAGAGATTTTAACGAGCGGAAAAGCGCTGCGGAAAATGGAACAGATTATTGCGGCTCAAGGCAAGCAGAAGAAAATGGCATTAGGAACGCATTGTCATCAGGTTTGCAGTTTACATCACGGCCAGATAAAAGCGATCGATAATGAAATTATTGCAAAAATAGCGCGGCTGGCAGGAGCGCCGAAGGATAAAGGGGCTGGACTTTACATCTACAAAATGGTTAATGATTTAGTTCATAAAGGAGAAACATTGTATACTATTTATGCGGAAAGCAAATTTAAATTAGATTTTGCGCTTGAATTAGTAAAAGAGAATCAAGGGTATGTGGTGAAGTGAACATGAGTTCAAAAGATTTTTTGCTCCAGAAGCGAAAAATAAAAATCTCGAAAAGTAGTATTTACCTGAAAAAAGGCATTGATTATCCCGGTGTCAGTATTGTTTTTTTGTGCCATGACGGACAAGGTCATGTTCTACTGAATAAGCGGTCTCAAAATTGTCGCGATGAACACCACCGGTGGGATTGCGGAGGCGGCAGTTTAGAATTTGCCGATTCCGTTGTAGAAACACTGAAACGGGAAATTGCCGAAGAGTACGGGACAGATATAGTAGATTACGAATTTTTAGGGTATAGAGACGTGCATCGGGTGCATCAGGGACTGAAAACACATTGGATTACTTTAGATTTTAAAGTTCTTGTTGATAAAACTAAAGCAAAAAATGGCGAGCCCCATAAATTTGAAGAAGTAAAATGGTTTCTTTTCAATAAATTGCCTAGTCCACTGCATTCACAATTTCCTTTTTTCTTAGAAAAATATAATGTCAGACTAAAATAATAAAACAATAATCAACTGACAAATAGGTTTAGATTTAAGATAATTTAAAGCTGAGAAATGCAAATAAGAAGAAATCATTTTGAACTCCAATTCTTAAACCCGGGATCATCGCAATAAGTTGCAACATCACTAACTGCCCATCGCAGGTGAGAAAAATTTAATTTACCAAATAATGTTTTAGGGAAGTGATTAGGATTTCGGCTGAATTCTTTCGCTTGCAAGGAATAAGGAGTAAACAAAGTATATCCGGTTCTTACCATTGCATGAGGCAGGCTAAGAAGAGTACCTAAAATCTGCAAGGAATCCGTATAGGCGCTCACAATTTCGCCAGCATCGTCTAACCAGCGCTTGTTTCTAACTTTCTTCAATGCTTCCTCAGGTGTTAAACAAAATTCCTCTTCATAGTATGTTCTTGCGCTTTCATAATCTCTTACTGCATTATCAACCGAATCAAAGAGAAGAAAAATTTCATCAATCTTATGGCTTCTTAGCCCTCTCGGTCGTTCACGATAAGAATAATCTAACACTGCAGAAAATTGATCAGGAAGAGACTTCCCTGGTTTATGTAATTTATATATAGCTTCTACTCTAGATACAAGATTTTCTGTTTGAGGACTTAAGTTCATCAAAATCTGATAGAAAGCGTTTATTTTTAATGTTTTCTACCTAATACCGCATAAAATTGGTTGTGGAAGATCTAGTTCTCTATTGGAAATAGTACAATGAAAATCATGCTCAAAACATAGATCATAAAACTCGCAACGGGCATTTAACGTTGTAGGATAATCAATTGCTAGGACAATTTTATTGTCCTTTACTGCACGATCAAGTATTTGCAAACCCGAATCTCTTTCCATTGCATCTTGCTTTTTATCATCATCAAACCAGATGTCTTCTTTGCCAAAGCCATCAATAAATTGGGAGTAACGTGGATTTTCATATAACTCAACGGCATTTTGCGGAATAATGAGGGCTTTAGGATTATAAGATTTTGCCGCAGAGCCTATTTTTCCAACGAAATCAATCATCCGTTGATCAGCATCTTCAATTCCTTTGTCAGCATAATATTCATAAGCATCAACGATATCAAGATAAACTCCATCGTATTCAGCATTTATAATTTCGCTGACTTTATTAAAAATAATTTCCTGCCATTGCTGGTCCCAATACTTTACTTTATAATTCCCTTTCCAAAGAGGATTCTCTTCATCGAGAAATGAAGGATTCCCGACCTGCCAATCATCTTGCCAATAATTACGATAATCCTCTGCCTCGCCAATGCTAAGATAAGAAAGCACAATCTTGCCCTGCTGATGTAATTGTGATAGCTGTTCTTTTGATAATCGCGCATCACCAATGTCAACGATAATGTAATCAACTTTGAGATTCAACAGTTCTGAAAAAGACGCTTTTTGCAGCTGATAATGAAAATATTTCAGTGGACTGCTGTTATTGTTTAGTTGATTGCTATCATTAAAAGTTTGGTTAAATGTCTGCACAGTACCGGGGAATGGAGGTCTTATTTCTTCGGTGCATCCAATCGCAACCATTAATACAATTATAGGAAAAAAATAAAATTTATTCATGGCTGGTCTCCCCCTCGCAGCAGGGCTTGATTAAACCGCAACTCGGACAAAGATATTTTTGTTTGATCAATTCCATTTCTTTTCGGCAGATTTCACAAAGGAAAGGCATAAACAGCAAAAGCGTTTAGTATATAAAAACATTATCTTACGGTAAAACCAGAAGTGAGAGATTTGCTGGCAATATGCTGAAGTTCAGACGTGCTAAATCCTAATTTAGTCCATAAAAATTCATATTCTTTTGAAGTCGTAGTTTGTGAAAGAAAAGTATTATCTGCGCAAGGAACGATGATGATGCCAAAATTGTAGAATTTTCTTGCAGGATGATCAGCATAATCTTCAATACTTCCCGTATGAATATTACTGGTAGGGCAGATCTCAACGGCTATTTGCTTCTCAGCCAACAATTCAAGAAGCTTTATATCAAGATTTGCTGCTACTCCATGCCCTATTCGCCGTGCACCTAATTCTATGGCTGTTCTTATATTCTTTTGAGCTTGTTGAGTTTTTCCTTCGCCAGCATGGATTGTGAATGGTATCTCTCTCTGGCAGAGATAGCGAAACGCTTCAGTGAATAAATCTGGAGGAAAATCATACTCATTCCCTGCTATGTCAAAACCGACCACCCCTTCTGATTCACTGTCAGCAGCTAGTGTAGCCATCTCTAATGCATGTGCTTGTCCGAGATCTCTTAAAGAAGTGATAATTTGCTTTGCATCAATTTCAAAATCTTTTGATGCCCATCTTAAAGCTTTGCCAACGTGAGACACTACTTCTTTTGTTCTTAAACCCTTTTTTCTATGTAATTCTGGACAGTATCGTATTTCAGCATAGGTAACCCCCTCTTTAGCAAGATCCTCACATAATTCATACGTTACACGTTCCAACGCTTCCGGAGTTTGTAAAACAGACAGTGCTGTACTGAAAGATTGTAAACAACGAGGAAGATCCCA
>CAZCXW010000011.1:0-29614 GCA_964502785.1 uncultured Methanosarcinales archaeon | reverse complement strand
GCATACATCAATAAGGCAATGGAAATGAATCCTCCAAGGTGGGCGAAATGGCCAATGCCATCTGCAAGTGGATTTAGGATTCCCATAACATCAGCAAAGACAGCAAACCAACCGACAATCATAATCGGCAGGGGGATAATTAATTCGTAGGTGAGATAAAATGGATCCAACAGAATTGCCGTGGAGATTAACCCCATCAGCGCTCCCGAAGCGCCTAAACCACCAGCATTAACTCCGGCGAATAAGTTAACCAAAGATTCAAACAAGCTTGATAAAATAAGCGCACCAAAATAAACTGCAAGTGTTTTCAAAAATCCAAATTTTCGTTCGACCACCCGGCCAAAAATAAATAAGCCGATCATATTCCCCATTAAATGAGTTGGATTAGCATGAAGAAAACCTGCGGTAATTAATGTATAGATTCTTCCGCTGAGTATATCCGTAGGATAATTAACAAATAAGTTAAATTGTTGTTCAGTTAAGTAGAAAACACTGGCAAAGAAAAATATACTATTGAGAATAATCAAAGCCGCTGTACATTTTGCCTCAAAAATAAATTTCACTAGATCGGTAAATGGCTGCAGCAAATCTTTGAATCCTTTCTTTTTGAATAAAATAAGAATCAAAGTAATAGGGGTTAAGAGAATATGTAACAGAAATTTCCAAATGAATTTGCTCTCAGATTCAATGTACTCCATTCCCACTTTGCAAAAGAATAAAAGATATATAAACATTACACAAACAAATTAAGGAGAGAATCTCAGTTTTATATACCTTAAATTTTGACAAGGTCCATACCGTCACCACAATCTTTATAAATAAACTGGCTTCCTTCAATATAAACCGTTATAACTACTATTCGAGTAGGAGGTTAGCATGGATAAGCAACAGATACAAACGGCAATAACTTCATTGAAGAGTACTTCTCCTAAACGTAAATTTACACAGTCGTATGACTTGATTATTAACTTTAAAGGGTTCTCCAGCAAGCAAAATGCCATTGATCTTTCTATCCCTCTTCCTCATCAACGGGGAAAAAAAGTTAAGATTGCCTGTTTTTGCGATGTTCAATTAGTTGAAGAAGCCAAGAAAAACTGTGATATGATCATTAAAGAATCAGAGTTTGTGAGTTATAATGATAAAAAGAAACTTAAAAAAATGGCAATAGAATATGATTATTTCATCGCCCAAGCAAATCTCATGCCCAAAGTAGCGCAGGTTTTTGGAAAATATTTAGGCATTCGCGGCAAAATGCCCAATCCGAAAATGGGGTGCGTCGTTCCTCCTAACGCAAGCTTAGCTCTTTTGGTTAAGAAATTGATTTCCACGGTTCGCCTGCAAACAAAAAAAGGGTCCAACGTTCAATGCTTGGTGGGTAAAGAAGACCAGCCGGAGGATCAGATTACGGAAAATATTCTTACTGTTTATCAGGCGGTTTTAAAAGCTCTCCCTAATGAACTGCAAAATATCAAAAATGTTACACTCAAACTGACGATGAGCAAGCCAGTTAAAATCTAAAATGGTCAGCTACGCCAAACAACAACTTGTACTTACAATCAGCAAAGAAATTCAAGGCAGTTCTGTCGTTGGCATCGTCAACATGGAAAATTTGCCTGCCCAGCAGCTGCAGAGAATGCGCTCTCTCCTCTTGCGGGAAGGAGTAAAAATGGTAATGGCCAGAAAAAGACTTCTCCTCCGCGCCCTTCAGGAATCAAAAAAAGAGAAAATTGAGCAGCTAGAAGAAAAAATCAGGGGTATGCCCGCATTAATTCTCAGCAACAGCAACCCTTTTACGCTTTATGCTTTGCTTCAAAAGAATAAGTCTGAAGCTCCTGCTAAGACTGGGCAAACCTCTCCCAAAGAAATCGTCGTCAAAAGCGGTCCCACGAATTTCGCGCCAGGGCCGATTATTTCCGAACTTGCCGCTGTCGGCATAAAGACGAAAGTTGAGGGAGGAAAATTAAGCATCATCCAGGATGTCATTGTTGCCAAAGAAGGAGATACGATTACGGCAAAGCTTGCCGAAACATTAAAGCGTTTGGATATCAAGCCGATGGAAATCGGCTTAAATATCGTTGCGGTTTGGGAAAATGGGATTGTCTTTAATGCCAAACAACTCCATATAGACGAAGCAGAATACACGCAAAACTTGATCCATGCAGCGCAATGGGGATTCAATTTGGCGATGGAAATTGCGTATCCTGCCGCGGCGACGATGGAGATGCTGCTGCAGAAAGCGTTCAGAGAAGCTAAAGCGTTGAGCATAGAGCAAAATCTTCTTGCTGATGCAACGGCAGGAGAGATTCTTAATAAAGCAGAACGTCAAGCAGTCTCAATTAAAGATACGGCAGGCATTGAAGTTAGCCCGCCTAAGCCTAGACCAGCAAAACCTTTGCCCCCTCCTAAAAAAATAAGTTCACCAAAACTAAAAGATGAAGAAAAAATGCCTTCCGCTGAGGAGCTTATCAAAGCTACAAAAGAGCACTTTAGCGGATCGGAAAAGAAAGTTTCAGCATCTTCCTCTCCTTCCGCTGAACAATTGGTGAAAGAGGCGGCTCCCAAAGCAAGAAAAACAAGCGAGCCAAGCATTAAAGAGGCAGAAAGCCTTTTCAATAAACTTAAGAAGGAAGGCACATTACGAGGAAATAAAAATTAACAAAAAATAATATTCATGGAGGTATAAAAAATGGAATACATTTACGCCGCAATGTTGCTTCATAAAGCAGGCAAAGAAATTACTGAAAGTGCTGTCAAAGCAGTACTCTCTGCAGCCGGGGTTTCTGTTGAAGAAGCCAGGGTGAAAGCGCTTGTCGCCGCCCTCGCGGGTGTTGACATAGACACGGCCATCCAAAAAGCTGCTGTTGCTGCCCCAGTCGCTGCTGCTCCAGTTGCAGCTGCAGGCGGACAGGCAAAAGCGGAAGAGAAGAAAGAAGAAAAGTCTAAAGAAGATCAAAAGAAAGCTGACGAACAAGCGGCTGCCGGTCTAGGCGCACTCTTTGGTTAAGATTCTTTCTTTTTTATTTCTTTTTCTTCTAACCTCTTCACTGTGAGAATATGGAACAAAGTATTAATGAAATAGAATTACGGAAAGAGTACGAAGAAAAAAAGAAAGCAATCACAGAAATACGGATGCAGCTTCGCACCCTGCATCAGGAGAAAGAAGGATATTTTTCTCAGCTGCATCAATTGCATAATCAGATTTCTTCTCAGGTTTCAAGCATTAAAGAGCTTAAAGGCGAGCGCAATCAATTAACAACAGAAGTTCAGAAATTAAAAGAAGAGCGCCAGAAATTAAACAAGAATGTTCATGAAAAAGCCTTGCAAAAGAAAAACGTTGACGAAAAAAAACGAGAGCTTTCAGAGCATGAGTCTGAAAGTCCTCAATTTGTTAAAATGACCATTCATCGCTTGGAAAAAAAAATAGAAACAGAAGTTATGCCTTTTACGAAAGAACAACAGCTCCGAAAAACCATTAAAGAACTGAAAGTAAAGTATAAGAAATTAGAAGAAAACCAGGAGTTAATGAAAGAAGTGAACACTATTTCTGCAGATTTTACGGAACAGCGCCGGAAAGCCTATGAGACGCATCAAGCCGTTCAAGAAAAAGCGCATGACTCGCAGGAAAAACACCAGAAACTTACTGTTTTATACGAAGAAGTGAAAAAATTAAGGGAGCAGGAAAAGCCCCTGCGGGAGAAAGTTGCAGAACATAAGAAAAAAATGGAAGAGATGAAAAAGAACGCCGATGAATTACAAAAACGCATCACGGAATTAATGTCGTTATTGAATGAACATCAAGAAAAGAATTTTAAGCAAATCGCAAAAGAAAAAACGGCTGAAGTTCAGGAGAAAATAAAGAAAGGGAAGAAATTAAGCACGGAAGACATTCTGGCGTTTCAGGCGTTGAAGGAATGATAATGGATAGAATACAAGATTAAAGAACATTTTATATCAAAACCGCTAATCCTTTTTTTTGTTAATGAAACCATTAACGACCTATTAAATAAAGATAATTATGTAATAAATTGAAATTGACGTTAACTACAAAAAAGCCAATATAACTACACCTTCCTCAACAAATCACTCTTCGAAATAATCCCCAACACTTCTCCTTTCTCTGCCACTAAGACAATCGGATAATTTCGCAGCAGTTCGGAGATTACCTGAATGCTCGTTGTCGAAGAGATTATAGGGGGAGTATCTTCCATGACTTCTTCTACTTTTAAAAAAGCAATTTTCTCTGGCTCTTCCATAATTTTCTCAAGGAGCAGACTTTCAGTAACGATTCCGATAACCCGTTCTCGCGAGAGTACAGGGATTTGGGAGATTCCTTTATTTTTCATGGTTTTAATAACTTCTTTTATTGATTCACCAACGTGCGCAAAGACAACTTTCCGATGCATGACGTCCTGCGCTTTCAATGCTTTTTTATTCTGTAAATCCTCCAAAGCATGAAAGATACGGGTAGCTTTACTTAACGTCGGATCGAGATTTCCCGCCTCAATTTTAGCGATTAAACTCTGTGAAACTCCCGCTTGGTTGGCTAACTCTTTCTGCGTCAATCCTAGCTTCTTGCGAATCTTTTGCAGTTCTTCTAGAGGGATCATTAACCTATCAAAGTCACCAATCCTTAATAAATATTTCTGAAAAATATTCTTATTAGAATATTATTGTCAAGATGATTTAAATAGAATTTGTTTTTTTAGTTTATTATGGTTGATTTCCCGTTGCACGCATTTGAAGCAGGACGCAGAGGAAAACCAGATGAGCTAGATGCGGGTATTGCTCATTTAATTGGTGCATCTTTTCTGGAAAAAGACAGACAATCGAGATTTGACATAAGAGTTTCTGGAAAATTTCGCCAAAATAAACCATATGTTGACGTTTCAGGCGAAGTATCAGAGCATCTTTTAGTAGAAGGTCATCAGGAGAATATTGCTCAAATTGTGCAAGACCATTATCGCCAGATCCATCAGTCTCCAGAAGCGGAAGTAATTGTTGAAACTCATTTCAAACTGCAGGCTAGAGCTCTCGCTCAGAATAAAAAAGCAGGAGACTCAGGAACGCCCATTGCTGTTGCTTTTGCTCATACTCCTAATCAGTTGCCTTTCGAGCGGTATCTTGCCGTTGAAATACGAGATGTGATTGATTGGATTTATCAGAACAATGGAAAAGTGCCTGAAAAAATTGCTGAAGCTTCTGGTGTTAAATCTTTAGAAGGCCTTCGTGCCGATGGAAAAGTAAGCGTGGCAGGACAATATTATGCCGGTAAGGGCCAATTTTATTTTAGTAATCCTCTAGACATTACTATCGCTGTAGAGCATGAAAAAGTATTAAAAATAGCTGAATTGAGATGTAAATTGACGAGAATCGTAAGCGCAGTTTATGAACTGGCTAATGCCAAGATGATTTCGCTGGAAAATGCATCGGGAAAAGTTTACAAAAGATCATCTTTTGATGAAGATAAAATAATAATGGTAAATGGCTATGGTGATTGGAATGCAGGCGGCTGGTTAGTTGACGAAGGAAATAGAGAAGCAAAATCCTATCGTGATGGCTTTGCCACCCATGGAGTAATGGAAGATTCTTTTAGTGGTGAAGACCCTTCAAAACCTTCCGGAACAGGAACTTTTTTGGCGCGTTATTTAGCGAAACAGATTGTTAATGCTGGTGATGCAGACTTTGCTAATGTTACTCTGGGCTATAGAATAGGAAAAGAAAAACCATATTTGAATGTCGCTTCGAACGGAACTAAGAGAGGTAGATTTGAAGATCATTTTGCAAAATTATGGACCTACGACCTTAGCATTGGCAGTGCTATTGAATTTTTTGATCTGCAAAATCCACAACTCTACAGGCAAATTGTAAAAGCCTCAGA
Source organism: uncultured Methanosarcinales archaeon (assembly GCA_964502785.1). Classification (GTDB taxonomy): domain Archaea; phylum Nanobdellota; class Nanobdellia; order Woesearchaeales; family GW2011-AR9; genus JAGVYE01. The sequence continues at coordinate 23,736 of CAZCXW010000011.1, read as the reverse complement.
TTTTTTCCATGACCTTAACTTACCCTGGAATAGATAATTCAAAAGATAAAATTTAATAAAGGCTTCCTAAAAATTTATAGAGAATGAATAAACATAAAAATAAATGAATCTGAAAGGAGAATAAAAATGACAAAAGAAAAATTTTTCTTCACATCGGAAAGTGTAACTGCAGGTCATCCTGATAAAATGTGTGATCAAATCAGTGATGCGATTCTGGATGCAATGATTAAAGACGATCCTCAAGCGAGAGTTGCAGTTGAATGTTTAACAAAAACAGGCTTTGTGGTTGTGGCTGGAGAAGTAACAACGAAAACGTATATTGATATCCAAAAGACTGTCCGTGAAACAATCCTCGATATCGGCTATGACAAGCCAGAATACGGTTTTGAAGGTTCCACTTGCGGTGTTTTAGTTGCTCTTTCGGAACAATCTCCAGATATTGCCCAAGGCGTCAATGAAGGCCAAGGCTTGTACGAAGAACAAGGCGCCGGCGACCAAGGATTAATGTTTGGCTTTGCCACAACTGAAACTCCAGAGTTCATGCCTCTGCCGATTATTCTCGCCCACAAGCTAACGCAGCGTCTTTCTTCTGCCCGAAAACGTGGAGAAATATGGTATCTCCGCCCTGACGGAAAATCGCAAGTTACCGTCGAGTACGAAGACGGCAGACCAAAACGTGTTGATACGGTGGTCGTTTCTGCCCAGCATCATCCCGATGTAGACTTGCAGACGATTCGCAAAGATCTTATTGAGAAAATTATCAAACCCATTTGTCATCAATGGATTGATGAAAATACAAAATTCTTTGTTAATCCGACCGGCAAATTTATCATTGGCGGCCCTGTTGGAGATGCTGGAGTCACGGGACGGAAGATTATTGTTGATACTTATGGTGGTTATTCACGACATGGAGGAGGAGCTTTTTCCGGCAAGGATCCCACAAAAGTCGACCGCTCTGCAGCTTATTATGCTAGATATGTTGCCAAAAATATTGTGGCTGCGGGATTAGCGGAAAAATGTGAAATCCAAGTTGCCTATGCCATTGGAGTTGCCAAACCTGTAAGTATTCTTGTAAATACGTTTGGCACAGGAAAGATGCCTGAAGAGAAAATTGTGGAAATCGTGCGAAAACATTTTGACTTCCGTCCTAAAGCGATCATCCAGCAGCTTGATTTGCGCCGTCCTATTTACAGGAAAACTGCGGCCTATGGGCACTTTGGACGAAATGACCCCGACTTCACATGGGAGAAGACGGATAAAGCGGAAATTTTAAAGAAAGAATTTTGATGACATTCATCTCTTCCCTTTCTTTTCATATTCCCGTAACCACATCAAGCCCATTTTAATCATTAATTTGTTGAATTTGTCAGAAACGCGGTACGTTTTTTTAAACAGATCGTACTCGATGAGCCCCATGCCACGCATCGGGGTTAAGATGCGGTCGTAAAATTGGCGCTTATTGTAGGAAAGCCTGAGCTCTCGTTCCAGAGGAGATTTACCTTCTTCTTTGAAAACCATATTCCCCGCATCAAGCTGCGCGGCAAAAACTCCCATTTCTGTTTTTCCCATTTCTCCGCCGTTGTCCCACATATATTTAATCAAGGCTCTGGCGACAATTTGCTGCTGCTCTGTTGGAAAAAGAATCAGATAAATATCGTCCGGCATATTAAAATGATCAAAGAGAATAACCATAGAGGTGAAAAAGGTATTTTGTTATATAAATATTACGTAAAAGTACACTGGGGGATTAAAGAGTTTTCTCAATCTTCACAAATCTACGTTTCCTTACCAAAATCTTTATAAAAGAAGCTCGCTCTTAACTGATTCATGGGAAGAATAAAAACAACGTTCATCAAGCGCAGGACAAAAGATTTGCTGCGCCAGTACGGTGGAAATTTTACTACTGATTTCACGCAAAATAAAGTGCAAACAACTCATCATACCAATCTTTACAGCAAGAAATTGAGAAATGTTATCGCAGGGTATATGACTCGGTTAAAGAAGAAGGAATAAATCGTTTAAATGGTAGCAACCATGGATAACCATCGTTCTATCTTCGTTGGAAATAAGCCTTTTATGAATTATGTTACTGGAGTCGTTATGCAGTTTACAATGAAAGGCGCGTCAGAAGTCATCGTCAAAGCGCGCGGCAAATTTATTTCCCGCGCTGTTGATATTGCTGAGGTAGCCCGCAAGCGTTTTCTGGAAAATACGATTCAAATCAAAAATATCAAAATCGACAGCGAAGAATTCCAGAATAAAGAGGGAAGAAATATCCGCGTGAGCAATATCGAGATAACGTTAGGAAAAAATTAGTTATTACTTTTTAGTGTCAATTTTATAGAAAAATTTAAAAATAGGCAGTTTTGATTGTTATTTATGATTATTCCTCCAACAGATGAAGAGTTAGATGAGTTAGTTGTACATCTTTATACTCCAGATGGCAGAACTGCCCTTTTGCAGGCGGCTGTGGATAAAGGTTTCACAAAGGCGCAGCGTCATGTTTCTGGTTTAATTTATCTTCTGGAAGGTTTTAATCGGTATGATCAAACCATTGCCTATGTTGCTTTGCTTGGAGAAAAAGCAGCAGCCAAGTACCATCACCAGAATTTCTATCGGATTCAGGAGATTAATTCTCAGAGAGAGGCTATAGATACCACAATACTTTCATTAACTCAGGCTTTAAAATGGGCGATTGAAGGACTACCCGATGATTTTGACCCGGAGGAAGAGGATTACGAACGAATTGCCCAGAGAGCAATACGAGAAGGAAATGATCATCTTGCAAAAGAAATGTATCTAAAATGCGCGGCAGAAGAAGGTTTTCTTTTAGAGAAGCCCGAAGTTGCTTATCAATTTTTGATTGCTCAAGGTAATCAAGAAGAGGCCATAGAACTTATTAAAAGACAAATTAACTTAAGAGAAACAGCGACCGATTTCCTTTGCGCTGCGGAATTAGAGGACCTTCGAAGAATGCCGCATCGCGCGGAACGCTATCGTCGAATTCAGGAGCTTATTGCAAGCGAAGTCCTCTCCTAAATCTTTATAAATACGCCTCTTTTCTGAGAGATCATGACCGTAAAGAAAAAAGATGAGAAAACCATCCAGCCTGAACTGAATATTGCTCTCGTCGGCCATGTTGACCACGGAAAGACGACGTTAACGGAACGCCTGAGCGGGAAATGGACAGACACGCATTCTGAAGAGCTCAAGAAAGGGATCACCATTCGTCTCGGCTATGCTGATTTTTCTATTTATTATGATGAAGAAAATGATTTTTACACGACGAAAGAGAAAAGCGTGAAATCAAATAAACCAACAACTTTTGTTAGGAAAATTTCTCTGGTGGATGCGCCAGGACACGAATCGTTAATGGCAACGATGCTGGCGGGAGCGGCGATTGTTGACGGCGCCCTGCTGTTAGTTGCCGCCAATGAAAAATGCCCGCAGCCGCAAACAAAAGAACATCTAATGGCGCTGCAAATCACCGGGATTAAAAATATCATTGTAGTGCAAAATAAAATTGATTTAGTAACGCATGAAGAAGCTGTTCAGAATTATGAGCAAATCAAACAATTCTTAAGCGCGACGGAATATAAAGATGCACCGATCATTCCAATTTCCGGCAGAGCAAATGTTAATATTGATGTCTTATTGAAAGCAATTCAAGAATTCATCCCTGCCCCGCAGCGCGATACAAGCGCTGAACCTTTAATGTTGGTGGCGCGTTCTTTTGATATCAATAAGCCAGGCATTAAGCCTAAAGATTTAGTGGGCGGAGTTTTAGGCGGGACAGTGAAGAATGGGGTATTTGCGGTTGGTGAAGAAATTGAAATTGCGCCAGGATACATGGTTGAAGAAAAAAATAAAAAGATCTGGAAGCCGCTGCGGACGAAAATCAAACAGATTTTTTCCGGTGGTTCTCCCATAGAAGAAGTGCATCCCGGCGGAAGCATGGCTCTCGGCACAATACTGGATCCGACGATTGTTAAATCAGATTCATTGACTGGTTCGCTGGTGGCTCGTCCTGGCAAATTGCCAGCGGTCCATTACCAGATAAATTTGGATACATATCTTTTGGAACGCGTCGTGGGAACGAAAGAGGAAGGAGAAGTGAAACCGTTGGCCAAAGGAGAAGTATTGATGTTAAATGTTCATTCTGCCGCGACTGTAGGGGTAGTAACAGATCCATCGAAAAAGAATACCACCTGTATCTTAAAGAAACCGATTTGCGCAAATAAAGGCGACAGAATTACCATCTCTCGAAAAGTTGGGGACAGGTTTAGATTGATTGGCTATGGAATTTTAAAGTGAAAATTTGTCAAAAACCACCAGTCAGACGCACAGTGAAACATAGATTTCACTGGCGCACAAGAAGCAGCGGCTTCTTTGTGGACAGGTGGCATGACGTTCATAATGTCATGCAGAGTTTTTGAGCACCCCAGAATTCCACTGGTGTTTCACCAGTGAAATATCTGTGGTTTTAAAGATTCACTCTCTGCATATCACTGGTTTCAATTCTCGAAGCATCGTATTTTCAATGCCTCTTTTATCTAACTCATCACAGGCGTAAAGCAGAACAGAAGGGAAAACTTCTATACGGCTCAAACGGATCTTCTTATTTAGGGCATACCACGTTAAATCATCCCAAAATTTATTTTTTTCTGGAGAATCAAAAGAAAGTTTTCCGGAACGATACGTATTTATCATTCCTTGTGTGCCGAGGGCTTTGCATAACGCGAATGTAAGACGGGCATACCCAAAATATTCGTGAGATGTGGGATTTCTTGTCTGTCTTGCATTGGCATAGAACTTACGTACATCATCCAGCCCATTGAGATCTTCCAATCGCTTCAGTCCTAATTTATCAGCAACAAAATCACCCGTCATTAACTCCGTCATTCCTTCGTCCAATATAAAAGCAGGGAATCCATACGAGTTGCAGTGCATCATCTCATGCACGATTATCGATGGAACAAAAGCTGAAGGTTTAATAACAACGTTTGACTCTCTGCCAATTACTTGCGCTCCAAGACTCTGATATCTCAAATCGTAGATTTCACGAAAGGTTTTGACACGAAACGTTACTGGTTTAGGCTCACCAGAATAATTTTTTCTTAGAAATTTTAGCACTATATCGTGGGTTCCTTCCAATAAAGTATCAATGTTTAAATTCATCTGAGGAGGGGTTTCTTCGGCAATTTCCCATATCCACTGATTCTCCAATGTTTGGAAACACACTCTTTTGAAAAAAGTATCTGGATTAAAATCTTCTCGATAGGCATGATACGCAAATTCTGCGCTTCTCGGCAAAGCATATGAAATATCATCTAAATAATCGCACATTTTTCGTTCCATGCGTCGGATAACTTCTAGTCTTTGCTGAATTATAGAACCTTCCGGCAGATTATCAAATGATAATTTTCCAAAATGTTCGACATTTCCGAAAGCTTTTAATCTCTCTAATAAACTAATAACTCGAGGATGTTCTATGATACTTTTAATGTCTAAAGTCATATGATTGTAGCATACCTTTTATTATATTCTAATGCCGTAAGCATTAATGTTCTTTCTGCTCCTTGGCTGCAATTTACCAGTTCTTCTGATGAAGGAATTTTAATACTTTTTTCATTAACATACAGACGATAAACTTCCACTTTTTTCTGATCAGGTTTAAAACTATGTGCCATATCAAATGCGCCCTCTCGACATTCTCCTAACCGATATTCTTTTACCCAATCTTCATCCAAATATTGGTGGAGAAGAAAAGCTTCAATTTGGCCGGAAGGAAGATGATAAAACTTATAATGTCCCAAAGAGCGACCGTCAGGTGTACGGCATCTTCCCAAGCTTTCGTTCAGGGACCACATCTTTCCTTGTCCAGAGCCTCGCATTAACTCAAGGTTGTGTTCTATAATTTGGTCCATAGACTCTCTTTTAACCCTGTAGTTAATAAATGTTACCTCTAAGAAGGGGTTAATTTTATTTTATTAAAAACTGGCCCCACCGGGACTTTCTACCAGTCACACTATGAAGCTTTGTTGTGGGACTGAGCAAAGCGAATGTCCCACTTGAATACGATTCGCCGAGTGTAACTGGCTTTTGAACCCAGGACCTCTGGCTTTCCTCATTGTGCCAGAAGCGGCCATATAAGACCAGCGCTCAAGCCAGGCTAAGCTATGGGGCCAAATTCAGGGGAAGCCCTGTTCTTTAAAAGGTTTTCTTTGATAAAATAGTTTCCATTTTGCCCATTATTTATAAATACCGATTATTGGGGGCTCTCATTTTATAAAAAGATATATAAATAAGTAGTTCTCACTATAAAATTACAACAAACTTATATATACCAAAAATCAATTATCTTCCTTATCATGAATTTAAATCAAATCAAAAAACTGATGGACCGAAAGAAAACATCTCATAAAGGAGAGAATGGCTCTGTTCTGGTGATCGGCGGTTCCGAGAACTATGTCGGGGCTGTAACATTAGCTGGTTTGGCGGCCTTGCGCGCTGGCTGCGATCTTGTGACAATCGCTGCGCCGGAAAAAGTAGCCTGGGCGGTAAATAGATATTCCCCTGACTTATTAAGCCACAAACTAAAAGCTGCATTTACGGTAAAGTTGGCGAAAGAAATGATCAAATATGTCGATCGCTTTGACACCGTGCTCATCGGCAATGGCATTACACGCAAAGCGGACAAGTTTGTTCATTATTTTGTAAAAAAATCTCCTTCTTTAAAAGTGATAGACGCTGACGCTTTAAAAGGCCTGTCATTTAAGGATTTCAGCAATGCCATCCTTACCCCCCATGAAGCTGAATTGGAAGCGATGCTCATTAATAGCAACAAAGAGTTCTTATTGCCAAAGCTGCGGGAATCCAATGCGAAAGAAAAAGCGGAAATTCTTCAAGGCAACCTGCGTTATTTCCTGCAAAACAATAATGTTCTCCTTGTTAAAGGACCTACAGACTTAATTATCTCCCGAAATAAGATTGCTTACAACCGCACTGGCAATCAGGGGATGACAAAAGGAGGCACAGGAGATGTTCTGGCTGGCTTGGTGGCAGGATTCTTAGCCAAGAGTCATGACCTTTTCAAAAGCGCGGCAGCGGCAGCGTATATCAATGGTTTTGTCGGAGACCTCTTATTAAAGAAAACAAAAGGATACTCTTTCATTGCTTCCGATATTCTTCAAGATTTAGAAAAAATTAAAGGCATCGAAAGAAAAGGCAAGAATAAAAAATCGGCATGAAGAATCTGCAGAAAGCATCTTTCTGAAAAGAGGCAAAATGATCTTTACAACCTGTGGAAATTCAGAGAAGGTCGCAAAGGTTCTGGCAAGAAAATTGAACGCGGTATTTTCTCCGATGCAGATTTCCTCTTTCCCCGATGGAGAAATTTATCTTCGATTTAATGCCGAGATGAAAGGAAAAAAATTAATCATTGTCCAGTCTTTTCAGCCTGATGCGAATAAATCATTATTCCAGATTCTTGTGGCAGCGGAAACGGCACATAATTTAGGGGCCAAAAAAGTTATTCTCGCCGCTCCTTATTTGGGATTTATGCGGCAGGATAAGCAGTTTAATTCTGGGGAAGCAATTACGTCGAAAATAATGGGCAAGCATTTAAGCATGTGTCTTGATAAAATTATAACGATTGATCCGCATTTGCACAGATATAAATCATTAGCTGATGTTTTTTCTATTCCCCATAAAATCCTTACAGCAAATCTGTTAATTGCAGAGTATATTCAGAAGAAAATTAAGAATGCAGTAATTGTCGGCCCTGATTGGGAGTCGTACCAATGGGCAGAAGAAGTGGCGATGAAGATTGGGGCAGAGGCAAGCTGCTTGGAAAAGACCCGTTTTTCTTCACGAAAAGTCCGTGTGAAAATGGTAAAGCCCGTTCCTCTTCTGGGAAGGAATTGCGTTCTTGTAGATGACATCATTTCTACCGGAAATACAATGGCGGAAGCAGCGAAAAAAGTGAAGAGTTTAGGTGCTAAAACGATCACCGCCATTGGCATTCATGGCTTGTTTGTGGATGGAACGAAAAAGTTGTATAATGCAGGGATTAATACGATTGTGACGACAAATTGCATTGAGCATGAAACAAATGAAATCGATGTGACTTCTTTGTTATTAGAAGAGCTGAAGAAAGAAAAATAAAATTAAACCGCTAAACTTTTGATTTCCCGTTCTAAGCGCTGCATGGTTTCTATGCTTGATCCTAAAGATTGAATCCATTCAATGGTATTTTTAACGCGGATTAAAATATTTTGAACATTTTCATTAATTCTTCGACGCACGGCGAATTCCTCAGCTTCAATTACCCCTCGGTCTGTTTGTTTCTTACTTTTTTCTATTAAACTTATGAGGATATCGATATCAACGCCCATCTTATCAACTTGGCCGCGAACCTCTCCTCGGAAAAGCGAGGCTTGTTTAAGAAGTTCTCTGGCAGCGATTTGCGCATTTCCTCTTAATTTTATCATTTGATCTTTAAAACGTTGCGGCAGGAGGTCAAGAAGACTCTCGACATCTTTTTCTAAATTTTTTTCAGCACGATCAACACGGCGTTCGGCACGACTAGCCTGACGCAAATCTTGACGCATTTTTCTCCAATCAAACTTTGCTCCAGCCCCATCTAATTGTTCTAATAATGGGGTTATATCATTTAATTCATCCACCATATCTTTGAAATAACTATATTCGGCGGCAATCCACTTATGCTCACTCTCAAGAGATTTATCAATTCCGTCCAATATTTTTAACGCACTCTTCACCAGGCATCACCTCATTATGTAGGATTGAAGTCAGCTTTAAAGATTTATCCTTTATTTATTTTCTCATCAAAGTATTTATAGATGGGCTGTTGCTCTTTGATATCAACTTCTTTGTTGGCCTGCCGCGCCAGGACATATAAAAAATCGCTTAAGCGGTTGACATATTTTAACAATGCGTCATTGAGAGGGAGGATTTTATTTGTCTTCACCAAACTTCGTTCCGCCTGGCGGGTAATCGCTCTCGTGAGGTGCAAAAAAGCACTCTCTTTCGTACCGCCGGGGAGGATGAATTTTTGGGGCATGCCTAACTGGGATTCAATTTCATCAATCGCGTGTTCCAATTCCTGAACATGTTTTTCTGTAATCATCGGCAGGCGGTTTCCTTTCAAGGCGCTGCCGGCTAAGTCGGCGCCGACTTGAAACAAGTCATTCTGAATTTTTTTTAATATCTCTTGTAATTGCATATCATCAATAAAACATAAGGCCACGCCGATAACGGAATTGAGTTCGTCAAGAGCGCCGAAGGCTTCAATGCGGGGATCGTCTTTATCAACTAAACCGCAGCCAAAGAATGTTGTTTTTCCTTTATCACCAATTTTTGTATAGATGGGCATATTTTTCCTCTTTTTTATTCGCCGATAGTTATCACTTGGTCTTCATAGCTTCCGTCCCGATACACAGTAAGGCCTTTGCATTTTAATTTCCAAGCCAGTAGATACGCTTCTTCAACATCTTTAATGGCCGCTGTGCGCGGCAGATTTATGGTCTTGGAGATGGCATTGTCCACATATTTTTGCAGGGTGGCCTGCATGCGAATGTGCCATTCAGGCGTAATATCTTGAGCGGTGACAAAAAGATCGCGAACCTCTTTAGGAATCTCTTTAATGGATTGGATGCTTCCCGTTAAAGAAATTTTTCGGATTAATTCTGGCGTATAAAATCCGCGTTCTTTGGCTTCTTTTTCAAATAAGGGATTAATATACATAAACTGGCTGCTGCTGAGCATCGAGCGCTGATAAGAAATCGCAAAAATGGGTTCGCAACCGGGAGAAGTTCCCGCAATAATGCTCCGCGTTCCTGTTTGAGATATGGAAAGGCAGCTGATATTGCGCATTTTTCGGCCAACTTTCTGATGATCGGAATCTTCCCAGGCGGGACAAACCCCGCGTTGCGAGGCTAATTGTTCTGATTTTTCATAAGCCGCATCTTTTATGAAACTCATAAGTTTATCGGCAATTTGCAACCCTTCTTCAGAATCATATTTAATTCCTAACTTAAAGAACAAATAAGCCAAACCCATAATGCCGAGACCGAAGCGGCGCGTTTTTTTTGTTGTTTCTTCGCTTTCTTTGGTAGGATATGCATTAACATCAATAACATTATCCAAGAAATGAACTGCAGCATGCACCGCGCGGCGTAATTCTTCCCAGCGCAAATCACGTTCCTGTTGATTGACAAATTTGGCCACATCTATAGAACCGAGAGCGCAGCTTTCATAAGGTAAGAGGGGCGCCTCGCCGCATTGATTCGTCGTTTCAATCTCTCCCAAATGCTTGGCGGGATTTTTTCGATTTATTTCATCGAGGAAAATTAATCCTGGATCGCCGGTTTTCCAAGCGTTCTGTGTAATCACGGCAAAAACGTCGCGAGCGCGAAGCTTACCCATGAATTTTTCTGTCCGCGGATTTTTTATGAAATATTCCCTATCCTCTTCCACCGCTTTCATAAAACGGTCCGTTACGGCGACAGAAATATTAAAATTTTTTAAGCTGCTTTTATCCCTTTTTACTTCAATGAAACGGAGAATATCAGGATGATCAACACGAAGAACAGCCATATTTGCCCCAGGACGAATCCCTCCCTGTTTGATGATGTCTAAAGCGGCATCAAATACTTTCATAAACGAAACTGGACCGGAAGCGACTCCGAGATGCCGTTTAACACGATCGTTTTTTGGCCGTAAACGGGAAAAAGAAAAACCTGTGCCTCCCCCGCGCTGGTGAATCACTGCGGCATCCCGTAAGGTGCCGAAAATAGATTCCATAGTATCTTCAATCGGCAGAACAAAGCAAGCGCTTAATTGAGAATTTTTTGTTCCAGCATTACTTAAAGTTGGGGAATTGGGAAGAAATGTTAAATTAGCCAGAATCGAATAAAAATTTTTTTCAGTCTCTCGAATTTCATTGACAGAGGCACCATAGTGTTTGTCAGCGCTGGCCACATATTTTGCCACCCGCAAGAGCATTTCCTGAGGCGTTTCAATAACATTCCCTTCTTCATCTTTCAAAAGGTAAAGATTATGTAAAATTTTTAAAGCTTCGTTGCTGAAATGAAGAGTACCATCTTCTTGTTGTTTTCCAAGGATAAAAGCGCGCCGCTGGCGTTCTTCCTCTTTTTTATGACGATACAGGATGTAAGCTTTGGCGGTGCGGGCATGCCCGTGCTCGATGAGAACTTTTTCCACAACATCTTGTATGTTTTCGACGGTTGGAACTTTATTTTTGTATTGTTTTGCCAACTCTTCAAGGACGGCATCGGCCAGAGCGCGGGCAAGAACACGGTCTTTGCCGCCAACCGATTCCGCAGCGCTGAAAATCGCCTCCGTGATTTTTTTTATGTCAAAATCTACGATACGACCGTCTCTTTTTACAACTTTTGAAATCTCAAGCTGCTGTTCTACCACAAATTTGTGAAGAGCGGATGATATAAAAATGTATCTGTGGGAAAAAGTTAATTTCACTGGAAAAGTTTATAATTAAAATAAACAAAAACCAAATATGATTGAGATCTATCACTCCAGTTGGAAAATTAATGGGATTGATTTTACAGTAGAAGATATTTTACGAGAAGGTCTTAAATCAAAAGCAGAGTTGATGAAAGAAAGATTATGGTTTGGAAAGGCTCCCGTAAATGATTTTCAAGAGTGGAGAGCACATTGCATCTATTTTGGTTTGCAAGAACCTAAAAGTGAGATATGGTTTTCTATTTTAGTTGATCCGAGTATCACATTCGTAGGCAATCAAGAGTTAGAGTACTCTTATGAATCTTATAGATCATCAATTATGACACTTGCAGAATTCTTAGAGAAACAGAAAGCAGATGGAAAGTTTATGCACCCACTTACCGGAGAAAGATTAAAATCTCCAGTAAGAATTGAAGTAGAAGATTCTTTAGGGATTAATATAACCAGAATATCTTTGAATTATATTGAAGAAATCTTTCTTGAAGAAGATATTATTCCAGGGAATAGGATCCGGAGATATAGAATTTCCCCCTAAACTCACCTTTCGCTTGGCGTCGTCGAAACATACTCATCTCTTCCAGGACCAACACCAATTCCATACACGGGAGTTTGCGTGGCATCTTCGATTCTTCTAACAAGATCCTTTGCTTCCTTTGGTAATCTTTTAAAAGATCTTATCGACGAAATGTCTTTGGTTATGGGTAGTGCGTATTCAACTATTGGTTTAGCGTGTCTTGCTTCATCCGTAGTAGGAGGAACGTAATCAATCCGTTTTCCATCAAGTTCATAAGCAACGACAAGAGGCACCCCCTCAGAAAAAAGATTTAACATATCAAATTTTGTAACGTAAAGTTCATCAACCCCATTCATTAAACAAGTTTGTCGTAACATCACTAAATCAAGCATACCTACTCTTCGTGGCCTTTGTGTTGTTGCTCCATATTCATTTCCAAGCATGCGTAGGGCAATGCCGATCTTAAAAGGATCACTGCTTTTGAGTAGATCAGAAGGATTATACAACTGCTCTTCTACATCTCTTACATACTTTTTACCACCTTTAGCGCTGCAATATTTTTCAGATTGAATTCCTCCGAATTCTGCCGTGAATGGTCCATTTCCAACTCTCGACATGATCGCTTTTGCAACCCCTATGGTTTTAGTGTGATATCTATTTGATAAATCTCCACCTACATAAGCTGCAGAAGCTAAAGTATGACTGGAAGTGGTGTAAGGGGCATGACCTGTTTGAACATCAAGCATAGCTGCATTCGCTCCTTCAAAAAAAATATCATATCCCTGTTCTATTATTTTTTGTAGAAAGAGCGGATCTGAACAAAGATATTGTTTTAATTGTAATGTAGAATTAGAAAAAGAAGTAAGAAGAACTTCTCGATCAAGACCGTCAAGTACTTTTTTTATTTTCCGTGAGGTGATACCATGTCCTACAAGAGACTGTTCTGCACTTTCTATAAGATTATCAAAACTAGCTTGGATATGCTTCAAACTTCTCCGAGAATTTTGCAAAAAGTCACCCAATTTAATATTTGTAAGAGTTGATCCTATCTGTCGCAACGCTTGATCTGCATAAGCAGGCCCGATTCCATTCCCTGTTGTTCCTATCCCTGCACCTGTCAACACATCTAAAATTATTTCATGAGGTTGAATTAAAGAAGTATGAGTTGAAATATGCAACAGTCCATCTAAAGAAATATTTAACTCTTTTTGAATATAATTAATCTCTTGAAGCAACTTTGACGGATTTATCGTACAACCGCTTCCTATATACTGTAGAGTATTCGGATAACCAATTCCTGAAGGTACGCTATGGGTCACTAGATGTATGCCGTTTGCGTCGAAGTTATGGCCTGAATTTGGTCCCCCATTCCACCTAACCCAAACAGCTACAGGAGGAACGACCTTACGATAAACCTTTATCTTCCCTTCATCGCCATACTGCACACCAACTCCAACTGTGGATTTCCCAAGAGCCCCCATTGTAACCTCTAACTGCACCCGCTTGTTTCTCCGCAAATCTCACAGAGCATGCAGGTGCCATTCTGCCGCAATTGCGTTGCCCCGCACCCTGTGCATTTCTTACGTTTATCATCTTCTGTGATTTCTTGCCGAGAAATGCTTGTGTTGTTTTTAATAAGTGTTATCCCGTTGGAAGCAGGATGGTTTGTTACAACAGGATTATGTTTTGCTCCATTCTTCTCAAATGTTAAAAGAAACTCCCGTAATTCAGTGATTACAGGATGCCCTTCAACATGTAAACTTTGCTGAGCAATTACAGCCGGGCTTAAACCATTTTGCAAACTCAAATTAATGCTATTGACCAAAGCGCTCATCATGACTTCTTGCACGGGGGTCATGCCGCTCATCGCCACCATTACTTCGACCGGTTTTTCTTGATAGATTTTTGCCGTAAGCTGCAGTTCTCGCTGTCCTAAGAACACTTTCTTTTTTATTTCCATGACAGAAGTTTCCTCTGGAGATAATTCTTCTTCCAATAACTTCTTAAGCTCGGGATATTCTTCGAGCGTTGCATTAAGCGGTTGACTTAATTTTGAGCCATCACGATACAACGCTACTGCTTTAATCATCATCGTCCAAGCATCGTAATACACTTTCTTGATCTGCTCAATTGTCCATTCCCTTGGCATATTAATTGTTTTGGAAATTGCTCCGGAGATAAAAGATTGCACTGTAGCGAGCATTTTCAAATGTGCATAAGGGTCAATGTATCTCTTTCCTTTCTTACCACAGGTGTTGGCGCAATCAAAAACAGCATAATCTTCTTTCTTAAGATGAGGTGCGTCTTCTAAAGTCATCGTACCACAAATATACTCATTGGCAGCTTCGATCTCTGCATCATTAAATCCAAGACCAGCAAGAACATCTTTTGCACCAGCATGCATTACTTTTTTGTAAAAATCTTCACCTAGAGTCCATTGGTTAAAGATAAATCGTATATCCATGGCATTCTTAAGATCTTTTTCTATAAGCTGCAGCTGTTTTTCTGTTAATCCTTTGGTTTGCAATGTTTCTTTGTTGATGTAAGGGCTACCTTCCCAAGTTGCATGACCAATACAGTAAGAAATAATATCTTTAATTTGCGGTTCACTATAATTTAATCTACGCAATGCTTCAGGAACGGATTGATTAACGATCTTAAAGAAACCACCACCAGCAAGTTTCTTGAATTTTACGAGTGCATAATCTGGTTCAATTCCCGTTGTATCACAATCCATAACTAAACCAATAGTTCCCGTCGGGGCAATTACTGTTGCTTGAGCATTACGGTATCCATACGTCTCCCCTAACTGCAATGCTTTATCCCAGCTGTCATGCGCAGCAAGAAGTAAATCGTCGGGGCAGAGTTGCTGATTAATGGGGATAGGTTTAATTGTAAGACTTTCGTAATTCTTATGATCATACGCAGCACCACGATGATTACGAATAACCCGTAACATTGGTTCTCGGTTGTTAGAAAACCCTTCAAATGCTCCAAGAGTACAAGCCATCTCTGCAGATGCAGCATAGGCATCACCGGTCATGATACTGGCCATCGCACCACCAATGGCTCGTCCTTTATCGCTATCGTAAGGAATTCCTTGTACCATTAAGAGTGTTCCTAAATTAGCATAGCCCAAGCCAAGGGTACGGTATTTATAGCTGCGGATAGCAATTTGTTCTGAAGGAAACTGCGCCATCAGAACAGATATCTCCAACGCAATCGTCCAGAGGCGAATTGTGTGACGATACCCAGGAACATCAAAACACTGCTTTTCTTTGTCATACAACTTCATTAAATTAATAGATGCCAAATTACACGCGGTGTCGTCGAGAAACATGTATTCCGAACAATTATGGATAGTGATGCCATTTGCAACGAACGTGTGTGTTAAGGGTTCCGTTAAATCGTAAACATCTTCAATTCCAAGATAGTCGATAGAAGCTACAGCATCGATTGCTGGTTCGTTGTATACTTCGCTCATGCTATTAACACGGACAAGTTTTTCCTGTTTTGGTGATTCAGGCATGAAACCAATAAGTTTTTCAAACTTAATTCTATTAACACGCGAAATACGCAAGGAATGCATCTCTCGGACAACGTATTCTTTAAGGCCGCCTTTTCCATCCGGAAGGAGAGTTTTATCTTTTCCCGCCCGACGATTAAGATACAATTTGCTCTTAATGCCAAAACCAAGGAGCATACATTGAACATCCTGCAACAGTTGTTTACTGGTAGAATCCAAAGAAACATAATAACTGGAATTCTCTGGATAGTATGCAACTGTTCCGTCGGCTGTAAACAGTCCTTGTAAAATATATTTTTGCGCGCCAAGAGGTAAAGCAAAGACCGCTTCAGATAATTGTTTTTCATGACTTTTTACTTTGAGATTGATAAGCTGCTGGAATCTTTCTTGTACAATCGTGTTTGTAATCACATATTTTCCCGATGTTGCTGTTAATTGTACACTTGCGGGACTTCCGTGATGCGTCACCCGATCATAACTTGTTGCGATATATTCAGCAAACGTTTCTAAAACCGCTAACTCGGTTTCCTTATTCATTGTTAACTGAACACCTCGGGTACTACTAATATCTCCGCCACAGCCATCACCCAAATAGACGCCAACCATTTGATAAAAAGTTTTGTCTTCTATCTCTTTGATATCAGATACCTCCTGACTTGGAAGTAGAACATAATCATCTTTTGTCAAATCGCTTGCAGGAATGAAACCTCTATTCACAGTAAATATTTTATGGTCAGCGGTAAGCTTAAGTTCGTATCCGCTTTTTGTTGTTAGTTTATATACCGGTTTATGACCTGTTTTAAAAGATCCAGCGATAGAAACTTCTTGAATAATTCCGGTATTCACAATAATTTCTGTTTTTTTATCAACGAGAGAATCGATGCGCGCCCATTTTCCATCTTTTAATAAAACTAGGGTATCTCCTGTAACACAGGGGTTGCTCCCATTTATCCGGCCATCATTAGGACAGGTATGCCATTCATTGATTGTTGTATCATATTGCAGTCCGGGATCAGCAGATGCCCAGGCACAATAACCAATGTCACTCCATAATTTTTCTGCAGGTATTTTTTTACTGAATTTAGTATTTACCCGTCCTTTTAATTCCCAGACGTCTTTATTCGCTAGTTTCTCAAAAAAACTATTAGAAATACGTACAGAATTATTACTATTCTGTCCGGAAACAGTAAGATATGCTTCAGATTCGTAATGAGTATTAAACTCCTGCAATGGAAGTTTAGATCCTTGCTTTGCTAAATCAAGAGCCCTAACTAAGTAATTGACGGGAATTTCATCCCGAGCTGCCTGTTTTAAAAGACGTTGCACTTCTTTATCTTCTAAAGGATTCTGTTTATGTTCTGTTTTTTGTGCTTTTTCAATAAGTATAGATAATCTTTTCCGAAGAATTTTGCTTCCGGCAACAAGATCGGCAACTTTTTCTTCTTCTCGGACTTTCCACCAAATAAATTCCTCTATCTCTGGGTGATCCAAATCAAGACAAACCATTTTTGCAGCACGTCTTGTTGTCCCCCCTGATTTAATACTACCGGCAGCGGTATCAAAGATCTTCAGAAAACTCATTAAACCAGAACTTGTACCACCACCCGTCAGAAATTCTCCTTTCCCTCGTAGCTTTGAAAAATTACTTCCCGTACCACTTCCATATTTAAAGACGCGAGCTTCCCGTGTCAATAAACTGAAGATACCATTTTCCCTCACTAAGTCATCATCAACATTCTGAATAAAGCAAGCATGAGGTTGTGAACGTGTGTACGCGTCTTTTGAATATTCTAATTTTTTTGTGACTGGATCAATATAGCTGTGGCCTTGCGCCGGCCCTGTTAAGCCGTATGCCCAATGTAATCCGGTTGTGAACCATTGCGGGCTGTTAGGGGCGGCAGTTTGAGAAATAAGCATATAGACCATTTCTTCATAAAATATTTGCGCGTCTTGAGACGTCGCAAAATATCCATACTTTTCTCCCCAATGACGCCAGCAGCCAGCAATACGATGCGCTACTTCTTTAATGCTGGTTTCACTGCCAGTGATCACAGTTCCAGATTCATCTGTAAGGAAATCGCCTTGTTCATTGCGCTGGGGAACGCCCGCTTTGCGAAAATATTTTTGCGCGAGAATATCAGTAGCTACTTGCGTCCAGAAAGATGGAACTTCAACATTATTCATTTCAAAAACGAGGGAGCCGTCTGGATTCTTAATTATAGACGTGCGTTTCTCATATAAAAACATTTCAAAGGGATTTACGCCCTCTTTTGTAAAATAACGGGGGATACAAAGCCCTTTTGTTTCTACTTCAGCAATATTTATCTCTTTCATGGACAACACCTCATTTTTGCTTAACTGCACACATACTTAACATCATATACAAACTACCGTTTAACCTCACACACTATTTCATTACATTTTTTGTAATCATATCAATTTCCTTTTCAAATAATTTTGGATCATCAATAGCTTTATGGATTGAAGCAAAACGCAGGTAGGCAATTTTATCTACTCTTTTCAATTCTTGCAGAACAAGTTTACCAATCAACTGAGACTTAAGCGGATTCTTTTTCTTATTGAGAATTTTCTGATATATTTTTTGCGAGAGGGAAATGAGGATTTCGGGTTCCGCCTTGCCAAGGGCTTTCTCTATGCTGCGCGTTATTTTCTGCAAATCAAATCCTTCCTCTCTCCCATCTTTTTTAATCACACAAAGCTGAAAATGGGCCTGCTCATAGGTAGTAAACCTATTTTTGCAAGAAGAACATTCCCGCCGCCGGCGAAGGGACGTTTCCAATAAACGTGATTCCAAGACTTTTGTTTCAGCGTGAGAACAAAACGGACAGTACATTGATTACCCCCTCTTTTCTTGTTGCTTTAATAGAACACTAGCGGTAGTGTATTTCATTAATTTATCTACATATATAGTGTTTAATACTAAAGAAAAATTTCTTGTTTAAATAATTTTTAGTCTTTTGATATATGGTTTTAAATATATATTCAATTATATGTTGAAAGTAATTAAAACTTCTAAGAAGGGATTAAATAGAATGTGCTTTGTTGCGGTTGGCAATAATTTTTTCTGCTTGTTGTTCAGCGATAACAAACGTCGGTTTATGTTGGTTATCAGCTTCTTTAAAAATCGAAAAAAGACGAGACGCAATAGCCTCTGTGCACTGCAAAGCCCTGGCAAGCTCGTACTCTTTTCCGGCGCGTGAAGCAGTTAATTCTTCGAAAACGTTAATAATCCCGCCGGCATTAATTGCAAAATCAGGTGAGTAGAGAATGCCTTGACTTTGCGGGTCAGGTTTTTCATTATTTTTTATCAGTTGTTGATTATTTTCCGGACCTCCGATAAACTTACATTGAGCTTTTTGCAGCCAAGGCAAAGTTATCTCGGAAAGGCTGCCGCCAAGAGCAGCGGGAACAAAAACGTCATGCGGTTTCTGGTAAATTTCATTATCACCGACACGCACTAATTTAGGAGCCATTCTTTTTTGCGCTGCTTTCTCATACACTCTCTGAAAATTATCTTCACGAATTTCAGAACAATAGATTCTTTCGGCGATAGACAAGAGACCCGGAAAAGAATCCCTAAAAGGATCGAAGCGAGAATCTTCCTCCGGAAAGCCAAAGAGAAGAAATGAGGCAACTGAACCACCTGCGCCTTTTACATTATATACTCGACCTTCTAAATCTAAACCGAGATATTTTAATCCGGCATTGATGCCGCAAAATACACCATAAGCAGTGATAGGCGAAGGATTGCCGCTGCTGAATGGTTTTCCACTCGTTCCCACGACATAAGAAGTATGCTGAGCAAGAAAATTCATGTCTGCTTCAGTAGTGCCGGAATCTTCCGCCGTGATATAGCGGCCACCGAGAGTATTGACAACGTGGGCAAATCCTTTCAAAACTGTTTCATTTTTACCCTGAATAGAATCAAAAGGATCTGCAACAATAACCGCCTTGCCCCCGCTCAAGGCAAGTTTCGCAAGGGCTGATTTGTAGTGCATACCCCGAGACAGGCGGGCGGCATCAGCAAGAGCTTCCTCATTATCATTTTCATAAGCACGGAAGCGGCAGCCGCCTAATGCAGGATAGCTGAGAGAAGTTCCTTCCGTGGTGTCAATAAACCCAGGAAGATAACGAGAACCATTCCATATTTCAAATGAAGTGACACCGGGAACTCTTTCCTTAAGAATTTGAAAATCTTTATTCATTAAGTATTATTTTAGAGGTATCCTTATTTATAATAATTATGCAACCTTAGTATTACTACTTTTATGGGAAAATGGACCAGTCTGTTAAATCTTTCAGCTATACATTTAAATAGATTATATTCTTATTAAAATATATGACTGAATATTTGCTCCTCTTGGTCGTGAAGAGTCTCTATTTTTTTCTTCCGGCGTATATCGCCAATATGGCGCCGGTATTATTCCGCTGGATTCCGTGGGGAGGAAAGCCAATCAGTGAAAAATATTTAGGAAGTCACAAGACTTGGCGCGGTTTAGTTGTTGGAACAGTTATGGGGGGCATCGTATTTATTCTGCAAAAATATTTGTATGCTCTTGGTTTTCAAGAATGGGCCTTGCTTGATTACAGCGACTTTTCCATCCTTCTCGGATTTTTACTTGGCTTTGGCGCGCTTGCGGGAGACGCCGTCAAGAGTTATTACAAACGGAAAGACGGCTTAAAGCCAGGAGAACGCTGGTTTCCTTTCGACCAAATCGATTTTGTCATCGGAGGGATCATTTTTTCTTGGTTCATGTATGTGCCGCCAATTGAAGTCGTATCGGTCATTTTGATTCTCACACCTTTGCTGCACGTTGTTGTCAATCATATTGGTTATTGGTTAGGAATACAGAAGAATAAATGGTAACTTAAATCTTATCTATGGCTAAAAGACCACTTATTATGGCGCATCGCGGAGGCGATTGCTTTGGGCCTGAAAATTCTCTCAAAGCGATTAGAAAATCTTTAGATAGCGCTTGCGATATTATTGAAGTTGATGTGCGAAGGAGTTCTGATGACATTTTGTTTTGTTATCATGGAAATTTTCTGAAATTTCTTTTTCCACGTTTCTTTTTCAGAAAAACTTTTTTGCAGTTGCGAGAAAAGTATCCAACATTGGTGTCTTTAGAGAAAATTGTCAAAGTGATTGGAGATAAGAAAATTCTGTTTGTAGATATCAAAGATATTTCCATTAATCCAGAAGAATTAGTAACAGAGTTACACTCTCTAAAACAAGTTTACATTGCTTCTCGGAGCCTGTGTTTTTTATCTCAATTCAATTTACGACCTGAAAAATGGAAGAAAGTTTGCAACGGAGGTGTTTTCTTTCTTACTTCTGCAAATTTGCAGAGAATAAAGAGGGCTAATCTTCAGGCTATTGAACTCTTTTGGTGGCATTTTAACGAGAAAAACAAAGAATATTTTTCATCTCGGAATGTCGAGCTTGCTTTAGGGTGGTGGCTGTTGCCGCGGCGGACGTACTTAAAAAAAAGCCAACAATTAAGTTCATTATGGATTTGTGATCATAATTTGTTGAAGAATTAACGATGGTTGCTGTCTTACAATTTTCTTACAATTCCTTTCTCAGCATCTACTTCTACGAGATCTCCATTTTTAAACGTTTTTGTGGCTATTTTTGTACCGACAATACATGGTTTCTTTAATTCTCTGGCGACGATTGCCGCATGACAAGTTATGCCCCCTTCATCAGTTATGAACGCGCTTGCTTTTTGCATTGCGGGAATATAATCCGGATTTGTCGTTGTGGCCACAAGAATATTCCCTTCTTTAAATGAAGCCAGATCTTTTTTATGATGAATAATTTGTACTCTTCCTTTAATAAAACCGGGGCATCCAATAATTCCTTTGATAGTGCTGTCATTTGCTTGTTGTGTTTGAATAAATTTTGAAATAACACTCTTTCCCCCTTCAATCACTCTTTCTTTGCCATTGATTTCTATAATATATCCTTCTTTTCTTTGTTCAATCATCAATCCTAGATCTGAAGAATTTAATTCGTCTGGGAGAAGGTATCCTAATCCAATCAGAGAAATCCCCTTACGCCGAGAAATTTCTTTAAGTAATGGTAAAATGAAGTAAAATGCTTCACGTCGGTATTCATCTCGTTTATCTTTAAGATACAAAACATCCTGATAAATTTTAATTAAAGGTTCATGTTCAAGACCTAAACTTTTCATTGATTTCTTTGCTTGGATACCGAAAGAACTAACATAACTTTCTATCCATTTATCATCCGAAGGTTGCGTAAATGGATCTGTGCTCATCAGCCAAGGATAATTTTTCTTTATGTATTGAATACGTTTCTCTTTATCTTTTTCTTGTGAAAAGAATTGAGAGATTTTTAGAACAGCCGCTTTCTGACTAGGTATGGAATAGGTTTCAATTGCTTCATTTATTTTAGAAGAAGGAATTTTCTTTTTCAGCAATTCTTGAAAGAGATCACTGACAATCTCTGGCAGATAAAAACCATACCAAAGATGCATAATATAATCATCAAAATACGATACGAACTGTTCATAGAAAAGAATGAGCTCCTGGTCGGATGTTTTTAGATTAATTTTCGAGCTCTTGGTAAAAGAAACCAATTTTTCTCCTGAGATTTGTGTTTGTTTCAATTCATCTTGAACATAGGAAAGATTTTCTTTCATTCTCTCAAAAAGCCATGTTTTTAACTCCTGCATTGTGCCTTTCGTTGAAAGGACGGTAAACCAACCGTCAACTCCTTCTCCTCGTACGACAATATCTTTTCCTAGAGCTTCTTTAGCCCAGCGTTGTAGAGAATAGAGTGCAGTCGTGCCATAAAACAGAGAATATTCACGTTTCCAATTCATGTCAAATTCCATTTTTATTCTAGAACCTTCACTGAAGCATGGTTGCCATTAACTTCCACAATCATGCCATCTTTTAAGACCTTTGTTGCTACTCTTGTGCCAACAATACAAGGGATGCCTAATTCTCTGCTGATAATCGCCGCATGAGAAGTTATCCCTCCTTCGTCCGTAACAATGGCTGCTGCTTTTTTCATCAACGGAACATATTCAGGACGTGTCATAGAGGCAACAAGTACTTCTCCTTGTTCAATCGTTTGTTTAGAAGGATTGGTAATGATACGCACCTTGCCTGAGATTTTGCCATAGGAAGCGGTTGTGCCGCGAAAATCAGTGATATTCTTTACATCAACGTCTAATATTTTCTTTTTTAATTGAATGTATTCTTCCCCCGAAAGAAGCATATCATCATTGATGGTATTAATTGCAACACAGCCTTTTTTTCTTTCTTCAATTATGGCAGCTCGCAATTTCTTTGTTTGAATGAATTTAATGAATTCTTCTGGAAGCATAAATTGAATGTCCAAGAGATTAACATTATTGTCAATGGAAGCTTTCATCAGGAATTTATTTGTCCAGTAGCTGCCAATGATATTAGCTCTTTTCCTCATATCATGCCACCAAGCAATAGTAGAAAGAAGTTGTAAAGAATGTTGATCCTCTTTCTTTAAATCTAGTTTTGTGATAAGCTCTTTTCTTTTCTCTTCAATTATCTTCTCATAATTTTCCAGGAATTTAATTCTTTGCTTCATTTTTTCTACAGATAATTTTTGGGTGTATTCACAAATATTATTCAAGAACTGTTCAACGGTTATGGTTGGGGTATATTTATATCCACTATTAATCCAATAGAAATTTTGCTGATGTTTTTGCAATTGTGAGTAGAGGCGGGGGCAATGAGGAATTATATTCTGAAGACTCTTATCTTTAACCCCAGCCAGTTGCAAGCCTATTTTTAATGCACTTAATTCCTCCTCGTTAAGAAACATCTTCTTAAAAGGCAGAACTAATTCTTGAATTTCAGACTGTAGCTCTTTCGAAAAATTCTGAAGAATACGTTTGATCATGACATCACTCCAGACCGTGAAATACTCTGTTGTGAGAGCTATTTCATACTCGGCATTGTACACCCGCACAAATTCCAAATATTGTGGGAGAAAATTGGTAATTCCTTCCTTTTCTAATTTGCTTATAAAATGGTAATAAACTTCAACTTTTTTCTGCCATAAAGCAAATAATTTTGTGATAATCTTCGGATTTTTCTCTAAGAATTCACCTTTCCGATAGAGGTCTTCCTCATC
>CAZCXW010000010.1:0-32009 GCA_964502785.1 uncultured Methanosarcinales archaeon | reverse complement strand
TTGTTTGATTTTTTTCATCGTCATTTTGCTTAATGTTATGGCTTTAGGAACATCAAGCAGATTATTGCGCATCAGGACCACATTCCCTGTTTCCATCGCCACATCCGTTCCCGAACCCATTGCAATGCCGATATCAGCCTGCGCTAATGCGGGAGCATCGTTAATACCGTCTCCCACCATCGCCACTTTTCCTTTTCTCTGCAATTCTTTCACATGCTTCGCTTTATCTTCCGGCAGCACTTCCGCAAAAAAATTAGTGATTCCAACCTTTTGCGCAATAGCAGCGGCTGTGCGTTGGTTATCTCCTGTGATCATATACGGAATCACTCCTATTTCTTTTAAGATGCTAACAGCTTTTGGCGAATCTTCTTTAAGCTCATCAGCAATAGCAATGACGCCCAACACTTTTTTTTCTTCAGCAATGGTTATCACTGTTTTCCCTTCTGTTTCCAAGTCTCTCATTTCTTTTCCTGCTGAAACCAAACTTATTTTTTTCTCGTTCATAAACTTTAAATTTCCGATATAATACTTTTTTCTTTGCACGAGGGCTTCTACCCCATGTCCCGGCACAGCTTTAAATTTTGTAACTGACAATAATTTTATTTTTTCTTCTTCAGCTTTATGTACAATAGCTTCCGCCAAAGGATGCTCTGACTTCTTCTCGATGCTTGCCGCAATCGCTAAAACTTTCTCTTTGGAAATTCCCTTCTCTGGTAAGACATCTGTAATTTCGGGTTTTCCTTTCGTAATTGTTCCCGTTTTATCAAAGATTACAAACTTGACTTTATGCGCTGCTTCGAGAGCATCTCCTCCTTTGATCAGAATCCCTTTAAGGGCGCCTTTTCCTGTGCCGACCATAATCGCTGTCGGAGTCGCTAAACCTAAAGCGCAGGGACAGGCAATGACCAGGACGGCCACCGCGGCAATAATCGAAAAGCTTATTGTCGCTTCAAAGAGAAAAAACCAAGCGATGAACGTAAGAACCGCTAACGCAATCACCACCGGCACAAAATAAGCGGAAACTCTGTCTGCAAACCTTTGGATAGGCGCTTTTTTGGTCTGCGCTTCTTCAATAAGTTTAATAATTCTGGCAAGGGTTGTGTCTTTTCCCACTTTTGTGGCCTTGAACGTCAATGATCCTTGTTTATTAATGGTTGAGCCGATAACGACACTTTCCTTCTTTTTTTCTACAGGTATGCTTTCTCCGGTGATCATGCTTTCATCCACTGCCGAATAGCCTTCGACGACTACCCCATCTACGGGAATTTTTTCTCCGGGTTTTACAAGAATAAGGTCTCCGACTTGAACTTCCTCAATGGGGATTTTCACTTCTTTTTTATTTCTGAATATCGTTGCCGTCTTGGCTTCGATTTTCATCAATTTGCTGATAGCCTGGCTTGTTTTCCCTTTAGCTACCGCTTCTAGATATTTTCCCAAGAGGACTAATGTGATAAGGACAGCCGACACTTCAAAGTATTGGAATCCTTCCATCCCAAAAAAGACAACATATACGGAATAAAAATACGCAGCGCTTGTGCCGATAGCAATAAGGCTGTCCATATTCGCGCTTTTATTCTTTAGAGCCGCCCATGTTCCTTCGTAAAATATTTTTCCGATATAAAACTGCACAGGGGTGGTAAGGATAAATAAAAAGTAAGCAGCAAAAGGTAGTTCGTAGCCGAGAAAGAAAGCCCCTTCTTCCATAAAAAGCATCCCAATAAGCAGCGCCGGCAGAGAAAAAATAGCGCTGACAATCACTTTCCATTTTAATTCTTTGATCTCTTTTTCTTTTAAGAAATGGTGCTGGTGTTGATTCTTTCCTGTCGCTACTTCTGCGCCATACCCTTTTCCTTTTACGGCTTGAATCAGCGCTTCTTCGTTTGTTTTTTTATCATCAAACTCTACAGCCGCTTTCTCTGTGGAGTAATTTACAACAGCTGTTTGCACGCCTTCTACTTTTTGCAGAGCTCTCGTAAGCACATTTGCGCAGCTCGCGCAATGCATCCCCGTAATCATCAATGTTGTTTTTTTAGCCATTTTTTTGCCCCTCAATCATTTTATAGACATCCCGTAACGCAAGATTTTTTTCTTCCGTGATCTTCCATCGGGTATCTTTCATAAATTGAATTGTGTCACGATTGATGTTATATCCAAAAAGAGTTCTGGTTATAGGGTTATGAATGTTTTGCCAGAGGGCGATAAGCTTATTTTTACTCAAGACATGCTCTAATAGAAATATTTTCCCATTTTTTTTCAAAACTCTCCTCATCTCCGTTAATACTTTCTTCGGGTCGGAAACGGAGCAAAGGACAAAAGTTGCGACAATTGAATCAAATGATTTATCTAAGAAAGGCCATCGTTCTGAATCTAAAATGATAAATTTAACGGGATATTTCTTATTTGCAGCTTTTTTCCGCGCTTTTTCCAACATTCTTGGGCTTATATCAACGGCTGTCAAAGTGATTGTGTCATAATTATAATAGGGGAGATTCTTTCCTGTGCCTACACCTAGCTCTAAAACATTTCCTTTCACTTTCGACAGAAGATCCTTGCGCCAGTGTCGATAATACCCCTTTTCCAGCGGATATTCTAAAAAATTATAAAAGAAAGAAAACCGGTCATAACGTCTTCGAATTGTTGGAACAGGAACATCCATAAGCCTACCTCTCGCCCCGCGCAATTTTGCAGCAGTACTCTTCCATGTGCTCATCAATCAATTCTAAGAGAGGCAAAATTGTTTTTCTGTTCAAGCGGAAATAGCGGAATTTTCCATTTTTTTCCCTGAACACCATCCCGTGATATTCCAACATCTTAAGGTTATGCGAAACCATGCTTTGCTCAAAACCAGTTTCTCTGCAGATTTCCGTCACATTTTTTGCATCTGTTCTCAACGCATTTAAAATTCTCAACCTGCTTTGGTTCGCTAACGTGCCAAAAAATAATTTATACGCTTTTTTATCGCACAAGTCAACATCATATGATTTCATATTCATATGAATATTTTATCATGTATTTAAAGATTGCGGTGGTAAAGAATAAAATATGATTTTTCTTTGACATTAAGAAAGTCAGACAAATTTAACACTCCCTCCGTTTCACTAACAATTCTAAGCCTTTCTTCCCTCCCCTCCCTGCAATAACTTCTCTCCAAAGATCATACATTGGATAACCAGTAGGCTTCACAATAGAGTCGGCTGTATGTAGAGAACCTATTTTGATTATTTCAGCAGGTCTAATTTGTTGAGGTTGGTTCAGGAAAGGATGATTATAGTGAAAAAGTTGTTCGAGTAATGGCCATTCTTCTTTTCTTTTTCTGCACTTTTGTACATACCATTGTCCAGGGTGATTCTTTTTGTTTACGGGATCAACAATAAAATCTCTATTTCCGGCGTATAATTCATGCAATACCTCACAGAAACCAGTTATTTTATCTGCATAAGAAACCAGTTGGGATACAAGTGTATTCTTCCGTGAAGCGGCTAACATTAAATCTTTATAACAGAAACCATATAATTTTTCGGGAAATTCACTTGTCAGTTTTTCAATTGCCTGTTCTTCATCAATTTTTAATTTCTCCAATTCTTCCGAACTCATTTTCGATTTTACATACCCATTTACATCTCCATTCACCATTCTTAATTCCGCATCATCATGCACAAGTGCTGTCACTATTGTTTGTCGTCTTTCTTTCATTCCAAAATAAGGAGAAAAAGCTTTCTCCGCGTATGGCAGCAGTTCTGCAACTGTCCAAGAAACTTCTAATTGATGATCCGCAAGTGTGTTTCTGTAAAACATAACTTCAAAAGCGTCAAATCTTTTAACCTCTTTTAGCAACATTTCTCTCCTCTCAAAGCCTCTTTGACAATAAAACATTAAAAGAAGAATATTCTTAATCTCTTATAACCATTTCTTTCCTAAAAAATATATTATTTGTCATGAACTTAATCATTATCAACTCTCGGCGCTAAAATAAAACTTAACTGCAGCCTATCCTGCAATGTATATTCCAGCCGCAACGGGTAATCAGTGCTGAATGAGAGAAGAACACTCTCGCTTAATTTTGCGCCTGCAATCATTTTCTTCAAATATTCTAAAGAATATTTTGCTTTGTATTTTTGGTCTCCCTTCACTTTAATGATTGTGTTTTCATCCTGTTTAATTTCCACAAACGCTTTTGACAAATCCCCTTCCGCTTTTACCAAGAGCTGCTCTTTTTCTCCCAGAAAAGTGACCGATTCCGCGACGACGCTCACATCTTCGATGGCTTCCGTAAGCGCTCCTGAATCCATCGTCACCGTTGCCGTAAACTGCAGCTCCGGGACTTTCTGTTCTTTATCTTCAAGATCTAACGTGGGGATGGAAAAAGAACGCGTGGTATTGCTTTTAAGCTGAATCTTTAAACTATTCTCTTCTGTCGTTTCTAAAGTTATCGTATCATCGCTTTTTGCGCGCCGCAAAATTTGCTTTAAGTTATTTAAGTTGATGGCCACTTCCTCTTCTTTTGCTTCATAATGCGTAAAAGAGCTGCTGAGAAGCTTGAAAATGATCATCGCCACATTTGCCGGATCCATGGCAATAAGTTCCAAACCATCTTTGCCGACATGGAATTTTGCTTCGGTGACCAGTTCCGACATGATTGAAATACTTTCCTTAAGATATTTAGGTTCTGCTAACACTAATTTCATAGTTCACTCCCTCAAAAAATTCAAACAGGATTTTCTTTATAAAGTTTATTGTAATAGAATAAGTATTTACTGGAGAGTAATTCTTTGTCCGTCCTGCATCACGTGCGTATTCTTATACCCTAATTGCGCGGCCATTTCTGCCACCAGACGCGCTTTTTCGTTCTCAGCGTGGATTGGAATTATATGCTGTGGTCTCAGCATTTCTATTAAATCCCGCTCATCTTCCCGTGCTCCGTGGCCTGAAACATGGACATCTCTGAAAATCCTTACATTATGAGTGCGAAGCGTTGCTTCCAATTTCTCTCTATTTTGTTTATTTATTTCTACAGGTATTACTTGGCAGCTGAAAATCACGATATCGCCAGGCGCAAATTGAAAATCAAAGCCATTTTGTGCCATCTGCATCAATATAGAGCGTGGCTCTCCTTGATGTCCTGTGCAGACAATAAGATATTTATCCTTTCCTTCCTTTTGTATTCGCCGCAGAATTTTATTTGTTTTATCCCAGTGCCGCACTAATTTAATATTATTTGTAAACTTCACTAAATCAAGTCTTTCTGCCGCGCGCACATATTTATCCAACGATCTTCCAAAAAAAACAATTTTCCGTTCTAATTTTTCCCCCAGTTCAATAATACTTTTGAGGCGGGCAATATGAGAAGAAAAAGTGGTCACAATCATCGCTTTTCCTTCGCTGTTAGTTCCGAGCATAACTTCTTTTAACATTTGTTTTGCCACTGCTTCTGAAGGGCATTTTTTAGGCTCATGGGCATAAAGACAATTCATGATTAATAAGGAAACTCCTTCTTCCCCGATTTGTCGCAGGCGCTGATAGTTAGGCTTTTTTCCCAGCGTGGGCGTATCATCCAATTTAAAATCGTTAGCATATACTATTTTTCCATACGGTGTATGCAATACCACAATCGCTGTGTGCGGTATGGAATGAGTCACATTCACAAACTCAATTGTAATTGTATCTGAAAGTTTATAGGATGTGTTTAAATCTTGGGTAATAAATTTGTTAGGAATAGTAATCTTTTCATCTGCAAGAATTGTTTTTAAAACTTCTATCGTATAAGGGGTCGAAATTATGGGTGCTTCCGGGAACAATTTAGCTCCAAATGGAATCGCTCCGACGTGATCTAAATGCCCGTGGCTGGGAATAATTGCTCTCACTCTTTTTTTCCAATCCCCAATATAATTATAATTAGGCACGGCATTTACCTTCAGAAGCTGAGGATAACTTTTCGCGCTGATATCTTCCCGATCTTCGGTGTATTTAATGTAATCTTCCATGCTTAACCCCATGTCCAAGATGACTACTTCATCATTAATTTTAATGGCCACAGAATTGCCTTCTGTTTTAGAAAAACCGCTGATGGAACATATTTCAATCGGCATAATCCTAGTAGTTATTTATTGGTTTAAAAAGGTTTGGCGTAAATATGTTTATGTTTCATCCTCCAATAATTTTCTTTCGAGTATCCCAGCATAACAAACTTTATAAAAGGAATCCTGTTTGGCGATGCAGGGGAGTTTGGTGTGTTCGCTCTTCTGAAATCAATTATCATTTTCACATGGAACAAACAGATAATTCAGCCGCAGGAAAACAGGATTCTTTAGTTCATTCTCAACTGCAGGAAAAGAAAGATGAGTCAATCCCTCTCGATTTTAAAGCCTGGAAAGAAAAAGGAAAAGTTTTCTTTCACAATTTAAAAAAAAGAAAGGAAAAAGACGGTTCTTTGCTCTCAAAAGATACTCGCCAAGCTACGGCTTGGATTAAGAACAATGCAAAATGGCTAATTCCGCTTGTTTGTATTCTCATTGCCATTTCAGTTTCAACTTATTTTCGCATGATGCCTTCATCATTGCCTATCACTGATAATTGGGCTAAAGATAGCGTTCTCAATTTTTATGAGCGGCAGATTACCGGTGATGTGGAACGGCAGTATCCCAACTTGCCGCAGCGCAATAAAGATGTTCTCATTAGCCAAGAATTGCAAAAATATATAGAACAAAATAAAGAATTAATTGATCAGCAGATCAAACAAACTTCACAACAATTCAAAAATCAGCTTAAGGATGAAAACGGCGATACCTATTTACTGGAGATTGACACCTACCTCTGGTTTAGCGAAGCACGGAATTATCTGCGTCACGGCCACTTGGGTGATAAAATAAATGAAAAAGGCGAATCTACATATTCTTTACGGGATGGGCGTCTTGATAAAGTTGTCAATAAAAATTTAAATCCTTACATCGGAGCTTATTTATTTAAGATTGTTCATTTTTTTAATAATAAGATAACTCTTCAGAGGGCTTTTTTCTTTATTCCTGTGATTTTGATAGCCTTCGCCATGATTCCCATTTTTTTTCTGGGGCGAAGAATTGCTGGCAATGTCGGTGGCTTTTTTGCGGCTTTATTTCTCGCTATTAACGGGCCTTTGCTGGGTCGCACTCCTGGTGGTTTTTCCGATACCGATGTTTACAATGTTCTCATGCCTTTGCTTATCGCTTGGTTTTATATTGAGGCTTATTTTGCCAAAAATCTTAAACAAAAGCTTCTTTTTGCTTCGCTGGGCGGTCTCAGTGTAGGTATTTATGCTGTTGCGTGGAGCGGCTGGTCGCATGCCTTTATTATTATAATTGGAGCGGTTTTTCTCACCATTTTTACCGCCTTTGCTGTAACAATTCATCAGCATAAATATAACTTAAAAAGCGCCATCTTAGAATTTATCAAAAGCGCTTACCTCAAGCAGCAGCTGACGATTTTCAGTACATTCCTCATTTCTTCTGCAATATTTGTTTCCTGGTTTCAGAGTTATAGCATTTTTTCGCGCGTTATTGCCCGGCCTCTTCGTTTTATTGAAATTAAAACCGTTGGCGTGAAAACGATTTGGCCTAATGTTCTCACTACTGTTGCTGAGTTTAACACCACTTCATTTCGCAGTATCATTGAACAGATGGGGGGAGAATTCTTAGCTTTCCTTGCGGTTATTGGTATTCTTTTCACGTTAATGAAACAGGAAAATAAGGGTGTTAAGGAACGCCACTTTTTACAATTTTTCTTATTAACTATTTGGTTAATAGCCACTGCTTATGCTTTTACGAAAGGAGTTCGTTTTTCTGTGCTTGCCGCAGCTCCATTTTCTTTGGCTTTGGGTATCGCTTTAGGCATTATTTATCAGAAAGGCAGCGTTTGGATTAGTCAGCATATTCATTTACCAAGAACGGTATCCAGCATTGTTATTCTTGCAGCTTTTTTTTTAATTATACTTAGTCCTTTATCCATTGCGCAGAAAATAAGTGAAAGCCAAATTCCTCATTTTAATGATGCATGGTACGGTGCATTAATAAAAATTAAAGAAGATACAGCTGATTCGATTATTACTTCCTGGTGGGACTTTGGGCATTGGTTTCAATCCATCGCCGAACGCCGCGTCACTTTTGATGGAGGAGATCAAGGCGATCGCATCCATTGGGTAGGCAGGGCCCTTCTTACAGATAATGAAAAAGAAGCGATTGGTATCTTACGCATGCTCAATTGCCGTCAGGAACTCGCTCCGCATAAGCTTCAAGAATTTTTAGAAGATGAACTTCTCTCCATTAGAACAGTCAAAGAAGCGCTCCTTCTGGATCGAACTGCGGCTCTCAAGTTATACCTGGGAAAAGGTCTTACTGCTGCTCAGGCGCAAGAAATAATCGAATATACTCATTGTGAAGATCTTCTCCCCAATTATTTTATTACTTCAGAAGATATGGTCAGCAAATCCGGTGTCTGGGGGCATTTCGGCGCTTGGGATTTTGCCCGCGCTCAAATGTATCAAAAGACGCACGGCCTTGCCGGTTCCGAAGCCATTGCCTATTTGACAGAAAATTTTGGCCTGTCTGAGCAAGAAGCAAGCCAACTTCATACCGAAATCAAAACGGCGAATCCTGACCGTTGGATAGCTCCCTGGCCGGGTTATCTTGCACATTTTCAGTTTTGTCAAAATATTGGAGCATCCAGCATCGGCTGTGTCCTCTCTTTACAGGAAAACCAATTCACATTTACCGTTGACTTACAGACTTTGGATGTAAACATTAAAGGCAATGAAAATATTAAACCCTCTTCCCTTGTATACGTATCTCCCGAGGGTGTAATACAAAGGACTTTTGAAGGAAAAACAACCGGCTTTTCCATGCTCGTCGTGCCGCAAGGTGAAGGTCATAAAGTCATGCTTGCCGATCCTTTACAAGTTGCGGGAATGTTTACCCGGCTTTTCTTTACCGATGGGCATGATTTAAAATGTTTCCAAAAGTTTGACGAGCGTCGCGATTTTACGGGATTACGGATTGTCACATGGAAAGTTGATTACGATTGTAATCAGGAAAATAAAGTGTATGTATCTGCACCAGCTAATTCTACTACAGTTTAGAGAATTTTGAAAAACTCAAAATGCACAGAATTTTCTACCATTTTCTTTGATTGGTGGTGAACTTCTCTTCTTTGAAGCAGAAAATTCTTGCACAAAAAGGGATCATTTTCCCTTTTGTGTTCTGACAGATAACTTTGCAATTTAGGTGTAAAATTCTACGAATTTATACTAAAATGCGCTAGAATTCGAACATAATTTGACGCATTTTATATATATAAAAATCATTAATAGGTTCAATTTCTAATGATTTTTAGTATAGAGCAGGAAATCAATTTTGCAAAGTTCTCTTTAACTATGGCTAAAGAGAAAAAGAAATATACTAAAATCAGTCTAGTTATTCGATTTCCATATTTGATATAATCCAATTCCTCCCAGTATTGCAAACATCGTAAATACCATCCACAACCATTTTAGTGTTGCTGAAGTTCTCAGCGTGGCCATGCCAGGAAAATAAGGACTCAATAATCCCAGCAGGGAAAGGAATAAGAACAGGATTGTGCAGGCAATGACGTATCGCTGGAGATACCGCTTAATATCCATACCTGCTAAAATATCTCCTTAGTATTTAATTTTTTCTTCCATAACCATTATAAACTCAATTTTAACGTCTTCGTCCATGAATTATGTTATTATTCCTGCTTACAATGAGGGAAGCCGCATAGAGGACGTTATAATAAAAACTCGTCAATACGCAGAGAATATTATTGTTGTCGATGATGGCAGCAGCGACGATACTTTTCAAAAAGCACAGAAACAGGGTGTTACAGTTTTGCGGCATCTCGTAAATCTTGGAAAAGGCGCTGCCTTAAAGACTGGTTGTGATTATGCTTATAAAATGGGCGCTGAAAACTTCGTCGTTCTCGACAGCGATGGACAACACGATCCTCAAGAGATCCCCAAATTCCTCTCCGCATTACAGGAACATGATATTGTCTTTGGCTACCGGCAGCAATCACCCACGATGCCCTTCGTGTTAAAGTTTGGCAATTGGTTCATTAATAAGACTCTGGCAGTATTGTTCCATATTGCTTTACATGATAGCCAATCCGGATATCGTACTTTTACACGAAATGCTTATGAACAAGTGCGTTGGGAAGCCAATGATTATTATATGGAAACGGAAATGGTTATTAAAGCTGGCCGGAAAAAACTCCGTTATCAGCAGATTCCTATTGAAACTATCTATGGCGATAAGTACAAAGGAACCACTGTCTTCGATGGCGTGAAAATCGTTGTTAAAATGCTGGGAAGCAAGGCATTAAAATGACTACCACCTTTTGGATTCAATTTCTTGGGGTCATTTTTGGCTCTGCGATGATTTATTTTACATTTGTTAAATACAAGAGAAAAGAACTTAACAAGCTTGAAATGAGTGTATGGATGACAGGCTGGATTTTGCTTATCATTATTGCCATTCTTCCATTTGCTCTCGATCCGTTCATTGCCCCATTAAATTTTTATCGCCGTCTCGACTTTTTCGTCGTGTTTGGTTTCTTCGTACTCTTAGGATTTAGCTTTTACAATTATAGCGCTCTGCGTAAGATGGAACGAAAAGTAGAAAAGATTGTCCGCCAGGAAGCATTCAAACAAATCGAGGAAAAATGAAAATTCTGTTCATTTGCGAAAATTATTATCCTCATATGGGCGGTGCTGAGGTTGTCTTTAAAAATCTCGCTGAGAGATACGTGCAACGAGGGCATACTGTCACTGTATTAACTCAACGTTTGCCCAAAACAGTAAAGAAAGAAATTCTCAATGGTGTGAAAATAAGAAGGATCCCTTCTTTTGGTTCACGTTATGTCTTTACTTTTTCTTCCATTCCTTTGGCGATCAAATTAGCGCGGGAACATGATTTGATTCAAACAACCACATTTAATGGCGCTCCTCCTGCCTGGTTAGCTGCGAAGCTTAGAAGTAAAAAAGTAGCTCTTACCGTGCATGAAGTTTGGATTAATAAATGGCGGCAAGTCACGGGCTTTTCTTGGCTTAAAAGTGCTCTTCATGAATTTCTAGAGAAATCAATATACCTCCTTCCCTTTGACCATTACATTTGTGTTTCGAATGCTACAGGAAATGATTTACAAAACATCGGTATTAAACATCATAAAATAACTGTTGCTCACAATGGTCTGGATTATGAATTCTGGAACGAAAAAAACGTTTCTGAGAAAGAAATAACAGAAATCAGAGAACGCTTACAACTTAACGGAAAATTTACTTACTTTTCCTGGGGCAGACCAGGAACGAGCAAAGGCTTTGAATATCTAATTAAAGCCGTTCCTCACATTGTAGATAAAGTACCTCATTCTCTCTTATTATTGATGTTGAATCCGCAGCAAAAATATAAGAAGAAATACGATGAGTTAATGCTTTTAATTAAAAGACTTAAATTAGAAGATAATCTAAAATTAATTCATCCTGTAAGTTATCAAGATCTCAGGAAATATATCAAAGCCGTTGATTGCGTGGTTGTTCCTTCCGTTGCCGAAGGCTTTGGTTATACGACGGTTGAAGCAGCGAGCATGGGCATTCCTCTTGTTGTCAGCAACGCTGGTTCTCTACCGGAAGTAGTTTCAGGTAAATTTGAAATTTTTGAAAATAAAAATGAGAGAGATTTGGCACTAAAAGTGATAAATGTCTCCCAGAAAAAATGGCAAGAAAAAAATATAAAAAAATTTTCTTGGGGAAAAACTGTTCAGAGATATTTGGAAGTGTATGAAAAAATGGAAACTGCAAATACAATGAACAATTGTGACAAGAAATGCCTGAAGGAGGAACAGGATTAGTCGCAATAGTAAAATACAAAATACTAAAAAAGAATAAATTATTTTTCGATAAGTTATGGACACACATCTCCCTCTTGATCCTTTAGGACATATTAAATTGTCAGTAAGTAATTTCCAAAGAAGTTATGTTTTTTATGCTTTATTGTTTAATAAACTAGGATTTAAGCAAATCTCAAATAAAGAAAGCAGTTGTGGATGGGTCACAAAAGAGGGATTTGGGATTTGGATAAGCCAAGCCAAATTTCTAGAGCCAAAACCAGTTTTCTCAGCACCAGGCTTTCATCATTTATGTCTAAAAGCGAGTTCTCCAAGCAAAGTAGACGAGATTCACAAATTATTGAAGAATAAAGCATTCATTTTTGATCCACCACGGAAATATCCCGCATATACGGAAAAATATTATACCGTTTTTATTGCAGATCCTGACGGTTTGAAAATCGAAGTAGCGTTCTACTGAGTTAAAGTTAATCCATAATCGTTATAAACTAATGTATAACTTTCTTTAAAA
The DNA here is from genome assembly GCA_964502785.1 of uncultured Methanosarcinales archaeon. Classification (GTDB taxonomy): domain Archaea; phylum Nanobdellota; class Nanobdellia; order Woesearchaeales; family GW2011-AR9; genus JAGVYE01. The sequence goes on along the minus strand of CAZCXW010000010.1, from coordinate 19,612 downwards.
TGCAGCTCACCAACCTCATCGATGAACTAATTCCTGGATGGAACAAAAAAAAGATTAAAAATCAATCATTCGATGAAATTTTCTCCATAGATGGATTTCCTTTATGGTGGTTTTATAACCGTTTTGTAACGCAAAATGTTCTCCCCTCAGTATTTAAATTAAATTCTCTTCTAGAGAAGAAACTGAATCTTTTCCAGAGGGGATATCATCAACTCTTCTCAATTGCTCTTCGGAAATATTTTTTTTACAATGAACGCTTAAAAGAGAAATTAGCTAAGAAGGAAAAGATTCCAGGCAAGAAAGTTATGTTTATTTCCTACACCAACCATTATAACCCGCAAACCAAACAAATTTACAGGATTCAGAATATTATTAATAAGCTTGCAACTGAGAAGATCTTAAAACCATTTGTTGTTTTCACTCATCCATTAACTTCACGTTCCTATAAACCAATTTCTGGACTAAAAAATACAATTTACAGTTTTGTAACACCAGAGCTGCAAAAACAAGCCAAGGAAAAAGCGAAGGAATTATCAACGCTCTGGAAGAAACTAGATAAAAATAATTTATTTAGTGATCATTGGCAAGCTATTAAGTATACGATGAACTTCTTCTTCTCTCAGGAATTTATCTTTAACACGATTTTGTATTATCTGGTCATGCAAAAGCAGATGCAAGAAAATGAAATTGTTGCAGTCATCTTAACTTCCCGCAATGGTTTATTTGAAAAAACCGCGATTGCTGCAGCAAAGAATTCAAACATTCCTGTCATTATTATACAACATGGAGAGGGATTAGGTACTTTAGATCCGGGTGTTCCTTCTGGAGTAAAATTTGCCGTTGCTGGTGAAGCATACAAAAAACGCTTATTGCCTTGGGTAAGAGAAGAAGATATTGTTGTCACCGGACCTGTAACATTTGATGAGATTCACAAATACTCTCTAAAAGTTTCAAACGATAATAATACTATCTGTATCATCGGCGGTCCCATGGTCGAAGACAAATTAATGTCTAAAGAAGAATATTTTTCTCAGATTAGTACAATCTTAAAATCTGTACAAGGTATAAAGAAAAAAATCATCATTAAATTACATCCCCGCGAACAGTTTAAAGAAGAATACCTCAAGATCATTGAAAAAGAACAGATAAAAAATGTCACGATCGTTGATAAAAAAGGCGTTGATATTCTCTATGAGACTCTTTCACAAAGTGATGTGATCATCAATTTTGAATCAACGGTGGCTTTGGAAGCCCTCCTTCTAGGGAAGCCCATTGTCACGATTCGATCTCATCTTGGTTTAGTTCCGGAAGACGGATTCTGCCCTCATGTGGCTGGCCCTTATCTTACAATTAATCAAGATCTCCGTGCGGCAGTAGTTGATGCTTTAGAAAATCCTACATGGAACACAAAACGGGAAGAGATTGTTCAACAATTTTGTTATAAGAATGACGGCAAAGCGGCAGAAAGAATTGTTGAGTTAGCATATATGCTAACTAAAAAGAAGCTTTAATCCTATCCCAAAAAGGCTTTAAACCAATTCATCACTTTTTCTATAAAACCAGAACTCACGCATTTTCCATTAACACACAAATTAGAAGAACATTCAAAACTATTCTCGCATGCTATATTTTCTCCCGTTTGGTTGATAAAAGAACCATCATCTGAACAAAACGTGCCTGATTTTCGATAGCCAAAAGGATAGCATTTGCTATTGAGAGGACAAGAATCTTTACAGATCAAGACATTCTCTTTAGCTTTCATTTTCCTTTCACTCTTTTCATCAAAAGACGGTACAAACACATCTTTTTTAACAGAATCGAGATAACAATTCTCTATAACGCTCAATAAATTAATTCCACACTTGCTTCCATCCTCATTACAATGCCCTGCGCAAGAAGTTCTGGCCAATTCTTCCAATGCTTCCGCATTTTTACAATTATTTTCATTTCCTTGCTTTTGTTGTATTCCATCATGACATTGCCAATAAATATATCTAAAACCTTTTCCTTTAATTACATCAGGGGTTACCTCATTTTCAGGAATACATCGAAATTCTGCTCCTTCATCAGCCCCATCCATCGTTGAGTAAGCATACCCGCCGCAAGAACTTTTCCAAGTAATCTTTGTACCCCCCTCTGCCGAAGTTTCTGCTATGCAACTGCCTACCCCTGAACAACCAGCTGGTCCGGCATCAGCGGCATAACATTCTTGTTTGACTTTAGAACCGATAAAGAAACATTTTACTTTCTCTTTAATACGAGGATTAACAGATTTACTGTTGCAGTCAAATTCTGCATAATCCATATTTCCATCAATCGCTGTATAAGCCATCCCTGCGCAAGAACTTCTCCACGTTACTTTATCTCCTCTTTGTCCCGCAACTTCCATTGTGCATGCGCCTGCACCAGAACAAGAAAATCGATGGTCTTCTGAATAACATTCTTGAATTTCCTGAGAATTAACAAAGACGCATTTCACAGCTTCTTTCGCTGTTGCGGGAACCAACGCTTCCCCACAAATAAATTCCGCATATTCTTGATTCCCATCAATGGTCGTTGATCGTTCTTTCTCGCAGGAACTCTTCCAAATTAACTTTTTTCCTTTTTCACCTGTAACCTCAATGATGCAACTTTCTTCTCCTGAACAACCAAATTTTCCATCATTGGTATAGCATTTCTGCATGGAATCAGAATTAACAAATACGCACTTTACTAATTCTTTAACACCTATGGGCTCCACTTGTGGCGTTTTGATTTCTTCTGCAGAAACGATTACAAATAATAAAGTCAACACAAAAAGCATTGATAACCTAATCTTTTTCATTGAGATTTTACAATTTGAATAAATATATAAAACTATTGCTAAGGGAGATTTCTTTATGTCAGCCAATAGAAACATTCATAAATCACAAGTCTTTTCTAATATCTTATGGGTTGGTTTTTTAAAAAAGATACGGATCCCAGTATAGTCTCCAAAAAAATTCTCGCAGAATATCGCAATTATGACAAACTAGCAGCTTATTTTAAAGTTGATTTCGTAAAAGTTGTTGATAAGCTCAATACAAAAATTCGGGAAAAAGAGATTATAAACTTCAAAGTTATAGAAACTCTACCCAGCAGAAAAAATATTAATCCAGATCTCATAAAAGGATCTTTACCAGGAATCAAAAAAGAAGATGGGTTTGTTTATATTGGTAAAGATATAAAAGTGATTATCCTTCTAGGGGTTTTTGAAATAATACATGGAAAAACTAAAGGAAGAAGATACTTTTCTTTTCAAATAATACCCGGAGTTAAGGAAAACAGGCCTCATTTTTTAATATTAAGGCATATTTCCGAAACGTCGGGATATAGTTATTCTGACAAAAAATATGCTTCAAATTTCGCTGAAATAGAAGCTATGTTACCTAGTATCGTTGAAGATACTATGGGGGATATAATCCGGGAATTAAGAAAAACTAGCCCCAGAGTTTAAGAATAAAAAACTTTCATTTTATTATTATTACTATAACTAAAGTCATCTATTTTCTACCAAGTCCACTAGTCTTCCATCATGATCACGAAGGATGGCTGCCCTTCCCGCATCTGTATGAAAAAGTTCTTTATGAATACTCTTTCCAGGTACATTTTTAATTGCAGCTTCTAAATCAGAAACGGTAAATCATAACATACAATTGTCTTGAGTTTCTTTTGTCATGGGATACAACTCAAAAATAATTCCCTCTCGTGTACATGAATAATGCTGAGATCCCTCATCATGCTGCTCAAGTGTAAACTGTAAACCAAGAGATTCATAGAATTCTCGTAAATAATTAATATCTTTGGATCGAAGGACGATCAAATTCAAACGAGGAACGTTCATAGATAATTTAAAATTAAAGTACTTTAAAAAACATTTAGTTCATAACTTAAATCAAAACGTAATTGTTCGCTGATGATCATGTTCTCCAGACTCAGAAGACGCATAAAATCCATTATCTTGAAAAGAAACAGGAATTATCAACGCAAAAGGCTGTTCAGGCTGAAAATATTTTCTTAAATTTCTTCCGGCGGTTATGTTTTCGCACACCACTCTTCCCTTTCCGGTAGGATTGAGTACTCCTGCATTTCCTGTGACGGGCAAACCAGTATTCGATGAAAAGAGTCTTCCCGCAAAATGAGCAAGTCCTGAAGTTGTTTCAAACTCTTCATGATGTCGCACTGCCTCCAAATAATGAAATGGGAACATATACGCCGGCTGTCCATTCGTATGCACTTCTTCATCCGTAAGCGTCAAACAAAATGGCGGATTTAATTCAAAAATGTCTTTAACATTCCTGCGTTCAAACTGCGCTTCCATATCGTTATCCAAAACACTTATTGGGGAGGAACATTCTTTTGGCACGAGCAATTCTGAACACAAATGAACTTTATATGCCATAAATTTCCCTAATGCAACAATATTTTCTCGTGTTACATCCTTTCCATTTCTATACAATTTCAATGGCCGTTCCCAAAATGGCACGAATCCTTGCTCATATCTTGTTGCCGTGATTTGTATCGGTGAAAATGGCTTTTCGATAGTTAATGTATTGGGGTTATAATTTCTGAGGAAAAAATTAAGCATAAATCTGCCTTCCTGAAACATTCTTGCCCCACTACCTTTAGTAATAAGAGCAAGTTCATCATCCTTAAAACCAATACACACTAATCCTTTCCTTGCGATTGTGCTTCTCGTTTCTACACAATAAAGATTATCATGATCATAAAGCAATAATTCTGAATGACCGCTGATAATTCCTCCGTAAGGAATATCGAAAGGAAACCGTAGTAGTTCTCCATTCGGATCATAAAAATCAGTTAACCTAATATCAACAGAACAGGAACCACTTTTGACTAAATTTTCTATGGAATCTCCACACTCAGCCGTTCTTCTAATTTTAGAAATTATCTCTTCCGGCCTCAAAAGTGCTGGGAGGACAAAACTTTCTTCGTCATGTTCTTGCATAGCACTAGGAAATAAATGATGTTCCCGTAAGGCTTTCGGTTTCGGTGTTACAATCATCGACCTACATTTATAACACTCTTTTTTAAACTTATCTGCTATTTTGATTCAGAATAATTATTATTTTTTCATTTCTCCCATTCCCGCTTCTTTTTTCATCAAAACCACAAAATGATGCGAGATTCATAATCTTTATATAGGTTGCACCTGAAAAACCAGAGCAAGATGGTGGATTTGCTGGATCGGAAAGATTGTTCTATTCTCAATATTCTGCAAAAGAATTGCCGGGCAACCCTTTCGGAAATTGGTGAAATGGTTGAGCTTTCCCCAGATTCCGTGAGAAGAAGAATTGACAAGATGATCGAACATAAAATGTTTCATCCGAAGATCCAGATGCGTCCCCCGCATTTTGGTTACCCAAATGTAGTTGAAGTAAAAATTAAACTAAAAGATCATTCCAAAGAAAAGTATGGTGCTTTTATTGGATTTCTTCAAGATCACAAGCGGATTGTCGAAATTTTTAGAGTAAGCGGTCCCTGGGACTTATCCATCGTCATTATTTCCAAAAGTGCAACCGATTTTTTAGCTATTTCTGATGAAATCAAAGAACATTTTGGCGAGTTAATTTCAGAATGGATTGAATCCATGACTTTAGATTCTTATAAATTTGAATTATATGATATGATAAAACTCATGGAAGGGGAAAGTGAAGGCCTTGATATTGTTATTATTGATTATAAGTTAGGCAATGTTACTTCTGTTCTAAATGCCTTGACAGTTTTAGGAATAAAAGCGGAAATTACCAATGATCTAACAAAAATTCGCACTGCGAAGAAAATTATCCTTCCGGGTGTAGGCGCATTTAAGGAAGGAATGCAGAACTTGCAGGACCTTAAACTTATCAACATCTTATACGAAGAAGTCATGGTTAAGAAAAAACCATTCTTAGGAATATGTTTAGGCATGCAGATTATTTGCACTAAAGGCTACGAAGGCGGAGAATACTTGGGGCTAGGATGGGTGGATGCCGAAGTTGTCCGGTTTGAAGATGAAAATATAAGAATCCCGCATATCGGCTGGAACGATATAAAATGTAATCTTCAGTCCCCTATCTTTGCGGGGGGACCAGATATGCAAACTTTCTATTTTGTTCATAGTTATTATGTCAAACCAAAAGATCCTTCCATTATTATCGGCACCTGCAATTATGGAGAACCATTTGCTGCTGTTATCCAACAAGGGAATATTTTCGCAACACAATTTCATCCCGAAAAAAGTCAGCATGAAGGCTTAGAAATTTTACGTAAATTTGCACAATTACAACATGTTAAAGAAACGATTAATCCCCTGCCTGTTCCTGAAGAACGGGCATTTAGTACGCAGTGAACGGTTTGAATTCCACCAACTGTTAGGTGATCCTGTTCATCAGGTAGATCGCATTAATGCGTGGAGTGCGGATGAATTGATTTATGTTGATATCAGTAATGAAGAATACTACGATTTACGCCGGGATGATATGCGGGTAAAGCGCATGGATGATATTTATGATATCATCGCTCACGTCAGCAAAACTTGTTTTATTCCATTAACCTTTGGTGGAAACATCAAAACAATTGAAGATGTAAGGCGAAGATTAAAGTGCGGTGCAGATAAAGTGATTATTAATACTCAAGCTCATGAACGGCCCGAATTCGTAACTGAAGCTGCTGAAAAATTTGGCAGTCAATGCATCGTCATTGGCATCGATGTCAAAAAAGAAAGTAATGGTGTATATCACGCATATAGCCATCATGGAAGAAAAGACACTCTTAAAGATCCTGTCTCTTGGGCAAAAGAAGTAGAAAAACTCGGTGCTGGGGAAATTTTTTTGAATTCCATTGACCGTGATGGAGTTCAGAAAGGTTATGATCTTGCTGTCATTAAAATGGTTGTTAATGCCGTAAAAATTCCTGTCATCGCTTGCGGCGGAGCAGGAACATTTGAAGATATCGCTGAATGTGTTAAAGAAAGCAGTGTTTCTGCCGTAGCGGCCGGGAATATTTTCAATTACACGGAGAATGCTGTCTTGCGTGCCAAAAAAACATTAATTCAAAACGGCATAGAAATGCGTCCTCTTGTCCGTCCTCCATCGTTATTCAAAAGTCAAGATCATATCCTTAATGGATATATAAAAAATATTTAGGTGATAAAATATGCAAATTGCCAGACCCCCATTAATGAAATATTGTTCAAAGTGTGTGTATCCAAAATCTTCTGCCGTCCCGTTAGCATTTGGTGCGGATGGAAAATGCAGTGGCTGTCGAGTGCATGAGCAGAAAATGAATATTGATTGGAAACATATGGAAGAGAGATTAAAGACACTTGTTGAACCTTACCGTTCCAAAGGAAGCAAATATGATTGTATTGTTCCCGTCAGCGGCGGAAAAGATAGTTACTTTCAAACGTGGTATGTCATCAATGTCTTAAAGATGAAACCATTATTGGTGACATATCAGGGCAATGATTATTACGACGTTGGCTTGCGAAATCTCCACAACATGAGGGATGTCTTCAATGCTGATCACTTCATCATGGGGCCAAGCATTGAAGTTCTCAAGAAACTTCACAAGAAATGTTTCAAAATGATGGGAGACATGAGCTGGCATAATCATTGTGGGATTTTTTCTTTTCCAGTGCAAGCTGCTGTCAAGTTCAAAGTGCCTTTAATAATCTGGGGCGAGCATGGGTACACGGACATTGGCGGGATGTATAACATGAACGATTGCGTCGAGATGACAAAGAAATACCGCACTGAACATGCCTGCCGTGGTTTTGATTGGTATGATATGATTGATGAAGAGCTGGGCATCGCTGAAAAAGATTTGCTTTGCCATAAATATCCTACTGATGAAGAATTGGAAGAGAATGACATCCGTGGTATTTACATGGGCTTCTACGTGTTTTGGGACGCTAATTTACATTTTAAAAGGATGGTCGAGGAACTTAAATTCGAGCCTGCTGATTTTCCCTTTGAAAGAACCTATCGCCGTTTTTCTGCTCTTGATGACATGCATGAAGCAGGTATTCATGATTACATGAAGTTCATTAAATTTGGTTATGGCAGAGGGTCGGATCATCCCTGTAAAGATATTCGTTTAGGGTACATGACGAGAGAAGAAGGTATTGCCAATATAAAAAAATATGATGCTGTAAAACCGATGCGGGATTTAAACCGTTGGTTGAAGTACGTGGGAATGACAGAGGAAGAATTTGATAGAATTGCTGACACTTTTAGAGACCCTTCCGTCTGGTGGATACAAGATGGAGAATGGTTGAAAGATAATATTTGGGGAGTGTCTTCCAGTTACGGAAAAGTGCATCTTACCGAAGAGCAGCAAAAACGCTATTATTGGAATGACACTAGAAGTGGCTTTAGTCGGGCGCCTTTGTTAGCAACGCAGGGTCGGCAAGACATTAAACAAAATAGCGGACAAAAAATAAACATCCAATCTTAGGTGTGCAAAAAGAAAAAAGGTGGTTTAAGATGAATATCATGAATTTAAAAGAGGAATTACTAACAGGAAAAAAGAAGTTAGGCGTATGGGGGTTGGGATACATCGGTTTTTCCTCCATTGCTTACTTTGCGAGAGCAGGAGTTACATGTATTGGCACCGATGTTAGCGAGCAGCGCGTCAACGATGTCAATAATGGAAATGTTACCATTCCTAACTTAAAATTTTGGTTAGGTTTTGACACTTCCGTATTAGCTAAACATAAACAAATGTCGGCGACCAAAAACTGGCAGGAATTAATTCAGCCTGACGTTGCAGTGCATCTTATTACTATTCCTACAGAAATGCATGGAAAACCTTATCATGATATCTTAACTGATGTTGTCCGAAAAATCTCTGAATTTAAAAATCTAAAAATGGATCATCCCCCTTTAGTGATTGTTGAAAGTACATTAACGCCAACTGTTGCTGATAGCATAGTTATTCCCCTCTTCAAGGAATATGGCGTTGAAGTAGGAAAAGATCTTTTGTTAGGGATCGCTCCCCGTCGTGATTGGTTCACTTCTCCCGATAAAACTCTGGAATTACTTCCGAGAGTCGTAGGCGGAACAAATCCTGAAACAACACAACTCATGGCTGATGTTTTAGGAATTATCTGTAAAACAATCATCAAAGCGCCGGATCATAAGCATGCCAGCATCGTGAAGAGCATTGAAAATGCGTACCGACAGTTGGAAATCACCTTTGCCAACCAGCTCTCCCAGGCTTATCCTGATATGGACATGACTGCTGTTTTACAAATGGCAGGCACAAAATGGAACATAGGTTCTTATCATCCTTCCTTTGGAACGGGAGGATATTGTATTCCTTTAGCTCCCCAGTACGTCTTAGAAGGTGCAAAATTTCCAGAAAAACTCACCTTACTTCACGAATCGATGAAGACCGATTTTAGCCAGCCGCAAGTGGTTGCTGAAAGTGTTGTTAAGAGAGGCGCGCAAAAAGTTGCTGTACTGGGATTAGCTTATACAGGAGATCTTAAAGTAGATGTCTTAAGTCCCGCAAAAACCATTTGTAAACACTTGAAAGAAAAAGGGATTGATGTCAAAGTTCATGATCCTTACTATTCTCCCGAGGAAGTGCAAAAATTAGTCGGCTGCGAACGCATTTCTTTTCCGGAAGGCTTGGCCGATCGTGATTGTATCTTAATTGTTTCGCCCCATCGTATCTACAAATTCACAAACAAGAAAGACATTGCAAACTATATTGGCAACTTAAAATTGGTCCTTGATAACATGGGTATTTGGCGGGATCTTAAATTGCCTCCCCATATAAAATACCATGAAGCGGGAACTGCCCATTGGCTTAGCCACAACCATGATGAAAATCGCCTTAGCGCAAATTAATCCGACAGTAGGGGACATTAAAAGCAACACAAAAAAGATAGTGAACACTCTTCTAAAAGCACAACAAGAGTCTGTTTCTCTAGTCGTCTTTCCTGAACTAGTTGTAACAGGATACCCTCCAAAAGATTTGTTGCTCAAAAAATCGTTTGTAAGTTTTAATAAAGAAGCGCTACGAGAAATTGTTTCTCACACACAAAAAACGGCAGCAATCGTTGGCTTTGTCGATGAGAAAGAAGGTTTATTATATAATGCTGCAGCCATTATCGAAGAGGGGATGATTAAGGGGATTTATCATAAGCAGCACTTGCCTAACTACGACGTCTTTGATGAAAAAAGATACTTTACTTCTGGAACATCTTCTAGTGTTTTTAAAATCGGCTCAATGAACATAGGCGTCACCATTTGCGAAGATATTTGGGTGGAAAATAATCCTTTGTTAAATTTAAAAAAACAGGGAGCTGAACTGATCATTAATATCTCTGGTTCGCCGTTCCATGCCGGTAAAAGAACTGTGCGGGAAAATCTCCTCCGTAAAAGAACAGAAGAAATTAATCTGCCTCTCATTTACCTCAACATCATTGGCGGACAGGATGATTTAATTTTCGACGGCAGAAGTTATGTTTATAGCCGCAAAGGAGAGTTGCTTGCCCGAGCCAAGAGTTTTGAAGAAGATTTCCTGATTATTGATAATTTTGAAAAAAAAGCGAGAATTGAGACCGCACAAGGGTTGATTGAAGAGATTTACAATGCTTTAATTTTAGGGATTCATGATTATGTCCAGAAAAATGGTTTTAAGCAAGTTATTATCGGCTTAAGTGGAGGAATAGACTCTGCCATAACTGCCGCCTTAGCCGTAAAGGCTCTTGGCGCTGATAAAGTAGAGGGAATTACGATGCCTAGCGAATTTTCTTCCATCGGCAGCGTCCAGGACTCTTTGCAGCTTGCCAAAAATTTAAGCATTAAATGCCATACCATTACGATTAAAGATATTTATCAAAATTATATAAAAGCTCTTTCTGTTCAATTCGAGAACACTCATTTTAATGTTGCGGAAGAAAATGTGCAGGCCAGAATCAGAGGCAATCTCTTAATGGCTGTTTCCAATAAGTTTGGTCACCTTGTTTTAACCACCGGCAATAAATCTGAATTATCCGTTGGCTATGCGACATTATATGGGGATATGTCTGGCGGGTTAGCAGTCATTTCCGACCTCTTTAAGACAAAAGTGTATGAGTTAGCGCATTTCATTAATCAACGTGAAAGGCAGGAAATTATCCCTCCAGCAATTATTGAAAAAGAACCTTCTGCTGAACTGAGATTTGATCAGAAAGATAGTGATTCACTGCCGCCTTACCCTATCCTTGATCCTATTCTTCAAGCCTATGTTGAAGAAGATAAAAGTGCAGAAGAAATCATCACTCTCGGCTTTGATCCTGAAGTTGTTAAGAAAGTCATCAAGATGGTTGACCGCAGTGAATATAAACGAAATCAAGCTGCACCAGGAATAAGAGTAACACCTCGTGCTTTTGGTTCAGGAAGAAGAATTCCTATAACGAATGGGTGGGTGGAATGAGGTCTAACGTTAGAGGGGAAATAAATGACTAACAATTTACGTAAAACTTTAGCAACATTATTGATGGGGGAAATTAAATCTTTTACAAAAGGGAATGAAGACGTAAACACTATTGAATGGGGTGGTGGGGAAAAAATCCATAATGGTGTTTGGGTAACATCTCTTAAGTATAAAAGCCGGCCATTTGCATCGTATTGTACGTCTGACACGGGAGAAGTTGGAAAAGTTTTTCAAGAAGATACCATTTCCGCATTACTTCTCCAGCGTGCAAGTGGCGATATCAAAGGGAATGTGGTAGCTTTGCACCAACATGCTCTCAATTTTGAAGTAGGAAAAAGTGAGCCGGCAGGTTTGCGGGGAGATCCAGAGCAGGCGTATGGTTTTGAGTTAGCACAGAGAGGATATTCAGTGCTTTGTTTTGATTTTCTTGGTTTTGAAGAACGACAACAAAATGTAGTGAAATTTCCAGGAATCCAAAATGCAGGAGAACGTTTTGTTAAACAGGAAAGTTCTCTCGATGGCGTAGAGCTTATGGGAAGATACGTAAGCGATACGATGAGAGCGGTTGATGTTTTACAGTTCTTAACTTTACAAGAATCCATCGGAGTTATTGGTCATTCTTTAGGCGGTCTGGTAGCTTACTATGCCCATGCCTGTGATCCAAGAATTACAGCTTCCGTATCAAATTGCGGAGTCTCAACCTTCGACGCTGTTCATAAGGCAGGAATGATTCACAATTTGGCGTACACCGTTCATGGCATGAAACGAGAAATTGGTGAACTACATGAACTTACCAAACTAATGGAAAAAAGACCATTGCTTATTTCAGCAGCACGTAATGATCCCTATTTCCCGTTTGAAGGAGTGTGTGATCTTGTGAAATGGGGAAGAAGAATAACCGGCTGCGATGAACAGCCATCTTTTCATGCCTTTGACGGTGGACATTCATTTCCGAGAATGGCGCGCGAAGTTGCGTACAACTTCTTAGATCAGCATCTGCAAAATAAATAAAAGAAAATAGGAGGGTCAATAACATGGAAATTAAAATAGGCCATAAACGAGTGGGCGAAGATCATCCTATTTTCATCATCGCTGAAATTGGCATGAATCATAATGGGGATGTGGAATTGGCAAAAAGCATGATTAAAGCTGCTGCCGATGCTGGCTGTGATGCCGCCAAGTTCCAAATGTTTACCGCCGAAAAATTAGTGACGAAAGATGCCCGCACCTACGGGAATGAAAGCGGCCATTTGCCAGATTTTCAACAAGAAATGTATAAAAAACATGAATTAACAAAACAACAATACCAAGAATTACGAGAGTATACAGAACTGCTCGGCTTAGTCTTTTTTGCATCCGTATGGGACGAAGAAAATGCCGACATGCTCGATGAATTGGGCAGTGCTTGCTTAAAAATCGGTTCTGCGGATATCATTCACTTACCTCTGCTTGAGCATATCGCAGAAAAAGGGAAAGCTATTATCATGTCGACAGGAATGGCCACGATCGAAGAAATCAATGAAGCAGTAAATGCAATAAAATCAAAAGGCAATAATAACATCGTTCTTCTTCATTGTATTTCTGGATACCCCACTAAAATCGAAGACAGTAATCTAAAATTCATAACCACATTACAAGAAAAATTTCCCTTTCCGATTGGATTTTCTGATCACACACCTGGTCTTCTCTCATCCGTTGCAGCCGTAGCCTTAGGCGCAAAAGTAATTGAGAAACATTTCACTATTGACAAAAGATTGCCAGGCGTTGATCATCATCTTTCCATGGATCCGGAAGAAATGACAATGATGGTGCAACAGATCAGAGTGCTGGAAAAAGCGTTAGGAACAGGTCAACAGGTCCTTTCAACAAAAGAACAGGAAACCCGCTTATTGGCACGACGAAGTATTATCGCTCAAATAGATATTCCCGCAGGAACTATAATAACAAAAGACATGCTCGTTATTAAACGTCCAGGCACAGGAATCAAACCTAAAGAAATCCGGAACATTATTGGCCAGCGGGCTCTTACAACCATTAAAGCAGATATGCCCCTTACGAGAGAAATGGTGAGCATTCATTCCGATGGAAATCATCCTATCGCTTCCGAAGTTAATACCATCGTTGACGGAAAGAAAGGTTTTCGTTATTTCATGCATAAGGAACGTCTCGAGCGTCAAGAGGAAATCAACAAAACCCTGTCGCAATTAGGCAGCTATGGTCAAAATTGTTTCATCGGCAAGCATGTTGATATTGATCGTTTCCCTTCAGGGTTACATCTAGGAAATAATGTCATCATCGGCCCTTATAGTCACCTTCTCTGCTGCAATGAAAAGTCCATCATTGAAATTGGCAATGATACTTCTTTCAATCGCAATGCTTCTATCAGCGCCATTATCAAAGTAAAAATTGGCAGCAACTGCATGTTTGCCTATGGCGCCTATATCACTGACGGCACTCATGGAATAAAAATGGGGCAGTTGATGCGTTTGCAAGATTCACCTGCTAAACCCGTAACGATCGGCAATGATGTCTGGGTCGGCGCTAATGCCGTTATCTTGGCAGGTGTAACGATCGGAGACGGCGCGGTGATTGGTGCAGGAGCAGTCGTGACTAAAGATGTTGCTCCGTACGATATTGTTGGCGGAGTACCAGCTCGTGTCATTAGATCACGAAGAGATGAGGTAAACGAAGTAAAAATAGTATCTATGGTAAATGGAGAAAATCATCAATTAAATTAAGCTTCATAAAATGAAAATACTTGTCACGGGGGGAGCTGGATTTATTGGCAGTCATATAGTTGACAAACTAGTACAAGAAGAAAATGAAGTAATCATTATAGATAATCTCAGCACTGGCAAAAAAATAAACCTCAATCCCACCGCTATTTTCTACCAAATAAGTATTACTGATCCAAAAATAGAAGAAATCTTTCAAAAACATCATCCTGAATTTGTCATCCATCAAGCAGCACAGGTAGATATTAACAAAGCAATTCAAGATCCTATCCACGATGCCACTGTTAACATCATCGGCAGTTTAAATATTCTTGAGAATTGCCGTAAGTACGGAGTACAAAAAATTGTCTATGGCAATTCTGGCGGCGCCGGCGCTGGCGAGCCGCAATATCTTCCCATCGATGAAATTCATCCTAAACAGCCTCTTGCCCATTATGGAGTCTCCAAACAAACCGTGGAACACTACCTTAAAGTGTATCATCATCTCTACGGCTTAAAATACACCTCTCTCGGCTATGCTAATGTTTATGGTCCTCGCCAGGATCCATTTGGGGAGGGTGGTGTTATTGCCATTTTCTCTTACAAACTATTACATAAGGTGCCGCCGACGATTTTTGGAGACGGAAAACAGACCCGTGATTTTATTTATGTTGAAGATGTCGCCGCTGCCAATATCATAGCTTTAACCCATGGCGATAACGATTGTTTTCTGGTCGGGACAGGAGAAGAAATATCCATCATCAATTTATTAGAGAAATTGAAAAAAATTACAAAAAGCAACATTAAAGCTCAACATCAGACTGCGCGGAAAGGAGACATCATCAAAAGTTGTTTCAACATTGGAAAAATTCAAAAAATATTAGGATGGAATCCTTCCGTTACATTTGATGCTGGATTACAGAAAACTGTTGAGTATTTTAAGAGCGTAGGTGAAAAAAATGAGTAAGATTAAACTAGGTATTGTTACTGATTTCCGAAATTATAAAGGATACATGAAAAATTTCTTACAGGACAGGAACGATAAAGTGATGGAGATCCATCTTCTGGAAAGTGATCTTGCCCATGATTTTCCTATTAAATTAATGGAGCTGCGCCAGTTTGTTATTTCTCAGAGTATTGAGCATCTTGCCATCCATAGTCTTGATGATCTTATGCAGTCGGTCCTCTTTGAAGAAGAAGGCTTTGAAAGTAATATTGAGAAATTTAATTTTTTTATTCAAAATCTTAAAACGTTTAGCAATGAACTACGGCAGGAGATTTTTTTAGTTGTTCACTTGGGAGTTAAGTATTCGCGCTTCTTTTTACAGGCCATGAGCGAGTCTGAAATGAAATCTTTTCGGAAAGAAAAAATGGAGAAAGCGAAAGAAGCGTATCAGCGGCTCAAAATTATAGTTGCCAATTCTTACCTCACCGTTGCGTTGGAAAATAGCCCCCCCACCTGTGCTGCCATGCCTAAAGACCACTTTATTGATCTGTCATTTGAGGATATTGCTGAACAGATTGGTAAGGACGGCGCATTTGTCTTAGATATCTGTCATGCCGCTATGACCATTGATTATTTTAAACAAAATAAAATAAAATTTAATGGATTGGAGGTGATAAAGGATTCGCAGGGAAATCCGCCTTATTCTTTACAATCCATTGAAAATTACATCAAAGCAGCAGGAAAAAATACTTGCTGGATTCATCTTAGCGACGCGACAGGTTTTCTTGGGCCTGACGAAGGACACGTTATTGGCGTGGAAAAAAGTATTATTCCTCTGAAAAGTGTGATAAAAACTATTGAAAAATATGTTTCCGAACCAATCACTGTGCTCGAAATTATAAATAGCCACAAAGATTATGGTCTTATTTCTTCTTCCATCACCTATTTCGAGAAAACATCAATAATTAAAATAAAAAATATTCCTCTTTCCAAAGACCGTTGTTTTCTGATTGCGGAAATTGCTTCTAGTCATTGCGGGAATAAAGAAAAGTTGAAACACATCGTAAAATCCTATTCCGAAGCCAATGCCGATGGGCTTAAATTTCAGGTATTCAACGCCACAGAACTATGTTCTACTAATCACCCCGGATTAAGTGATTTGCAAAAAATTCAATTGTCTCTTCAAGACTGGAAAGAAGTTTTTGCGTATGCCCGACAATTTGATACCGCGATTTTTGCTGATGTTTTTGACCAACAGAGCGCCGATTTAGTGGAATCGTATGTAGATGCTTACTCTATTCATGCCAGCGATATGAGCAATTCTTTCCTATTACAGCATGTCGCGGCCAAAAAGAAACTGATGCTATTATACGTGGGAGGTTCAACATTTGAAGAACTCCATCGCGCCATAAAAATTCTCGAGCCCTTTAATGTTGATGTCGTTCTTGTCTATGGATTGCAGAATTTTCCGACAAATATTGAAAATGTCAATTTAAAACGAATTAAAAAATTAGAAGAAGAATTCAACCTTCCGATTTGTTATCACGATCATACTGATGCTGAAATGGATTTGGCAAAGACCATCCCCCTTCTTGCTTTTGCCTATGGCGCGCAGCTTGTCGAAAAACACGTTACCGATGATCGCAGTTTAAAGGGATTTGATTATATGTCTTCTTTGAATCCTCCTGAGTTTAAAGAAATGGTTATGAGAGTAAGAGAATTTGAAAACATGATCGGAAAAGACGATTTTACGTTAACGTCAGCCGATATGGAGTATCGTAAGAAGATGAAGAAGTTTATTGTTGCCAAAAGTGATTTAAAGAAAGGAGAATTAATTACACGTGAAAATATTTCTTTCAAAAGAGCTATTGGCGGGCAGTTTCAACCGTTTGAATATCAGAAAGTAATTGGTCGAAAGGTAGCGAATGACATTACTGAAGATATGCCTATTAAAAATGAGCATATCGAGAGAAAAGCCGTCATTCTCGTTCCTGCCCGCATGAAATCTACACGCTTGCCAAAGAAAGCATTGTTAGAATTAGAAGGAGATACAACCATCGGCCAAATGCTGGAACGGCTAAAGCATTCTCAAAAAGCTGAAGTAATCCTTTGCACTTCATTCTTATCAGAGGATGCGCCGCTTATCGAAGAAGCAAAACGCAAAGGGGTCAAATACTTCGCCGGGGATCCCGATGACGTTATGGACCGATTTTTAAAAGCCGCAGAACGCGAAAATGCTGACATCATCGTCAGGGCCACGGGCGATAATCCTCTTATGGACCCGGAGTTAATTGATCGGCAAATTACTTATCATCTTGTTCAGAATGCTGATTATACGGGTATTGAAGACGTTCCTATTGGTTTTAATGCTGAGGTTGTCAATGTTGATGTTTTGAAAACAGCGCGAGAATTTGTGCGTGATCCTAGAGATACTGAATACATGACGTGGTACATTAAAGATCCAAAACATTTCAACGTCAAAATTATGCCCGTTCCTGAAGAAGAGCAAGGAGATTTTCGCTTAACCCTAGATGTGCCAGAAGATTTAGAAGTCATCCGCCATGTCTATAAAGAATTATATCAGAATGAAAAAATATTCTCCATTAAAGAAACTGTTTCATTCTTGAAAGCACATCCGGAAATCGTGGCTATTAATAGTCATTACCAACAGCAACGAAGGCCGCCGAAGATGAAAGAGATGAGAAAGGATTAACAGAGTCACCCAACCAGAGCAGATTCTTTAAATAGCTCATCAACCTCGGCCGCAGCTTGATAGTAAGCAATTTGTTTCTTCGAAAAAAGATCGGCGGTGATAATCAATGAACCAACAGCTTTTGCTAATTCTTGAACGGCTTGCTCTTTAGACGAAGGACTGCTCTGTGAATCATACTTTCCGGAAATATAGGCAGAATGAAATAAAAAAACCAGAAAATCACCTGCTTCATCTACATCTATTTGGTCCCTGATTCGGCGTAAAACATTCTGTTCTTCTAAATCAGAAATGAAATTTATAGAAGTCATTCCCCTGGCATGAAGGCTCTTCTTTAATAAAAAAAGATTTCGGGAAGGAATACCTAAACTAAAATATTGGTCATTTGTCAAACCGAGGGGCGCAGTGGTTCTAAAATGAACATTGATAGCTAATGTACCTTTCATCTTTGGAATATCTGGATCTAGTCTCACATATGCTAAAGTTCTGCTATTATCATAAAGGAGATAGTCGTCAATGGAACGCCATTGTTGATTAGGAACGAGAGAAACACATCCTACGGTCTCTCTTTGGTCTCTTTTTTGTAAATAATCTCTTGCTGTTGAAGAAATGTCGTCGAGCGAGACTCTCTGAAAATCATGAGGAGTCAAATACTCTATTAAATCAGGAGCTAAATCTTGTACGTTAATATCGACAGGATACTTTTCAACCATTAAAATTAGTAATATAGGGTTTATTTAAAAAATGTGTGCTTTGGATTACTAATCAGTGATTAATTCTTATTATCCACGACTTACGGCTCCACATCAAACTCCTGCCACACAAATTGGTTGCAATCATCCTTCACCGTAATTTTCGCGTAGTATTTCTCTCCAGCAGCATCTAACTTTCCTAATGCCAAACTCATTAAATCTTTTAAAGAGCCTGCCCAAAATTGGGGCGGCCTTCCTTCTGTATCTTGTTCCCGAATCTTGATAAATGTGACCATCGGATGCTCTTTCTGTTCCGTATATTGCCACGTTTGGCAATCTTTTTGTACAGTTGCCTCCAAAGTTTCTTTTTCCTCTTCCTTCGATAATTTTAAAACATCGTTCTTTTTGGTTTGTATCAAAGAAATAAGAAGTGCAATGGAAATAACAAGGAGAATAAAAGTTGCAATTTTATATTTATCCATAAATGGATGGGATTATTCCTTTTAATTTAAATATTTTGTCGAGCCGTTTTATTAAGGAAATGAACATCATTAAGTCATGAACCTTTCCTCTATTTTACGTGAATTAAATCCTCTTCACGATTTGTCGGATCATACGTATGATGCCCAATGGCAGGAAACCCAATTAATTCTCCTCCGCTGCGCAAAATCATTGATGCGGGGAGGAGTTGCGGGTGCAGCGTTTGGGTCTCTGGTGACCTTAACAACAGGGGATCATTCTATTGACGATATCGTAAATGGAGCAAAGCTAGGATTAGGCTTAGGCGCAGGTTTTGATTACTGTCAATACGGAAGTAGATATTTAGTCATGCGGGTGTATGAGACCATAAAAAGAAATTTCAAGTAGGAAATCTATTCTTCTCTATTCTTATACCAGCTTATACCCATGAACATTAATCCTAAGGCAACAACAAAAAAGACAATAACCCAGAGAATTGTTCCGGCTACACTTCCACTACTAACCGCAGCATCAGCAAGAGCTTGTTGTCCTGCTTCCTGACCAACAGCTTCTCCGCCAGCTTGCGCCCCAGCTTCTTGCTGCGCTCCTGCTTCCTGCTGTCCGCTGCCGGAAGCTCCGC
>CAZCXW010000009.1:0-32377 GCA_964502785.1 uncultured Methanosarcinales archaeon | reverse complement strand
TGTGTTAGGTTTTTTGTTAGGAATTTATTTCCTGCAAAAACAGCGTTCACAACTTAATCTCAGCAAAGAAGATATCTGGGATCTTATCTTTTATGTAATGATGGGGCTGATTATAGGAGCGCGTCTCTTTGAATTATTTTATGAACCACTTTATTATTTCTCAAATGTTCTTAATATCTTTAAAGTTTGGCAGGGGGGAATGAGTTTCCATGGCGGATTTGCAGGAAGCGTCTTAGGAGCACTATGGTTCTGTAAAAAGAAAAAAATCGATTTTTGGCGCGTGGCGGATATTCTGACGATTCCCGCTGTTTTGGCTCTGGCGTTAGGAAGGATTGCTAATTTTGTGAATGGAGAACTCTGGGGAAAACCATGGAATGGTTTGTGGTGCGTTAATTTTAAAAATACTGGAGGAGACGATCTCTGCCGGCATCCGTATCAGTTGTACGAAGCAGGAAAAAGATTCCTGTTATTTGTTTGGCTGCTTTGGCTGGGTTACAAGAAAGAGTTTAAATCAGGATTTGTTTTTTGGAATTTTATCTTTTTAGAGGGTTTGGGAAGGTTTTTGCTGGACTTCTATCGCGATGAAAAAACCTATTTTTCCTTTACTGTTGGCCAATGGTTCAGCCTGCTGATGGTCCTCGCAGCCCTCTATGCTTTCCACAAGTATTATAAAGGAGAATGGAAATTATTGTTAAAAAGGAGGACTTCTGAGTAGTAAGGTTAGATGTATTAGGGGGTAAAAATATGAAAAAAATACTAGTCCTAAGTATTTTACTGTTGGGCGCGCTCTTGGTGAGCAGCTGCGTAGAACAACAGCAAATAAAACAACCGCAACAAAAGCTGTCTGTGGCAGAGGAAGAGGAGGAAGCTTTGGTTGTAAAAGCAACTGGAGTGGTGAGTGAAGTAGTTGTAGAAAACCTGCAATTCATGCCTACAGATTTGATAATTAATGTCGGAGACACAGTGATGTGGGTGAACAGAGACAGTGTGCAAAATGCAGAAGGAAAACAGTTCTATATCAGCCATACAATAATGTTTCAAGAAAATGGTCCGGAGATATTCCTTCCACCGGGAGCAAAAGCGCAGTATACATTTTTGCAGCCAGGCGTGTATTATTACGCCAGCGAGTACGAAATGGAAGACACGCGCGATGAACGCCCTGATGACAGAGATAGAGTAGTGCAAGGCACGATTACCGTGCAATAATTTTTTATTTTTCTTTTCTAAAGTCAAAGAAAACCGCCCACGACCAGTGAATACACTGGTGGAAAAAGCAGATTCTAATGATTTCTAGTATAAAAATGGAAAGCAAAGGAGATGCTTAATTCAGCTTCCGCTTTAATTTGGCAAGCAGTTCATAATCTTCTTTTTTTCCTCCCCCGCCCTGGCATTTCGCTTCAAGAGCAGCCACTTCCTGCTTAAGATCTTTTAACCTTTTTTCGACGTCTCGTTTACCCATTGTCATAGTGATCACCGAAATCATAATTATGGAAGAAGTATAAAAAGGTAGTGATGAAAAAGTGGAATAGATGGAAGAGGCTCAGTTAAAAATTCCTTCTTTAGTCTAACTCTTCGTAGTCTCTTTCTTCAGCGGTTTGTTTTATGTTTTTCAAGTTCTTTTCCAAATTGATCGGTTGCTCTGGTGATGGATTACGTACAGAAGCTGCGGGAGAAGGATTCTGGACTTTAGTTGCGGGATTTTCGGGAATGGTTATTTCTGGAGAAGGATTAATGAAATGGGCAGTTTCATTTTGAGGCTCGTCAATGGGCAATATACTTATCACCGCTCCGGTGATGGAATTGGAAAGCTCTTGAGGAACAATAAATGCAATGCTGAGCAAGAAAAGGAAGAGAAGGAATAATACTATTAAATAGGAATGAACATACTTCTTTTGCAGGAACATCCTCCGGAGCGTCCTCTTTTGTTTTTTTCTCATAGTTTTCTTTTCATAGATTTTATTTTTTTCTGTTTCTTTGCGCTCTTCTTATACACATAAACCCAAATTCTGGGAACGACCGCAATTAAAACAAAGGCGAGAGCTATCCAGCCGTAATTAACCGTCGCAAACCATTTTGATTTGGTGATGGCCATTTTAAGCAGCGCGCTGGCTCTCTCGGTGGTGAGAGAAATAATGTTCTTCGCAAAGGCACTGACACGATTAGCAGTTACTTGGACAAAAGGCCGTCGGATCCAACTTTTGCCGCCTGTTTCACCGGCGGCTTCTCCGCCGCGTTCACTAATCGGAGCTTCCTCCTCTGAAGAAACTACCGCGCCAGTGACAGCATCGCTTGGCTGCGGCGAAGGCTCGCTTTCCGCAGCAGGAGATGCGCTTCGTCCGCCACCACCTCCTCCGCCACCGCCGCTAATTCCTCCCGAAGCTCCACTGCCACCTGCAGCTCCAGTGCGGAATTCTTGGGTTACACTATTCGTATTGGAAACATCATCCGTGCAAGATACGGTGAAAGAATAGATAGTGTCAGGGCTTAAACTACTGGCGGTGAGGGTTTGCGCGGCGCCTGTCCCTATAACATTTCCACGATCGGAAATGCACGTCAAAGAATCAGACGTGGTGGCGATGTTAATTATCAATTGCGTAGAAGTAGATGCATCAGAACGGCTGAGGGAAATTGTCGGCGCGGTGCGGTCGATAATAAAAGTCGCCAATTGCCCACGATTCAAGTTCCCCGCGCTGTCATTGGCAAAGATCGTAATATTGTGAGTTCCTTCCGTAATGATAGAAGCGTTAAATGTTAAATGCCAATTTCCACTGTTGTTAACGGCCGTGAGATTAAATGGGTTAGTGCCATTGCTGAATTGATAGATAACAGCAACAACATAATTTGTTTCGAAAATGGTAGCATTGACGGTGCTGCCGTTATTTATACTGTATCTTGTAAGATTAGAAGTAAGAATAGTAACATTGGGAGCAGTGGTATCAACCGAAAACCAAAAATCAGTGGTTCTATTACTGTGATTCACCCAGTCATTCGCCATGATAAACAGCCTATGTCTGCCGTCGGTAAAGTTCTGGGCAATGTTCTCAAATGTCACATTCCAGTTGCCGCTGAAGTTAGCCGCAGTACGATTGAATGCAGTTCCTCCGTCTCCCGTTAAGTTAGAGAAACTGAGGTTAACGGTTGAGATAGCCGTCACGCCATCGATAACAGTCGCATTGAACACGACACGAGCTCCGCTCGTGAAGTTGCTGTTATTCACAAAGGTGAGGAAATTAGTGGAATCGCCATAACTCGAATTTGTTATTCCAAAGACGCCAACACTAACATTTGGTGGCGCTCTGTCAACCCTGAATGTAAATGTTGTTGTACGATTGCTGTGATTGAATCTATCATTTGCCATGATGCGGACAACATGCAGACCATCCGTTAAGTTTGCAGAGACATTCTCAAGGCTCACATTCCAGTTGCCGCTGAAATTAGCTGCAGTACGATTGAATGCAGTTCCGCCCACGCCGCTCGCATTGTCGAAGCTCATGTTAACTTCCAATACGCCAATGCTTCCATCGATGACGCTCGCATTGAACACAACTCTTCCCGTCGCTTCTGTGAAATTTGCGCCAGCTGTCACTGTGTTGACAAAACTGGCATTCGGAACTTCTCTGTCAATTCTAAACCATAATTCTGTAGTTCGATTCGTATTATTCAATCCATCGTTGGCCATGATTATTATTTTATGAAGGCCGTCGGTGAAATTCAAAGAAATATTTTCAAATGAAACATTCCAATTGCCGCTGAAGTTCGTGGCAGTGCGATTGAATGCTGTTCCCCCGGCATTTCCGGAAGCATTGTCGAAACTGAAATTTACATTTAAGACTCCCCGATAACCATCGATGACCGTGACATTAAAAGCGATTGCTCCATATTGCGCTACAACATTCTCGCTGAAATTAGAATTATTAACTAAAGCGGAAGGGGTAAGCATGCCCATCATATTGAGATTGCTGACATTAGGAGGGGTCTTATCCACGCCAAACCAGAATTCAGACGTGCGATTTGTGTTGTTAAGTTTGTCATTGGCCATAATTTTGACACGGTGCAGGCCATCCGTTAAGTTAGATACATCGGTAAAGGTGACGTTCCACATCCCGCTGAAATTAAGAGCTGTGCGGTTGAATGCCGTGCCGCCTTGCGCGCTGTTGTTTTCAAAACTCAGATTCACTGACAATACACCTGCAAAACCATCGATGATGGAAGCATTGAGAATTAATGAGCCCGTGGCGAGGCTGAAATTTGTGTTGTTGGCAATAGTATTCACAAACGAAGCATTAGGTGGTGTGTAGTCAACATTAAAGTAAAGAGTAACAGTATTATTGAGATTATTACTCGTATCATTGGCGAAGACGGTTACAATATTTGTTCCTTCCACTAACGAACTCATGTTAATCATCGTGTTCCAGTTGCCGCTGACATTGGTCAAAGATGTGATATTAAATGGCGTTCCAGTGCTATTGGAAATACTGAAGAGAACTACTCCTAAAGACCAATCTTCAAGAATGCTGACATTGAATGATTGATTACCAGAACTAAAGTTGCTGTTATTCGCAGGATTGAGGAATGCTGCTTGAGGAAAAAAAGTATCTATCATATACGTTCCGTTAACCGCAAAACTTCCCCAGTAGGAAGTATTGAATGTAGCAATTTTAGTTGTGTTGTCATAAGCTAAATTGCCGCAATACCCCGCGGCAATACAATCTATACCGTTGGCAATAATGAAATCCCCATCATTACTGAAGTTTGCGAGATAGTAAATTCTTGTCACATTCTGATTAAAGCCCAATCCTGACAATGTGAGATTAAGACTGCTGTTCGAATAAGGACTTTTGGAAGTGTTAAAATCGGAAGCGTTAATGGCAATGCTGTTGTTGCTGATATGTAAATTAGTGCCTAACTGCAATGTTCGGGAAAAAGTAGTGATATTCAAATTGAGGAGAAATGAATTGTAAGCAAATCTTATTTCTCCCTGTGAGTTATTAAAAATGAGTGTATCTGCTTCCAGCGGCCTTCGATCTCTAAAAATCATTTCAGAACCATTTCCAATAATGGAATAAATATTGTTAACAAATTGGTTATCACTTACAGCTAAACCTAATCCAAAAATAATAACATCTTGATCGCCTTGATCAGTTTTACATGTCGTACATTGATAGTGTAAAGTATTATTGTAAATATAGTTGAACTTTGTTCCTAGAAAGAAAATAGGGGATCCATAATTATAGACAGTTATGTTAATAAAATTGTAACGAATCGTATTATTTCCTGACCCGCCATTGATAAAAATCCCCTGTGTAGCATTACTAGTGATAGTTATAGTATTATTTTGGATAATTGTATTATTATCAGAAGAAATGAGTTCTATTCCCGCCGGGGCATTACCAATGGAAGCATTAATCCGGTTTAATGTTATTTCACTATTTAGGACATTTGAGAATCTTATTCCTTTTGCGTTGGTCCCGTTGAGAATTATAGTATTATTAAGAATAGTTAGATTTACACTACTGTTCGAGGTTGTTAAAACTGCCCGATCGCCATTGGTATTATTTCCTGCTCCCTGTATAAAAATACAATTTTTAATTTTTGTATCATTTGCAGCATTAAGTAAAACGCCCCTGGCGCTTCCTTTTCCATCAGTTCCAAAATAAACGAGATTTCCACGACAATCTAACTCCACACCAGTAGAACTGCTAATGGTAAAACAATCTGTGGTGGAACTTACCTCTGAAGTTAACACATACTCATCTGTTGTATTTGTAAGCGTAGCGCAGGCAGAGATATCTGGGTCAATAGTAGCATTGACGACTCCGATTAGTTGCAGGCTGAAGGTATCGTTTTGATAGACGGGCATGGTTAAATTGTATTGAATGGCAAAGGGAATTCCCGTGTCAATAGCAGCGGGAATAGGAACAAAATTAGTAAATCTATCAATTGCTTCACCCTCAATATAATCTCCCGTCACGTTGGAAATTACCTCCCAAATAGTATCCTCAACAGATTCATTGGAGAATAACGTCGTAACGTCAGTGATGTTAGCATTTTGGTGGCTAAAATTCAAAGTGGGAGCAGAAATGACAGGCTTTTGGCCATTGGTGTTCTCGGCTTCAAAGACAATAGAACATCTCTTTACAGCAAGGGTTGGGCTCTCCCATTCACAACTTACCTTTGGTTCAGTCACAACAACAAAGCCATTATTTTTGGTATACTTTCGAAACCCATTGTGCTGATCCCTTCCTTCGGGCAGGTTTGTTCTATTGACCACGGAAGGACGATTCATTCCTGGCCCTCTGACTCGATTATGATTTCCGGCCTGAGGTGTTATCTGACTGACAATGAGATTTCTTTCCTGAGGCAGATTTCTTTCCTGAGGCGCAGAAATTTCAGATGGAAGCGCGCCATTTTCAGTCAAGAGCGCTGATACATTAGCGGATTGACTCTCCGTTTTGTTGCTCTCTGAAGGTCCAGTTTCATTCATAATGCTCTCTTCAAATGGCAAAATGCCGATAGCGCTGGCCGTGATCGAACTCATAGTATGAGGACCTACAAAGTATGAAAGACTGCCCAGAGCGAGGAGGACGAGGAGCAGCATAAAGAGCCAGAGCTTTGGAGTAAGATGCGGAAGGAAAGAATGTTCTTTCTTTTTTCTCAACATTCTTCTCTTTTTTCTATTTTTTTGTTTCATTTTTTAATGCTTTTTTTCTTCTCCAGCAAACTTAGCGCTTTGGCGATAATGTAATCATTTGTCTCGTAACCGCTTGGTTTTAGCTTTGCAATCCGCAATAATGTCTTAGAAGAAATTTTGGTGGTCAGATTCGGCTTCGTCGCAAGTCCTTCCCCCCCTCCCACCTGTTCGAGAAGGTCTAATGCGAGATTAATGACGTAATCATTCGGCTCGTAACCTGATTCTTTTAAGCGTGAAATGCGGTCTAGATTAGCCTGAGAAATCTTTGTAACGCTATCCAGCCTCTTTTTGTCCATGGGTATACCGTAAAGTACTCGGATATACTTTAATAATCTTTCGATTACTTTGGTAAATTAAAATAAACCACAGTATACAATTTTATAGGTAGCAACTGTAATTTTGAGAAAATTTTATATAGTTTAACTGTTTAACTGTTTACCATCAATGGGAGGTAGCATAAAATGGACACCGATCTCGTAAAAATGAGTCCGAAAGGACAGTTGGTAGTTCCTCAAGATATAAGGATAGACGAAGGATTTAGTCCAGGGGATAGATTTGTTCCGTTTCCTGTAAAAGGTGGGATATTATTTAAGAAAGTAGAAATACCAGATGTAAAAGCTGAATTTCAGAAATTATCGAAAGAAATTGAGAAGCAATTCAAGAAACAGAGAGTTGCACCTGAAGATGTTGATGAGGCTGTCGCATGGGCAAGACGAAGGTCCTCTTAGATACGAATATTCTCATTTCTGCCCTTGGCTGGTTGGGAAAACCAAGAGTGATCTTTGAGAAGTGTTTGTATGGAGAATTGGAGTTAGTAAGTTCTCCAAATCAGATTGAAGAGTTAAAAAGAGTACTGGACTATCCAAAATTCAATTTTACTGGAGAGCAGAAAGCAATGTTTATCTCTATAATTCTGGAAATTGCAACGATGGTTGAGATTACAGGTAAAGTAAAAGTAATTGTAGATGATCCTTATAATAATGCAATACTGGAAACAGCAATAGTAGGAAATGTTCAATATTTGATTAGTGGAGATCCGCATTTACTGAAACTGAAAGAATTTGCAAAAGTGACAATTATGAAAGCTAGTGAATTTTTGGCAGTTGAATACCCACTCTAATTTTCATATAAGTATGAAAGCCTAACTATAATACCACTTATTTTGCTCGCGTTGTTCCCTATCTTTGACAGAGCCTGGCTTGTTAATTCTGGGACGGTGCGATTTGATTTCCCTGCGGAGAGTTATCCCCAAATCTTGAAGAAATTTGTTCATCCCTTCTTCCATGCCAAAAGGGCCTTCGATACAGCCTTCCTTGGCGGGAATCCCTGAAAAGACCATCAAGCGGTCGGAAATATTATCTAAAAAAAGCAAATCGTGGTCAACGACTAAAATAGTGGCATCGCGTTCAAAGGCGACATTCCGGAAAATCCGTGAAACAATGAGCCGTTGTTCGATATCAAGATATGCCGAAGGCTCATCAAGAAGAAATAATTGGGCGTCCTGAGCCAGGCAATAGGCGATGGCAACCCTTTGTAATTGCCCTCCTGATAATTGCGAAAGTTTTTGCGTGAAGAGTTTCTCAATGTCCAGAGGCTTAATGAGCTGATGTTCGTATTTCGCCATCGCTTCCTGCAGGAAGTCGGCGACCAACATTTCCGAACCGCTTTCAAGATACTGTGGTTTATATGCAACTTTGACATTGCTGCTGATCTCTCCTTTGTTTTGTTTGAGCATCCCGGCAATAATTTTAATGAATGTGGTCTTGCCGATTCCATTTTCCCCGAGAACGCCGATGATTTCATTCCGCTTTAGAATTCCACCTTTTGCTCTGAGAACAAAATTCCCGAGGTTAACCTCAATATTTTTCCAGGAAAGAAGAGGCGTCGGCAAGCCGCCTTTGGATTTGGGAATATTTTGAAAATTAATGGGGTGGTCGCGGAAACGCACATTTTCTTCCCGGAGATAACCTTCCAAAAAGGCGTTAATGCCTTCGCGATTTGATTTGATGCCAGAGACGATACCATAGGCTCCTTCCTGCCCGTACATGATGTTAACAATGTCCGTCATGTAATCTAAAATGATAAGATCATGCTCAATGACAAGAGAAGCGGTTTGTTCAGTGAGCAAAGAACGAAGAAAATGAGAAACCTGGACACGCTGTTTAATGTCAAGATATGAAGTTGGTTCATCAAATAGGTAGAGCGTCGATTTTTTTAGGACAGCAGCGGCGATGGCCACCCGTTGCAATTCTCCCCCGGAAATAGCAGAAATAGGATTATCCAGGAAAGAGGTTAATTGGAGTTTTTCAGCAATTTCCAATAATTGATTATGAGTATCTACTTTTTGCAGCAATTCTCGGACTGTTCCTGAGAACTGCTTAGGGATTAAATCAACCTGCTGCGGTTTGTAGGAAAGAGAAATCATCCCTTTGTGAAGCTGATCCATGAATTTTTGCATTTCCGTGCCTTTAAAATAACTAATCACTTCCTTGAAGTCGGCTGCTTCTTCCCATTTGCCGAGATTGGGCTGAAGAAGATTCGCCATAATTTTTATCGCAGTTGATTTTCCAATGCCGTTGCGGCCGACAATTCCCGTGATTTGGCCAAAAATGACAGATGGAAGAGAGTACAATTCAAACATATTCTCCCCATAGCGGTGGATGGGCTGCTTTTTAAGATTCTCAGGAAGGTTAATGATGGTGATAGCACCAAAAGGACAACGGTTCGGGCAAATGCCGCAGCCTGTGCAGAGAAGTTCATCAATGCGGGCTTTTTTCCCAGAATCATCGCCAGGATAAATGCAATCGGCGCCAGCCCTGTTGACAGGGCATAATTTAGCGCAAAGATAATTTCCACATTCATCCGGATGACATTTCTCCCTGTCAATAATCGCGATACGCTTACGCATAGAATAATTTAAACTGTTTGTTTTATATTACTTTTGGTGGATTTGAAGTTGTCGAAGAAATGTTTAAAAAAGAAGTGATTTTATAAGAAAAATGGCAAAATGCGCGATTTGCGGGAATGCGATACGGGAATTGTTTTTGGAGAAAATAAAAGGAACTATTGTTAAGAAGCAAGGTTCGGATAAACATTATTTAATCTGTTTTGAATGCCAACGAAAATTTCCCACAAAAGAAGAGATATTGGCGCAACTGCATTAACCTAAAAATCGGGTACCTTTTGAGTTCTGGTTCTAGTTTATATTTGATTGCCCATGAACCGCCATATAATTTTTGCAGGGCGGCTTGTGCTTCATTAAGAGCAGAGTCAAGCACATTTTAATATGTAAAAGCATTAATAATAAGTACAAATATTTAGTGCTTTTAGCATAAAAAATCATATGATTCTGCGACTAGTGGAATATCTGTGGTTTTAGAATCTGCTTTTTCCACCAGTGTATTTACTGGTGGTCTGGAGACGAGTGTGCCAGCTTAGGAAAAAGCAGGGTCAGAAAATCGTTAGAATGAAGGGAGCATACGACCATTCAATAGAATGGTCGTGGGCGGTTTTCTTTGACTTTCATTTTTCTAACCCTACATATTTAAAAAAAGCAAGTTTTTTTAGTTCTACAAGCCCCTGTGGCTCAGTCGCTAGAGCGGCGCTCTCGTATCCATAAGGAGAGAAGCGCAGATCCGGGGTTCAAATCCCCGCAGGGGCTTTTTATTATGCTCGAACGAAAAATATATCCGGAATTGGTACAACAATATTTTCCCCGCGAGATTATCGGCAGACGGCCTGGATTTCTGGAAAGATTGTTAGGCACAGCGGATGCTAAACTAAATGAGATCTTAGTATATGAAATTGTGAAAGACCTATCAAGATATAATGATCCTGTTCAGTTTGTAAATCGGCTGATAAAAAGTTACGGGTTGCCGCGAAAAGATGCATTGAAATTTGCCAACAAGAATATGACGTATGCATATAGAGATGCAAGCCCCATAGTGCGTGAAAGAATGGTGAGTCTGGCTGAATTCCAATTGAGAAGAGCAATGCAGAGTTTGGACGATGATGTGAAGGAAAAGAAGTCATGAGAAAGTCAAAGAAAACAGACCACCGCTAGTCAATTCTTTTGCAAAGTTCTCTTTTGAAAATGGCTTTTCGATATAATTATATAATCTTTTCATCTTTAAAATGGAATGGACGCTTTAGCTGTTAAAAATCTTGTAAAGACCTTTCCGAGCAAAAATGGAGTTATAAAAGCCGTTGATGACATTTCATTTTCTATCAAAAAAGGGGAAATCTTTGGGTTGCTAGGTGTAAATGGAGCGGGAAAGTCAACGACAATCAATATTCTTAGTGGTTTAATGACTGCTGATTCAGGACAGATTTCGATTTTCGGCAAGGATTTTGAAAAACATGAGGAAGAAATTAAAGGAAGGTTCAATGTGGCTACAGCATATTATACACTAAGTCATAATTTAACGGTTATGCAGAACTTAAAAGTATTTGCGATATTATATAATGTAAAAAATCCGGAACAGAAAATTAACCATTTATTAGAAAAGTTTTTTATTTCTAACCTCCGCGATATGCGAGTTGTTTCCTTAAGTTCAGGAGAGAAAAGTAGATTAGTTTTAGTGAAAGCACTGCTCAATGATCCAGAGCTTCTCTTTTTGGATGAGTGCACTGTCGGGTTGGATCCGGATATGGCAGAGTTGACGAGAGAATTTCTTATTGAATACAATAAAAAGACGGCCTGCACCATACTTTTCACTTCCCATTATATGGAAGAAGTTGAAAGAATCTGCCAGCGCATTGCGTTTATGGACCAGGGGAAAATTGTAAAAATAGGCGACGCAAAAGAAATCATTAAAGAATTAGAAGAGCAAAAAATAGAATTGCATTTTTCAGCGAAGATCCAAGAAGCGGAAAAGATTTTGCAAAAATTAAAGATACAATATTATAAAAAAAGAAATAAAGTTTTGCATTTCACCATTCCTAACAAAGAAAAGATGATTTTTCCTATTCTGGAGAGATTTGTAGAAGAAAATGTGCCTTTTGATGATTTGCACTTGAAAAAACCAACATTGGAAGAATATTTTATTAAAAGGTCGCGGAAAAAATGAAATGGCACAGGATTAAAGGGCTGCTCTGGAATTATTATTATTTTTCTATTAACAGTTTGGATAGAATATTTGATGTATTTTACTGGCCGCTTGTCGATATTCTTATCTGGGGATTTATGACTGCTTATATCAAAGGCATTTCTGATTTTAATGTTGTTAATTCCATCTTGGGAGGCATTATCCTGTGGGTTTTTTTATGGCGTTCAAGCCAGGATATTGTAACTTATTTATTAGAGCATTACTGGTCAAGAAGCTTGTATCATTTATTTATAACGCCAATAAGAAGCATAGAATTGATCGCAGCTCTTGGTATTCTGGGCATAATCCGATCGGTAATCTCTTTTATTTTTCTTGTGGCTTTAGCCTATTTCTTTTATCAATTCAATATTTTTTCCCTAAATCCTTACCACTTTGCGTTATTTGTAGGGATACTGACGTTATTTGCCTGGGGGTTGGGTTTGTTGGTGAGTTCATTAGTATTTCGCTGGGGCTCGCGCATTCAGGTTCTTGCCTGGAGCACAATTTGGATTTTGCAGCCGTTTAGCTGTGTTTTTTACCCACTTTCCGCATTACCCCCGTGGGCTATGAAAATCGCGTCCTGGCTGCCAACGACATATGTCTTTGAAGGACTGAGAGCAAGTTTGGCTGGACGGCCTTTGGCGTATTCAGAATTGGGCTATGCTTTTCTGGGAGTGATTCTTTTTTTAGTGGTGGTAAGTCTCTTTTTAATGAAGTCTATTAACAGAGGAAAAGAAAAAGGAAGTTTTGCCAAGCCGGAATAGCTTTTCGAGAAAAATCGCCTTGACCGTAACCTTCGTGCTGCTCAGGAAAAAATCATTGAAAGCGGGCACCCGCCAACAGGTTTTACGAATGGTAGTTCTCACGTTATATCTTGGCCATGGCGGCGATTTTTTCCGCTAAACTGGAATAGCTTCATAAAGTATTTAAAGCAAACCTTGGACAAAAGAGGAAAATGGACGAACTGGAACAAAAAGAACCTTCTCAAGAGGAAAAGGAAGAGGAAGATTTTGTCTATGAAAGTCTTATTGATAAAGAAACTGTTGATAAAGAGAATATTGAACCAGGAAAATCGGAAACAAAAAATATAGTCATTATTTTAGCGGTGATTATCGGGATTTTTGTCCTTTCTTTTGGCGGATTGGCAATTTATAACAAAATCACCGGAGGAACAGTGGTGAATATCGAAGAGCTGCATGATAAAAACCTGAAAGGCAAATTAAATGATGAAGAAGGATACACCTATGGCGCTTTTAGTGTTGTAAAAGCCGACGGCTTGTGGTGGACAGAAATCATGAAAGATAAGAAGACGTTATTAAAAATTCCTCTTCATTACGGACCGAAGGAATTGGAAAATATTCCCCTAGCGGGGAGGCTTAATCCCGCATTTAACAAAGGAGAAGATGTTTTTATAGGAATTAATCCCAATGTCGCAAATAAGTATTATTCGCTGGCGGTTTCAGAATTAAGTTTTAATCTGGTGAAAGGAATGGATCGAATTCCTCGAGGTTCTTGCACAATGGATGATCCCATCTGCGAGAATAGAACAATTATTACGTGCGAAACGGCAAATGGCAGGCCGGTCGTGGAACTTAACTTTCAAGATAAAGCTCCTACAGTAGAATTTTTTGACACTTGTGTTAAGATCAGCGGGCAGGGAGAAGATATTGTGAAAGCTGTTGACCGATTGTTGTATTTCTGGTATGGAATAATGTTGTATTAAACATGACGAGACAAAAAGGACCATGGGTTGTGAAAGGTTCAGTTGTGCGTTACAAAACACCATGGATGGAAGTTATTGAGGATTCTGTGATCCGTCCTGATGGAAAGCTTGGCACGTTTAGCGTCGTGAAATTATTGCCGGGAATTTCTATTCTACCCATTGATGAGCAAGGAAATGTGTATTTGGTTAAAGAATATAAATATGCTTTAGAAAAAGAATGTATTGAAACGGTAAGCGGTGGAATTGATGAAGAGGAAAAACCACTGGAAGCTGCGAAACGGGAATTGTTGGAAGAATTGGGAATTATCGCAGAAGAAATAATTGACTTTGGAGTTATGCATCCGTTTACGAATATTGTGCATGCTCCAGCTTATCTTTTCCTAGCAAAGAAACTACAGTTTACTTCGCATAAACAGGAGGCGACGGAGAAGATTGAAATGTACAAGACGACGTTAACTAAGGCTGTTACAATGGTTATGGAAAGCAAGATTATCCATGGGCCGAGTTGCGTGTTAATTATGAAAGCAAAGGAGTATTTGAGGAAGGAATAATGATGATAAGGATAAAGAGATATTATTATATACTTTCTTTACAGATTTAAAACCACAGATATTCCACTGGTGGAACACCAGTGGAATACTGGGGTGCTCAAAAACTCTGCATGACGTTATGAACGTCATACCACCTGTCCACAAAGAAGCCGCTGCTTCTTGTGCGCCAGTGAAATCTATGTTTCACTGTGCGTCTGACTGGTGGTTTTTGACATATGGCAATAATAGAACAAATAAAATATTACGCTTTTCAATATTATAGTATTGATTGGCTCATTACGTTAACGGTGTTTGTCGGAATTTCTCTGCTTGGCGATAAGAAAAGAGGGGGATTCATCATAGGAACGATTTCGGCAATTTTCTCATTGATTTTTAGTTTTCAGATTGGAAGTATTGCTAATGGAGTCACTTCCATAGTTTTGTTTGGTCTCTATTTGCGAGGTTTCCTTAAATGGAAAAAATCTGAAAAATGATTTGAGGTTATGGAAGGATTAATTCCCGAGAAATGGAAACGACCACTTTCTGACGGAAAAAATTATAAGCAGAAACCCTAAAGTTTTGGGCATGGCCGATGAATTAATTGATATTTGCGATGAAAACAATATTCTTTTAGGTGTTCAGAAATTAAAAAGTGAAGCGCATAAGAAAGGATTGTGGCATAGAGCAGTGCATATCTGGATTTATAGTCCTAACGGAGAAGTTCTTGTTCAATTGAGGGCGCATGATAAATTATTATTTCCCGATAAATGGGATGTGTCAGTCGCCGGGCATATCAGCGCGGGAGATGAACCAGTATTATCTGCTTTGCGTGAAATAAAAGAGGAAATAGGATTAACCGTTAAAAAAGAAGAGCTGGAGTTTTTTAATGTCGTTAAACAAAAACAGATTTTTCGGGATATTAAAAATAATGAGTTTTATTATATTTATTTTCTTAAATTTAAAGGAGATATAAAAAATTGGACGTTACAAAAAGAGGAAGTGCAAAAAATAAAATTTATGCCTCTCCATGAACTCGAAATGGAATTGAAAAGCGATTATGAGAAATTTGTGCCTCATGGACAACTGTGGCATGAAATTATTAACGAAATAAAGAAAAGAATAAGTCGATAGACTACTTTTCAATCCCCATACTTTCTACTTCTCCGTTCCGCAATGTGACTAATCTAAAATTCAAGCCAAGCTGCAGTACAGCTTCTAAGAGAGCCATGTGTTCTTTTCCCGTTCCGGAAGCAAAATTGAGGGCGATTTCAAAGTCGTTAATCTTGCCTTGAAGCTGTTTTATGATCGTCTTTGCCATCGTTGAGGAATCTGGATTAAATGTGTCGATGACTACCAGTTCAATGGAGGAACGATTATTCTGAAAATTTTCTCTGCCAAATTCATTTGTAATGAGAAATACCTTACTCCACTCTCTAGCATTGATTATCTTTAATACTTCACTCCACGTTCCTTTTCCAGATGATAAACAGGCTAATAAAGTTGGCATCAAAAAGATCTACGCTGTCGCTTTTAAATAGATTTATATTTTAGAATAGTATTGCTTGGAGATGCAAATTAATTTCTTCGAAGAGTTTCCTACGGCAGAAAATATAGCAAAATTAAAGACAATTGCTTGGAACAGTACAATTTATCTGGCAGTAGAGAGCCTAGAACAATTTCAAAATCTTGCACAGAAGTATCGGAAAAAGAATATCACATTTGCGTATTGGCCAGTGTTAAAAAAAGAAGAAGGATATTGGCTTAGTCCTTTTAGTAAGCCTGAAGCATTGCAGCGGATAATAAAGGAAATTAAAGAAGCTAAAAGAATCCCATTTATTATGTGGGATGCGGAACTTCCGTTTCGTCATCCTAAATTATTCTTCCGCATCGATCATTTCTTTGTCAATAGGCTGCGTATTAAGCGTTTTTTGAGAAAGTATGGGGAAATCATGGCTACAAGTGAATACCCTCTTAAAAGCAAACTTGCTGAATTTTTCCTAATACGCCTCGGTGTTTCTTTTTCTCCACGTAAATATGGCAATAAAAAAATAGTAATGTATTACTCTTCAATGCATAAAGAAGCTGGTAGATTTTTGTTAGGCAATATTAAACGATTGCATGACAAATATGGCAATAAATTATCTGTTGCTCTGGGGACTATCGCTCCCGGTATTCTCGGCAGGGAACCCATTTTATCACCGCAGGATCTTAAACGTGATCTGCAGTTGATGCAAGATATAGGGATTGAAGAAATAGTTATCTTTCGTTTGGGAGGACTGAATAAAGAGTATGTGAAGGTGTTGAAGGAGTTTGTGGATGATAATAGAGATGGTGCTGATTTAATTATTAAAAAATCAAAAATAGGGCAGTTTAGCAAGGGAGTTTTTGCGAAGAGAGATTTTAAGAAAGGAGAAGCAGTAATACAGTATAATCTTACACCTTTGACGGAAAAAGAATACCAACAACTACCTGAAGAGGAGAAACAGTTTACTCATAAGCAAAGGGGTGCTATTTATCTTTATTCTGTTCCCGAGAGATATGTGAATCATTCACCAAAACCAAATACTATCCAGAATCTAAAGAAAAAATGTGATGTAGCCTTGAAAGATATTAAGAAAGGAGAAGAGATTACGACGGATGCGACGAAGGATGATGTATATTAATTATCCAATCAAATGCTTCGCAAAATATA
Source organism: uncultured Methanosarcinales archaeon (assembly GCA_964502785.1). GTDB lineage: Archaea > Nanobdellota > Nanobdellia > Woesearchaeales > GW2011-AR9 > JAGVYE01. The sequence goes on along the minus strand of CAZCXW010000009.1, from coordinate 15,654 downwards.
GGAATCGTGGTTCCTTCAAAAGAGCCATACTCACCAGCGGAAGAGGATTATCGCGAGTGTAGCGCTCAAAGATGTTCTGCACTTTCGGCTGGGAAATAAATGAAACGAGCCTGTCCCAGTCTTTATCAGAGAATTTATCAAAAATCTTGCGTACCGCTAAATGAAGCCGTAATTTTCTGGCAAGTGGAGCGATGGCTTTTTCATAATTTTTGTGGTGAATTAAACAATCCGCGAGAATCTCCGCCTGCTTTAAACCAGGCACTAAACCGCCTAATGTAGTGGCTTTGACCATGCCCGCGGCATCACCAAGAACGTAACAATTATCTTTTTTCAGTTCTTGATGAGGATGATAGACGGGAATAGCGCCAGCTTGTATTTCGAGAGCTTTAAAATGATGTTCTTTCATGAACGTATCAAAGTATTCCCGGGAATTCCTGCGCATCGCTAAACCGACTCTGGCAATTGTAAGAGATTCAGGAACAATCCAGGCAAAAAGTTCAGGGCAGACTTTTTCTCCAAAATAGGCCTTAAATTGAGTGGGATCAAAGTTTCCTTTGACGGTGGCTTGGATACCAAAATAATTTTCTCGTTTAGGATAATAGAAGCCATACGCTTTTGCGGTAGGAGATAAAGGACCGTCAGCGGCGAGGACGAGATCAGGATTGATTTTCTTTTCCTGAGCACACTGCGAATCTTTAATGATCAAAGTATTGCCTTCTTTGCGAATAAATGAATGGTTTACAAAAATAGAAGCGCCTGCATTTTTAGCGAGATCGGCAAAGAAATTATCGAAACGTGTACGGCAGACGAGATATTCTTTCTGTTTGATTTCAAGCTGATGGTTCGGAGAAAACACGGAAATTCGCGAAAAGGTATTGACAAGGAAAGAATCCATAGGAAAATTAAATTGATCAAAATCAGAGGTAAGAAGTCCGGTGCATTGAATAGGAGTACCGATTTGGCCATGATTTTCGTAAATAGAAACATAATGGCCGGCTTTTGCCAATAAGTAGCCGGCATAACAGCCGATGGGACCAGCACCGATAATTGCTACTTTCATTTGTCATGGAAGCTGAAAGTGGATATAAAAAGGTTATCGAACTAAAGTTTGATTGAAAAGTTTAGACTTTCTCTTTCCTTCCTTCATAAAATTTCCAGATATTTCCCACAAACTCGAGATTTTCTTCATGGACAATAAGCGCAGATCCATTTTGGAGAGCATATATTACCCTTCCGTATGATAATTCTTCTAAGGAATGGTCCAATTTCTCCTCATAATGCGCTTTTACATGGAATGGCACTAAACCAAGAGTGGGAATTAGTTGAATATTTTCTTCGCTTATTTTCAGGTATTCTGGACAGAGAACATAGGCTCCAGCGCTATGCCCTTCGATGATTCCGTTAAACGAAGAAATCAAAGAATCCAATCCTTTTGTTCCGATATTATCCATTAAGGTTATGGTGTCTCCTCCTGGAAGATAAAGCAAGCCTGCTCTTTTGAAGAGTTCTCTGCTTGCAGAGTCTGATGTGTCTGGCGATAGGAATTTTACACGAGTTGCGCCTAATTGCATAAAATAATCTTTAAGCGCTCTTTCTTTAGAGGCTAGTTTATCTCTATCAGAAGTTGTAAGATTTAACACTAATACATTTTTATTTTCACTCTCATTTAAACATTGTTGATCAATAAATGGCAATCCCCCTTGAGGAGGATGTCCAGAAATAAGATATACTTTCTTAGCCATAGCGGATTATTTTAATAATGCATTTATTAAGATTTTGATAAATTGATTCTTTGTGTTATCCAGAAGTTATTCATTTCTTAACCAAGAATACAAATAAAAATAAAATAAAAAAAGATTTGGAGGAAGCCTCCTACTTAGTAGTAAGTTTTCTCCTCATCGTCGTCTTTACGGAGTCTGCTGAAACCAACGATTAAGCCGATGATAATCAGCAAGACAACCAAGACGATTAAGGCAATCTCCAAGCCGTTACGCAAGCTGATGCTCTCTCCTTGCGGTTGTTCTGCGGCAGCAGCGACATTAGCGTTTAAGGTTACGGTTTCAAGGACATCAATTCCTTTCTTCACAGCAACACTTAAAGTATGGCTGCCAACAGCAGCATCTGACAATGGAGTTACATCCACATACACTACTTTATTTTTGCCTGGGCTGAGAACAATGAGCGATTCGCTTAATGCGGCAGTCGCCCAGTTATTGTTGACAAGTTCAAGCGTGTATGCTTCAGAGGTCTTTCCTTCGTTATTTAAAGCAATAGCATATACTCCTGTTTCACCGATGCGAACATTTTGCGCTTGCGGGCCAACAGCTAAAATTAAGCGTTGTTCCCCGGTTTCTTGCGGCGCAAACATAGGATTCTCAACAACGGTTACAAGATGCTTTTGAACAATTTCTTCACGAAGATTGTCGTAGAGGACGCGGACGATAACTTCATATTCGCCTGCTTCAGCGGTAGCTGGAATAGCAAGGAACATTTCAGGCACGTCTTCGTATTCAACGTTGCTGCCAGTTCTTTGGGTAGCGGTATCAACGATGCTTTCGACATCTACTTTGTCAACAAATTCAGCAGCGCGCACGCCAAGAGCTGGAATTTCGACAACAACTTTAACATCTCGTTCTACTTTATCTCCGTAGTTTTCCAAAAGCACAGTAGCAAGCAAAGAACGTCCAGCTTTTACAACATTGCCTGGTGAAAAGACAACATCGGCAACATCAACGCCATGTCTGGTCGGTTCTACTTGCAAGACAACATAACCAACAAAGGAAGGGCTGTCCTTATCATCTGCGGTAATGCGTAATAAGTATCTGTCGTCTTCCAATTTACGCGGCAATGTTAAGCGCAAATTTACTTTCTTTTGGGAAGGGGCAGCAACAGTTCCTTTCAAATCAAAGACATGAACTCGATCAGAAATGTCTTCGTAATCATCATATTCGTACCCTCTAATTTCCGCTTCCACTTGAACATTCTCGATATCTGCGGTTGAAATCAAGGTCAAGCTTACTTCAAGCTCTTCGCCTTCATCAACAACAACGCCAGACCGTGCATCTACACCTTGAGCGGTGATTTGAGCCTGGTCTAACAACTGAACATCTATATCGTTAACCTCAACGTTTGCAACCTGCAAGGTTTGGCTCGTGAATGAAGCACTTACCAAAACACTTAAGAGGCTGAAAACAAACAAAGCCAAAATACCTAGCTTCTTCATTTTTATCTTCCTCCAAATCTTTTAAAAGTATGTTTAGAAGCTCAAAACCGTAGTCTTATATAAATGTTTCGTTGCTTTTAGTATTTTAGAGTAGCTACAGATGAGAACTATTGTAGGATAGTATAATAATATAGCCTAAACGAACCGAAAGATAGAATCTGCTCTTTCCACCAGTGGTCTGCTTTCTTTGACTATTATTTGGAATGATGGGCGATCGCAGCCAGCTTTGGGAGAATGAAAAGAAACTTATTGAAAGGTGTGCCAGAGTTGATAAATAATTCCAATGATAAAGAAAAAGAGAAGAATGGAACCAATAAAGTAGTGGGCTTTTAGAGAATATTCAGGGTTCCTATCACCATTTTTTTTAGCTTTCCAATACATGAGAACAATCAAGCTGCCTTCCAACCCGCCAATCAATGTTCCTGTGACCATTAATATCGTAATAAACGAGGTAAGGCCAAGAAGAGCAATGATTAAAGGGACGAGCACGGTTAAACTAAAAGCTACTCTTTTTGAGATATTATAATCATATTCATAAATTCCCCGCAGAGCGAGGCTGATAGTTAAATACGAAGTGAACATCGCTAACGTCGCAAAAATGTTGGCAAGCAAGCCTAAGAGTGGATGTGAATAGATGCCAAGGGCAACGGTGGCGATGCGCTGGTTAGGCGCCAGCAATTCAAAATTCTCTAAACCAATCAGGCCAACAACAACAAAGGTAAAGAGCAAATAGATAATAATAGGAATGCCGGAACCTAAGAGAACAGCCATTTTGAGGTATTTTTTCTTTTTGCCTAAAGCTTCCTGCATTTCAGGAACAGCAGCCGTCCCATGATAGGCAAAGAGGATGACGCCGTATGGAAAGAAAAAAAAAGCGGGATGAAAAAAAGTGAATTCCTGAAGATGGATACGTTCAAAAGAAAAAATACCGATGCCCAGCACTGTGCCGATAAGAAAAAGAGTAAGAAGCATTTCTGTTTTTCCGGCTGCTTTAATTCCCTGGTAAATGATGCCTGCAGCGATGAGGAAAAAAAGAATAGACCAGACGCTGGGAGAACCTATTTTAAAAACATAATAGAGAGTTTCTCCGCTGCCAATGATGTAGGCAATGAGCGCCCCATAAAGGCTGATGAGCAAAGAAAAAGTCATCACTTTTTTTCCTAATGGGCCAAGGTATTTTCCCGCATATCCGGTAAGTTGGTACTGTTCTTTTGTTCTCAAAATAATTTCACCAAGGAATAAATGCAAGAATACATAAACGACGCCCAGTCCCAGCACCAACAAAACCCCGTACCAAAAGCCGGCTTTGGCGACAACGTAAGGGATGCCCAGAATTCCCGCGCCAATCACGGTGCCAATGAGGAGGGCAGCGGCAGTAAGAAGCGACCAATCACGACCTCTTTTTTGAGACATAATGCGAGTAATATTAAAGAAATATATAAAATAGAAGGGACACTGATAACTAAATAAAAGTGGGGCTGCTGGGATTTGAATTTCTGAATAACAAGCGCGTGCTTGCTAATCCCCAGATCAAAGGCTAACCACAGGGGAAGGTATTGTCATCGCTTGACGCTCAATCCTCCAGTACTGGAGGCCCTTATTCTACCAGGTTATACTACAGCCCCACAAAGCACTAGAAAAATAGTTATTTTATTAAGGTTTTGCTCCGAATGGCGTTGACCTCAAAAAGGAAACGGTTTGCCGTCACTTATTTTATGAAGGATAAACTTTTCTCTAGAAAAATAATCCTAAATTAATTTATATCAGAACGTTCTTAGAGCGATGATGATTATGAAAACGGCTTCGGCCAAGCTCCCCACAAAGTTTGGGGAATTCACAGTGCATATTTACAAAACGTCTGATCAGAAAGAGCATGCGGTGTTAATTAAAGAAGCAAAAAATAATTGCGTAGTGCGCGTTCATTCCGAATGCTTGACGGGAGAAGTTTTTCATTCGCTGCGCTGCGACTGTCAAGCCCAACTGATAAAAGCGTTAAAGATCATCGGTGAGGAAGGAGGCATTCTCGTCTATTTGCGGCAGGAAGGAAGAGGCATAGGATTATTCAATAAAATAAAAGCGTATGCCCTGCAGGATAAAGGTTTAGATACAGTAGAAGCCAATAACGCGCTGGGGTTTAATGATGATGAAAGAGAGTTTGCCGTGGCGGCGGAAATTCTCCATGATTTAAAAATTTCTTCGATTCGGCTTCTGACAAATAATCCAAAAAAACAAGAAGTCTTAAATGAAAAAGGAATTTTAGTCACGAGAATTCCTCTGACGACCAGACCAACAGAGGAAAACAGGCGATATCTGCTTACAAAAAAAGAAAAGATGGGGCATCTTTTTGAAGAACAATGATTGAATTAGACGGCAACTATGGAGAAGGTGGCGGCGCGTTGGTGCGAACGGCGCTGGCTCTTGCGACCTTAACGGGACAAGAATTTAAAGTAACAAATATCCGCGCTGGGAGAGACGAGCCAGGATTAAAAGCGCAGCATCTGACGGCAATCCACGCTTTGCAGCAGTTAGGCAATGCCGTAACGAATAAAGTAGAGATTGGTTCGACAGAATTATATTTTAGGCCGGGAAAAATCCAAAAAGGAGTTTTTGAGTTTGATATCGGGACGGCGGGGAGTATTGCTTTGCTTTTACAATCTCTGACGCTGCCAGCGCTCTTTGCGCCAGGGAAAGTGACATTTAAGCTTAAAGGAGGGACTTGCGGAAAATGGCAGGCTTCTGTTGATTATATTCAAAATATTCTTTTTCCTCAGCTGCTGCGATTCGTAGAGAAAATAGAACTGAAGATATTAAAACGTGGATATTATCCGCAAGGAGGGGGAGAAGCGGTGGTGGAAATTACACCGCGCTTTAAAGTGGATGAATTTGCGTCAGTACCTGCTTTGCTGGAAGAAATGAAGTATAAAACGGTAAAGATTTCATTGTGCAAGCAAGGAAAATTAGAGCAGATAAAAGGGATTGTTAATGTTTCTTTGGAGTTGCAAGAAAAGGAAGTAGGAGAGAGGATTAAAAAGGCAGCGGAAAATGTCTTGAAAGATTATAAAGCCCCCCTAAATATAAGAGTAGAATATACAAAAGCCCGAAGCATCGGCGGAGAGATTCTGTTATGGGGAGTATTCAGCAATGAAAGACGCGTGGATTATGACAATCCTGTTTTGTTGGGAGGAGACGCGCTCATTGAAAAAGGGAAGAGTTCTGAAGAAATTGGGAGAGAAGCGGCGCAGGAACTGGAAAAAGAAATCGAGGCTGAAGCGGCGGTGGATGCGCATTTGATGGATCAATTAATTCTTTACATGGGATTGCTGCCTGGTTCTTCCATTCAAGGGAACAAAGTTAATGATCATACTCTTACAAATATTTATGTCGTAGAGAAATTCCTGTCGGTGGGATTTAAAATGGAAAATAATGTAATTAGTGTGGAAGAAAAAATAAATTAGTAACAAGTCATGATCTTTTTTTCTATATTATCTTCATGTTTTTCCATAACCACACCGAAGATGTCTAAAATTTCTGGCTTGTAGATTATTGCTAAGACTATTGGTTTGTTTAACTCCAAGTCAACACTCCCCCATTTGCCTGAAAAACATTTATAAATAAATCTCGTTCTGTGGCTTTTATGGATGCAAAAATATGTATTTCCACAAAAAAAAGAATTGAGAATGACCATGGCGCAGCGTCGTTTCTGTGCCCGCAGTGCGGCAAGTTTGAAATTGTCCGCAGTTCGTATGCGCGGGTAAATGCAATTAAATATTCCTGCCCGGAATGCAACTTTACTGGGCCAAATTGAGGTGTTGAAACATGGCAAGAGCAGTGATTACATTTAAACTAATGCCGGAATCTCCGCACGCTAATTTAGAGGCTATCAAGAGGAGGGCGCAGGAAATTGCAAAGGTTGAAGGAGCATTAGGCGATACGCAGGCTAAGGAAGAGCCCATCGCTTTTGGCCTGAAAGCAGTTCTGATTATGGCTATGTATACGATAGAGAATCGTGATTTTGAGGCCATCGCCGCAGAGATGCAGAAAATTAAGGAAGTGCAGTCAGCAGAAGTAGCAAAAATGGATTTAGCATTGGGGTAAGCTGCGAGCTGGTTTTATTAATTTACTTTTGCTTTCTTGTCATCGTTTTTTCCAGCCTTTTTCGATGCTGTATGAATTCGCACTTTCTTCACCGAAGATCCTTTTTTTAATTTCTGACTATCAATTAATCGTTGCAGGGCATCAACCGCGGGAGAGGCAGCTTCTTTTATTTTTTCGTGAGAAATATCGCTGAAGGCGGGATTTGGCCAGCAGCTCGTTAAGCCTTGATAAACGACAGAGGCTACATTTAACAAAGTGTTATATCCTTCGTTATAGGCATTAAAAATAAGTTCATTAATAGGCGGGAGATTTCCCAGAGCATTTAATTTCCAGCAGAGAGTTAATTTTGGTCCAATGAAGTCGCTTTTATACTGGCGAAGGATTTGTCCGTACCATTCAAAATTGATGTCAACCCCCATTTCCCGAGAAGCTTCAACTAAAGCTAACGGCACCAAGCCGTAGGAAACTTCCACATACCGAGCCGGGGTTTCTCCTGTCGGCAGAACTCTGGCGGGAGTATTGTGTTTTATGAATGTCGCATAACCATTATCCCGCAACGCGATTTTGGTCAGCATTTGAAAAGGCAGGGCGCGAATCCGACTTTCAATGGATTCACTTTTTTCTCTTTGGGGACGCAAGGTCTCGGGCAAATTCAAGGCGAGATTGGCCAATGCCCCAGAGGCTTCTTCACTGAGATACTTTATAACACCTTCTTCTGTCGACTCTGTGAAGGTGTAAGGAAAAAGTATTTTTTGGGTAATCATTCCCCCTATTATATCCATACCCAAGTGTACTTTTCCCTCTTCAATAGCCTGGTATCCTAAGAATAATTGACGTGCATCACCAGTCATTTTAGGAGGGACGTTTTTGATAATTATAAATCTTCTTTAGAGAAATGTTATTATTTAGAGAATTTTGAAATCCTCAGAATTTTTTATTAAGTTTACATATCGGAAAATTCTGGGAGTAAAAAACCCTGTTTTTTGACAACTCAAAATGCACAGAATTTTCTACCATTTTCTTTGATTGGTGGTGAACTTCTCTTCTTTGAAGCAGAAAATTCTTGCACAAAAAGGGATCATTTTCCCTTTTGTGTTCTGACAGATAACTTTGCAATTTATGCGTAAAATTCTACAAATTTAGAGCAGGAAATCAATTTTGCAAAATTCTCTTTATTCAAAAATGAGAGAAGAAACAAAAATATTAAATCTCATCGGCGGTGCGTTGGATCTTGATCAAGAAGGATTCTTCTTATTTCTCGACTTTCTTTTTCACGAGCTTTTTCTTGAGCTATTGCTTGAGCAACCCTTTGATACAATGCTTTCACGGCTGGCAATGAAGCACTTTTCAGATGATCTTCCGTAGCGTCTTTTACTGAAGAAAAGTCTGGGAATAGGTCACGTACTCCAGCATAGGCAATACTTACTGTTTCGGTTACTTTAGCAAATTGGAGAATGTTGACTTGAAGCTGAGTTTCCTCCTGCTGAGGAGGGTGTTCTGTGATACCCCACTGCATGGTCATGGTAACACCTACTGGTGAAGGACTTAATCGAGGGAGTATTGCTTCGTACCAATCTGCATCAACGGATGCTGCTGGCTGCGCGCTAATGAAGTCAAGGGGAATGGCACCATATTGAATATGCAGATAGCGTCTAGCGTTTTCTCCTTGTTCAATCTTTCTCGCAGGAGTATTTTGTCCGACAAAAGTCAAACAATTAGAATCTCTTGTTTTAAGATGAGTCAGGATTTGAGTTGGCAGTACACGAATGAGATCTCTTAACGTCTTTACATCCTGCTCCATACTAGAAGGCAAAGATAAAACTGATGTTTTAGATGCTTCACTAACCAGATAATCAATTACGCCGTCTTTCGTAGGTTCCGTAAAAGTTTCAACCATAAGAATTTCTCGAAGAGGGATTTTACTGAATGATTCACCATCTTTTGTATAAATTCTTCCTCTGTCGAAGGGAGAATATCCTTCAAACTGCAGTTCTGCCATGTTATCTTCCTCCAAAAGTTATTTTCCTGAAATTGTTTCTTTTCTTTAAAAAGATTAACCTGAAAAATAAGAATCTTTAAATATGTTCATCACTGGATAATATCAAATGAAACCTGCATTAATAATGCTTGTTATTGTGATTTGTCAAAGAAAACCGCCCACCACCGGTCAGAGACCGGATGGCACAAAGAAATGTCGCGCATTTCTTGTGCAAGAAATCAGCGGATTTCTTTGCATGCTCGCTTCGCTCGGGGCGGTTTTCTGACTCACAAAAACATTGTTTTTGGATCCAAAAGCCAGAGCTTTTTGGCTCCCAGAATTTTCCACGTTGAAGCCACCAGTCATAGACTGGTGGAAAATTCCGAGGATTTTAATAAGCTGTACTAAAGTTGAACAAAATAATGAGGTGAAAGGCATGGAACTAACAAGTTCGACGTTTCAGCAGAATCAAAAAATCGATTCAAAATATACCTGTGATGGAGAAAATAGCAATCCGCCGTTAACAATAGCAGATGTGCCAAAAGAAGCAAAAAGTGTAGTGTTGATTATGGATGATCCGGATGCGGTAAAACCGGCAGGAAAGATATGGGATCATTGGATTGTTTTTAATATTCCACCGGAGACAAAAGAAATTCCTGAAGGAAAAGAACCTGAAGGAATTCATGGGAAAGGAACGGGAGGAAATTTCAAGTATAAAGGCCCATGTCCGCCAGATACAGAGCATAGGTATTTCTTCAAATTATATGCATTAGATGTTATGTTAAATCTAAAAGAAGGAGCCACTAAAGTAGAAGTGGAGAAAGCGATGCAAGGGCACATACTCGCTAAAGCGGAATTGGTGGGAAGGTATGAGAGGATACATTAAACATTAAATCCTCGAAGTGGAACAAACCAAAAGCCATCTTTGTCTGGGGAGCAGAGCTGAGAGTAAATACGCACATCCTTGGAATATTTTTCTTTGATGATTCCCCCTTTTTCTTGGGGATACAACAGAATTCCTTCCGACTTCAACTGAGAAGCAATGAGCTCAGGTTTGAAAGATTTTATGTTAACACCTGCCGCTAAATAGATCCTATCGTAAGGAGCGTCTTTGACATAACCAACCGAACCGTCACCACGATGGACGCTCACCTTTTCTCTCCACGCTTCGCCGAAATGCTGGGCGAGATTAGAGCGGGCGCGGCGGGCTAATTGAGGAATGTATTCAACAGATGTGATATGGCCTTTGCGGCCAATAACTTCAGCGACAATGGCCGCATGGTATCCGCAGCCAGTGCCAATTTCGAGGACATTCATGCTCTTTTTTAGGTCTAAAAGATCTGTAATAAGCGCAACCAAAGATGGTTTAGCGCAGGGCTGACGATAACCGATGCTGAGCGGCTCATCTTCATACGCATATGATTGCTGCGAGCGTGGAAGAAAAAAAGCGCGATCGACGCGACGCATGGCATTGAGAACTTGTGGATCACGAGGGGATCTAACTTTGAGATAGTGTTTATTTTCAGCGACGAGGGAAATTAAATCATTATTGGTCATGAGCGTTTAATATGCTGATTTTTTGACATAAAAGGTAAATTTGAACGCCATTTAAAAATGTATAGAAGAAAACAATTTTTTGATTTCATTAAAAGGACACTTTGTTTTTATGCCCGTACCACTGAAATGAGTTCGCACGCCATGGACTTTTGATAAAACAAAATCCATCTTCGGCGCATCCATTTTATATTTTCTGGCAAAAGAATGCAAATCATAAAATCCTACTTGATCTATTCTTGCTTCTTCTTTCAATAAATCTAAAAATTTCTGTTCTTCAGGGAAGGGGTTTTCTTTCGCCATTTTTTGGATTAATTTCTTATCAGAGAGATTCCCCGTCCATAAAGGGCCGGCAAATTCAAAGCCATTTTGTTGGTTGTAGAAAGAGGTTGTAAATTCTAATGATTCTGGATTAAAAAGAAAATATTGGTGTCGTTTTACGAGAGTGTCGCATTTTTCTTTGCCTTTCTCTGAGATGAAGAAAATCCGGAAATAATGGTCTTTATGATAAGCTAAAATAGGAATTAATGCTTTATCAAATTGGATGCCAATTAACTGAATTTTACGAATAAGAATACGCAAGCCAAGTTCGTGCATGAGATAATTTTTCAAGGATTTTGCCCAGTATTTACGCTGTGTTACTTTAGGATAAGTTCCTGTTAATGCCGCTGTATCGGTGGCGGTGACGGCGACAAGGCCGTGACGATTAATTCTGGCGATGGCAGCATTCAAAAATGGATTAGGGGTGCCGAAAGGATCAATTTCAATATAATCAAAATAGCCGCAATACTTTTCAATGTCTTTACAGTGATGAACCTGATTCAGGAGGAATAAGGAAGCATCCTCGGTTGAGAGATGAATATTTGTACTTTTTTTTAGGTTATTCAATTCGATATTTTGGGTAAATGTTTTTTGGAACGTCTCTTTAAGGTCGTTGACAAAGAGATGCCTGATTTTGTTGCTTTTTAATTCCTGCATAAAACGCAAGGCGCGGATGCCGGAACCAGCAAGGGGATCGGCAATGTTCATCTCTTTTTTTTCCAAAGAATTGAGGAGAAGGATGGTGATGCTACGCTGCGATGCCATAAGAGGATTGTAAAAGACGTCCATTTTACGATGAACATCTTTTTCTGGAAAAGTAATTTGTATTTTAGAGGAATGTTCAGTTATGAGAGACATCATGGTTCTGAGAAGAAGAGAAGTTTAAAAATTATTGGTTTATGGCCAAGCATAGGTCCTATAGAAAAATTAGAAATGGGTATTATTATTGCCGCCCGCATGCTTCTTCTATAACGGACTTGAATTGGACGTAAGGATTAGCGCCATCAATACGGAGATTTTGTGGACCGATGAAAAACGTAGGAACACCTCGAACGGCACGATCTTGACCATTATTCTTATCATTTTGAACTTGCGTTTGAGCAATTCCATTGGAACCTGCATCAAAACATTCATTGAAGATTCTCTCATCAAGGCCTACGTTGGATGCAAATTGCTGTAGGTTGCGATCGGTTAAATTCCCTTGATTTTGAAAAAGGAGATCTGCATATTCCCAAAACTTTCCTTGGCGAAGCGCGCATTCGGCAGCGACGGCGGCAAAATAGGCATTCGGAAAAATTTCCGGAAGGGGAAAATGATGGATTACGACGTCAACTTGAGAACCGTAATCAGTTTTAATCGAAGGAAGAGAGTCTTCGTAGAAGCGTCGGCAGAAGGGACTTTCAAAATCATTGTACCATTCAAATTTTATACGACAGGCAATTCCAGCATCTGCAACATCTGATTCTGCATCCGGAGCGCGCGCATCGGTAAATGCACCGGCATCCGCGCCAATATGAACATCTGAATACAAAATTCCGCCATCGGGCAAAGAAGGAACTCTTCCAATCTTAGTCTGCTCACCGCAGCCAATAAATGGCAGAGTGACGGGAGCCATAATCACTGACAGTAGAAACGTTCGCCGAGTTGAATTCATGTTACTACTTAAATATAGTATTTATATTTAAATTTTTCTGTCAAACCTGCTCGTTAAGTTTAAAAATAATCTTCAGTTCAGGGTTACTGATGGCAATCCGCAAAGTTTTAGTTGCAACCTTAGGTCACGTTGACCATGGAAAGACTTCATTGTTAGATAAAATTAGGCAGACGGCAGTGACCAAAGGAGAAGCGGGAGGAATTACGCAAGCCATCGGTGTTTCCATTATCCCCATTGAAACGATTAAGAAAATCTGCGGATCATTAATGAATGTTTTTAAGGATAAGCTCACCGTCCCAGGACTGCTTACAATTGATACTCCCGGTCATGCCGCATTCACATCCTTACGTAAAAGAGGAGGAAGCTTAGCGGATATTGCGATTCTTGTCGTAGACATCAATGAAGGATTTAAACCGCAAACGATTGAATCTATTGAAATTTTGAAAGCTCATAAAGTCCCTTTTGTCGTAGCTGCAAATAAGATTGACTTATTGGCGGGGTGGAAATATGATCCTGCTAAGCTGCTGTTAGAGAATATCAATAATTTAGATTATCAGCTTCAAGCTGAGTTTGAGAAAAAAATGTATGAACTGGTTGGGCAGTTTCATGAACATGAATTGCAGTCGGAACGCTTTGACAGAGTTCAGGATTACACAAAACAAATTGCATTGGTGCCCATCTCAGCACACACAGGGCAAGGAATACCGGAATTGTTGATGGTTCTTACCGGCTTAGCACAAAAGTATTTGGAACAAAAACTGGTGATCGAAGAAGCAGGACCAGCAAAAGGAACAATCTTAGAAGTAAAAGAAGAAAAAGGGATGGGCACGGCCATCGATGCAATTATCTATAATGGCACGCTACGAGTTAATGATACATTAATTGTTGGGAATATGGACGGGCCTTTAATTTTAAGGGTAAGGGCATTACTAGAACCGGAAGAACTTACGGAAATGCGGGAGAAAAAAAGCAGTTTCAAAAAAGTGAAAGAAGCCATGGCAGCAACGGGAGTAAAGATTATTGCTCCAGGATTAGAGAAAGCGATGGCGGGAATGCCCCTGCGAGGATGCTCTGGAAAACAGGAAGATATTGAAGCTTTGAAAGAGGAAGTGCAGCAAGAGATTCAAGAAGTGGTGATGGAAGAAAGCGATGCGGTAGGAGTAATTATTAAAGCGGACACACTAGGAGGATTGGAAGCGCTGCGGGTACTTCTTTCAGAGAAGAAAATCCCCATTTCTTCTGCTTCGTTAGGGAATATCACTAAAAAAGATTTATCCAATCTCGAATCAATCCAGGAAAAAGATCAAATGTATGGTGTTCTTTTAGGTTTTAATGTAAAATCTCCACCGGAGTTAGAGGATTACATCAAGACAAAAAATTTGAAGATTATTTCTTATGATATTATTTACCGGGTTATTGAAGAATATGAAAAATATACTGAAACATTCAAAAAGAGGATTGAGCTGCAAGAGTTAAGCAAATTAGTGCGTCCTTGTAAATTCCTTATCCTTAAAGGATATGTTTTCCGCCAGAATAATCCGGCGATCGTCGGAGTGGAGATTGAAGTGGGAAGGATTAAAACAGGAGATCCTGTCATGAAAGAAGATGGGGAGCATCTGACTTTGGTGAAGAGCATGAAAGAAGGGCAGGAATCGGTGACCATTGCCGAACAAGGAAAACAATTAGCGATGGCTCTTGACAAAGTGACGGTGGGAAGACAAATTAATGAAGGGGATTTTTTGTATACTGATCTGCCGGAAGATGATTTCAAGAAACTGAAAGAATTGAAAAAATATCTTTCAAAGATGGAGATCGAGGTTCTAAAAGAAATTGCAGAGATGAAAAGGAAGAATAATCCAGTATGGGGGGTAGGTTAAGAAATGCAAAATAAAATTCTTAATGCTAAAGAGATCAAACACATTCGGGAGCAATGTATACATGAATTTGGTTATTTCTGGGAAGGGGATTATGCATATCTTCTCAATGAAAAAGACCGCTTGTTTATCATTAACAATGATTTAATTAAAGTTGACCTTAAGAAATTAAGAATCGATAGGATCGGCCTTTATGTTGCTGAAGTGCGGGACAAACAAGTGAGATTAAGCAAGGAAGGGGCGCAATTATTGGTGCAGGAAGCGGAGAAATCGGGGAAAAAGATAAAAAATCTTCTCCAACTGACACCAGAAGAGGTCAAGGAATACTTCCAAGGGCTTGATTTAAGCAAAGATTTAGGAGAAGAAAGCAAATTGCTAGTATTACAGTATCAAAATAATACGATCGGCTGCGCCCGTTACAAAGAGAAGACGATTATTAATTTCCTTCCTAAATTAAACAGGGGAGAAGTTATTCTTTAACAGAGTCGCTACTCTAAAGTAGAATTCTAAGAAAAATTTATAAAGAAGCCTTAACCTAAAAAAATAATGGCAGGCAGCAAGGTTATCGTTGGATTTTTGCTCTTATTTATTCTTACAGTCGGTTCTCTCGTGTCAGCACAAACAGCAGAAGAAGCAAAGTATGATCATTTGAGAGACGATTACAACGAATATTATGATGATTATCGTGATTACAAAAGAGAATTTATTGAAGCACGATTAGATCGGGATGATAACAAATTTAATAGATATAAAGATCGTCTGGAAAAACTTTATGAGAAGACGAAGGAATTGGAAGATGATATTGATGATTTTTTAGAAGATTTAGAAGACGATGGTCCGGCAAATGTGCATCGCCAGACGCTTGATCTGGAAGATGATGCGCAGGCGCTGAGAGGAGAAGTGCAGGAATTGCTTGATTTTAATCAGCCGCGAAGAGTGTGGGAGGCGGAAGAAG
>CAZCXW010000008.1:2388-34287 GCA_964502785.1 uncultured Methanosarcinales archaeon | reverse complement strand
ACTTCTAATGTGGGATGTATTATGGCCTCTGTTATATGGCCACCCAATCCTTGATAGTTTGTGTTTCCTATAGAAGTATGTTTGTGGATAATGATTTTTCTCGTGCCTCTTTCCAAAGAAACGTTTCCCATTATTGATAATACTTCAAATATCCCCCCGGGAGTAGGATTACAATTGACATATACTTTTGCTTTTGGATCCCAATACGCCAACCCAACTTCAGAAAAAGCGCCCAATCCTTTGAATACAGCTGAAGTTATTTTTTCATGATCCAAGAATTGTTCGAACTTAGCTCTGAGTTTTTCCCCCTGCTCAAATCTCAACATATAATGTCCATTTCCAAAATAATCATAATACATACTCTCCCTCCTGCTTTCTCTGTATATTTGTACGTTATATTTATAAAAATACCTCTTAAAAAAAGGATATGAAACTCATCTGCCGTAATCATGTCCTCACTTTAAATAAACCATTAATTATGGGCATCCTGAATGTCACGCCTGATTCTTTTAGTGACGGCGGGAAATACACTTCAGTCGAAAAAGCGGTAGCGCATGCCCAAAAAATGGCGCAAGAGGGTGCAGATATCATTGATGTCGGTGGGGAATCCACTCGTCCTGGTTCGGATATTGTCTCGGCAGAAGAAGAGTTACGGCGAGTTCTTCCTGTCATTGAACGGTTACTCAAAGAAATTAACATTCCATTATCCATCGATACGATGAAACCGGAAGTTGCGGAAGAGTGTTTGAAACGAGGCGTTCATATTCTAAATGATGTTACGGGATTGCGAAATGAAACAATGATAAACGTCGCGGCAAAGTATAATGTTCCCGTTGTGATAATGCATATGTTGGGAATGCCTAAGATTATGCAAGAAAATCCAGTGTATGAAAATGTTATTAAAGAAATTAAAGGATATCTGCAGAAGCAAGCGGAGAAAGCTAAATCAAAAGGAATATCGCAGATTATCATTGATCCTGGAATTGGTTTTGGCAAAACAATAGAACATAATTTGAAAATAATTAAAGATTTGAATGAGTTTAAGAAATTAGGGTTTCCTCTTCTTGTTGGTCCGTCTCGAAAATCATTTATCGGAAAAATACTGGATTTACCTGTTGAAGAACGTTTAGAAGGAACGTTGGCTGCTGTGACAGCCTGTATTCTCCATGGTGCGGATATCGTGCGAGTGCATGATGTAAAGGAATGTAAGAGAGTAGTGGAGATTGCTAACGCTATAACTAAAAGTTAAATTGAATAGTACGTGTCTCCCTTAAACATTTGGCTAACTTATCTATAGCAATCTCATATTTTAATGAGTTTCTGTCATTATTATACATTGGATCTCTCCACACGCTTTCTCCAAGTACAGCATAAGATCCGGGAGGTAAAAAATCAAATTTAAAAACACAACCAGCAACAATGTCGCGTAGACCTTCATAGGCTCGAAAAGAATCGATTACCAACGTGGCATGCTCCCATCCAGGCCTCATATGTTTAGGCCAGGCACGGACGTCTCCATCTCTAGCGCAAATTTCATTTAGAACATCCACACGATACGTTCCATCAGGTTGTCTGAATCGGTTAACAAATTGCATTGTTGTACCATGACATAAAATATCAGGAACTTGCATACCTTGAAAGACTATATCTCCTTGCGTCATTTCTACTAAAAGAGAAGGCCAATTTATAAATTTTACTCCTTGACAGTGTCATCAAACCTTATCGTTGTGGAAAAGATACAGAGAGTTAGGTTTATCTTGGGAAATGATGGGGATGTTGTCGTAGAACTTCATACATGACAATTCCATAGGCAACGGAAAGATTGAAGCAATGATCAGGACTTCTCGTAGGGATTGTTATTTTTTGAACTCTCTCTTGTTTTAGCAGCACTTCCAGCAAACCTGTATTTTCGTTACCAAACATTATCAAAGCATCTTCTGGAATTTTGAGATCATAAGAAGAGTCTCCCAGTCTTTTAGCATTTTCTAAAGTGGTTGCGAATGGATGTTTATAATTTTCCATAAATTTCTCGGCATCCATGATTGGAATAAGATTTACTTCATCATCGTGACCCATAGAAACTCTTTTCCTTAGCTTTCGTGTAGTCTTATGAGCGAGCAAATGATGTTTATCAACGACATGGATTTGGCCGATACCCCATGCCGCACTCGTTCTGACGATACTTCCGAGATTTCCTGAATACTGCGGCGCGTAGAGTAATACTTCCATTCACAGCACTTGAGAGGAGTAATATAAAAGTTTTTCCTAAATAATCACTCAAAAGTCAGAACTTATCTTCATCTTCTTCTTGGATTTTCCCAACAATCTTTTCCCAAGCATATAACAGAATTTTATGCATATATTTTTCTGCGTTGGTAAGATTATCAATTTTAATTTCTGCTGTGGCATTGGGTAATTCTACAATCAACGTCACGTGCCTTCTGAATTCTTCTCTTTTTTTCTGGTCTTCATTAAGGATTGCTTTTAAAAACATATAAAATTCAATGTATTTGAGAAGTTGTCGATCATCGGCATAAAGTTCAGATACTTTGCGGGCACGCAATGCAGGGCTTTTAGGGAGGACGGCAATTTTCCCTTCTTCTTTGGCTTTCTCCAAGAACGCTTCGAGAATCCAATCGAATGTGCTGACCATCCTATTTAAAGCGTTGAGAATGACATCAACAGTTCTGGTGTATTTCAAACTAACAAAAATGATGTGTTCTAACCTTTTTAATTCCTCCCGCGCTTCCAATAAGTACTCGTTCATGATTACAGAAGAGATATAAAGGAGAGCATCCTTTTTATGTCTTTCTATAAGAAATGACTCTGTTGAATGCAAAAAAAAAGTCGGCGTCATGGCGGCGGCTTTTTTAGAGCGGAACTTAGGAAAAACTGTTTTTTTATGTAGTATCTTTTTTTGTTATGCTCTCTGAAAGAGCGAAAAATTCTTGTGTCTGCTGCAAGAATTCCTGAACTTTTTCTACGGTGACGAGTTCTATCTCTCGATAATTATTATTACAAATAACCATTTTCCCTCCCCTTTGGAATTCTACGGAGGCTTTCTTGTGAGTGTTGAGGATTTTCTTAGCCGTGCTCATCACGCCAATGTAGCGGAAAGGGATATTGTATAAAGGGACGACTTTATTGCGGAAAATGAGCATTTTACTTTCAAATTCTTGCGGGCTGCCGAGAAGACGATGATTAGATCTTTCAAATTCTAACAAGCCATCCATGGCCGCTTGCATCGATTCAAAAATATTATCTATAACCCCAAGAAGAAGTCGAGAATCTTTGATAAGAGGATAGGTTACTTTAAAGAGGTGGAAAGCGGCATCGTATTTGAATTTTGCTTTTTGAAAGTGTTCTGCAGGAAATGGCATGGTATTTGAATAAAGGAGGTTATATAAAAATATATCAAAATCACTCTATTTCTTGTTTATTTTTTAGTTTCATAATCGCTTCAGCGAGATCTCCTGCAGCTTCTTCAATGGCGATGCGGGCTTCTTCTTTGTTCACACCAGCTTGTTTCATGACCATTTCAAGATCTTCATCGGAAATAACTGGCGTGGTGTCTCGTTCCATTTCTTCGACTTCTCCCGTGATTTGGAATGTTTCCTGGCCCATCATGTTGACTTTGGAAACAGAAGGATTCGCGATGCGGAAATCTTTTTCTTTGGTTCTAATAATCACTTCAGTAGCGGGAATTTCCGTTTGTTGAATCCCCAGCTGCTTCATCATTTGCTGCATTTTCCGTGGATTCATGCCGGAAAACATTTTTACTGAAAGAAACTGCCTCCAAACTGATGGAGGAGAAGAACCAGGATCATAATCGCCACGGCCATCACAATAACCGTTCCAGGAGAAAATTCGATTTTGGATTTATATTCATCAAAATAACGGGTCAATCCTCCCTGTCCTGAAGGTAAACGAATCTTGTCGTCAGCCATACTTTGGTAAGAAGAGAAGTATTTTATAAGGTTTTTGGAAAGATTTAGTTATTTTCTGGCATTTTTCCAGAAACTATCTCTTCTCTAACAATCCTATCAGAGTCTTGTATAGTCCCGGTTTATGAAACCAAATCACGTAGGGAAAGGCTTCTATCTCTGCTGTAATCATTGCTTCACCCATAGTCGTTGTCACTGCAACTTTCCCTTTATAGCTAGCATTCTGGAGTTGTGCTAGATAGTCTGTTAAATCTGGTTTTTGTTTTCCTCGCTGAGTTAATGTTTCTCTATTGAGAACTAGCGCATCATATTCCTTAGCAATATCTGCAAGTTCTTCTGGTCCATTGAAAGTATGTCGTGTTCCTTGGGGGCTGACAAGAAGATATTTATTTTCTACTTCATGCTTTTGCGCAATAATTCTAAAAATTGTTCTCTCCGATGATTCATAGTCTATATGTAATATACTAAAATGCGCTAGAATTCGAACATTATTTGGCGCATTTTATATATATAAAAATCATTAATATGTTTGATTTCTAATGATTTTTAGTATATTTTCATGTTTTTCCTCTATGAACCTCAGAACCAGTCTTTATAGGTGTTCAACCATTAAAGGTTGAGTAGAGTGACATAAGCCGCCTTTTGTCAGACCCGAAATGCTCGAGATGAGCATCGATGGTCATTAAGAGCATTCTACTCAGCGTTCCCTTGAACTTGCACCAGCATAAGGTTTCGCCGTCTCATCGTTCCCATACTCAACGTCTCTGGGTTAACTCACTTTCATCACTGAAAGCTTCGCCATGGTCATCCTTAAGTATGGACGTGTCGTTTCGTAGCCAGAGCCGTGGGTTTTCTCCACCTCCCTTATGGGAGTAGCTTGTTGTCATCATTGCTGATAACAGGTGGGCGGACTTTCCTCGGTCGTGAGACCGTTAGCTCTTTGTCACTGCTACCCATTTCCTTAAATGGTATCCTTCTTTATATATCTTTCTTTGTTTTTACTTGATAGTGATAATGTCTTTTGTTTTACACTACATCCACTTTCAATAATAATTCTTTCATCCCTTTTTCATGACCAGCGCCAACAATCACCAGAATTTTCTTGCCCGAATTTTCTTTTAATAAATGTATTATTTTCTGAACCATGTACACATTTCGTTCTTCCACAAGGATCGAATATAAAGCTGGATATCGTGTCCGAAATTGCTCCATCATGGCGAGAATTAATTTTTTTTCCGGCACAGTGCGAAGATCAAATTTTGCCCAGCCCCATTTTTTTAATTCTTTTTTTGGGAAGAAAATTCCTTTTACAAGATCGAGAGCAAATGTAACACGTTCACCCCACGTTATTTTCTGGGAGAGTTTGCGTAGAGTAACATGAATTGGCTGATCAATGAATGCGAGAGAAATTTTTCTTTTGCGGGCCTCAATAATCGCTTTTTTCATCTCCGAACCAGGCGCTACGCCAACCATCTTGCCTAAACGTTGCTGGATTTTCTGCCCAAATTTGGCAAAGAGATACCCTTTTAATCCAATTCTGGCGATCTGGCGTACTGAGAGGGATGCCGGTTGTTCTTTAAAGAGAGCTTCCGCGCGTTGAATGTCCAGTTCTACGGCGATTATGTCAGGTTTAAAATTCAAAATAGCGTGAGTAATCTCCTCTACGCTTTGTTTTGCAATATGGGAAGTACCAATGAAAAGTATATTTTCGACCATTTGTTATTTGAGATGAAACTTAGAATATAAGTGTTTCTCTTAGGAATTAGACAACAGAAAACTATTTAAAGCTCTTTCTTATTTAGCAAGACGGGGTGATTTGTGAATGCTCAAAATGAAAAAAGTGACAGAAACTTATGATTTAAAAGTGTTTACCGATGCTGGGGATTATTTTGGAGATATTGAGGATGGAATTGTTTCCGGGAATAAAATATTCGGCTGGAAAATTAAGGCTACTAAGAATTCATTTTTAAGCAGGGTGCTTGGCAGTGCAAAAGGAGTTATTGTTCCTCATCAATTAACGAAAGCTGTCGGGGATGTCTTGATTATCTCGCGGAATGCTGTCCCTAGTAGTGGAACTGTCGAAGAAGGGGAACAGTAAAGTATGAATATCCAAAAATATTACAAGGCTCTTTTACAATATCAATATCTGCAAGGAGAACTCGAAGAGGAAGAGTTTTCCGTAGCAGGCTAATTTTCTCTTTATCTTATCTATTAAAGAAATTATTAAATAGGTTGGAATATTTTATAGGTATTATGTTTGATCCTTTATCGGTTATTGGTTTGTTAATCGTTGTTGTTTTTGTTTTATTCTTTAATAAGATCATGTCAGTTGTTCTTAAATTATTATTTTATTGGCTGTTGGTTGTTTTTGTTTTAATCCTTGTCTTAGGCATCTCTTTGGATAAAGCCTTAGATTGGTCAATTTCGGTGGTAATGTTGGCGTTTTGAGTAATTTTTCTTCTTAAGAGATAAAGCTTATAAAAAGATTACATCCCCACCTCATTATGACTTCTACAATCTGGACTGAGAAGTATCGGCCTTCAACATTCTCGGAAATACAAGGGCAGAAAAACATTGTAGAAAAAGTAGCGGCTTTTGTAAAATCGGGAAGTATGCCGCATCTGTTATTTTCTGGACCGGCAGGAGTAGGCAAAACAACGTTGGCATTAGTAATCGCCCGAGAACTCTTTGGCGAGAAATGGCGGCAGAATACTCTGGAGTTAAATGCCTCTGATGAAAGAGGAATAGATATCATTCGGGTGAAAGTCAAAGATTTTGCGAGGACAAAAGCCATTGGTGATGCGCCTTTTAAGTTGATATACTTGGATGAGAGCGATGCTTTGACGAAGGAAGCCCAGCAGGCGTTGCGCCGAACCATGGAAAATTATACAAAGACATGCAGGTTTATTTTAAGTTGCAATTATTCAAGTAAAATCCTGGATCCCATTCAAAGTCGCTGTGCGGTATTCCGTTTTAAACCGTTATCAGCAGAAGAAATTTTCGGGGTTATTGACAAAGTTGCCTGTCAGGAAAACCTTACAGTTTCCGAAGAGGTCCGGAAAGCATTGTATGAAGTTTCTGAGGGAGATTGCCGAAGGTTAGAAAATATTATGCAGAGCTGTGCTGTTTTTAATTCTAAACTTACGCTAGAACTCATTTATTCTATGGCTTCCGTCGCTAAGCCAAAGGAAATTCAGGAAATCCTGGAATTAGCGGCAAGGCAGAATTTTGCGGAGTCACGGAAGAAATTGTTGGATCTGATGCTGCAATACGGTCTTTCGGGACTGGATATTATTAAACAAATTCAGAAATCGATTTGGCATTTGCCGCTTTCTGACCGGCAAAAAGTGCAATTAGTTGATAAATGCGGGGAAGTGGAGTTTAGAATGGTGGAAGGATCTGATGAATACCTGCAATTAGAAAGTTTTCTTGCCTATGTGATGATGGTGGGAAGCAAGTGAAATGGTGCTTTTAGAGTATTATTAATTATTATGCCAAAAACAGGGAAAATAATGTGAAGATTTTAAAAGACTGCATTTTTCAGAAAAGTCATGATTTCCCAAAATAAGTATCATTCCTTCAACCTAGGAGAACTACCAGAGGGCTGCCAGTATTGTGTGCGAGGCGAGAAACTAGTTCTTTTTGCCACTGGGTTATGTCCAAGGCGTTGTTATTTCTGCCCAGTTTCAGATCAAAAGTTTAATCATGATGTTACATTTGCTAACGAGCGTCCTGTTCATACCGAAGCTGATATTATTGAAGAAGCGGAAGCAATGCAGGCATACGGCGCGGGAGTTACAGGTGGGGATCCTCTAGTGACCCTACTGAAAACAGTTGCTTCCATTCGGTCATTAAAGCAAAAATATGGCAGCCGATTTCATGTTCATTTGTATACCTCATTAAATCTCGTGAGCAGGGAAAAGCTGCGGGCTCTATTTGAAGCGGGATTAAACGAAATACGTTTTCATTTAGACTTAGATTCAAAATTGTTCTGGGAACGGCTCGACATCGCCCGCGCATTTCCGTGGAAAATAGGCGTCGAACTTCCGCTTCTCCCCCATAAAAAAAAGGAGCTTTTGGAAGTAATCATTTTTATTCAAGGCAAAGTTGATTTTTTAGTCATTAACGAATTAGAGATGTCCGATAATAGCCAATCGAAGTTGTGTGAGATGGGTTTTGCGACAAAAAGTAAGTTAAGTTATGCAGTGAAGGGTTCTTTAGAATGCGGATTGGAACTTTTAGAGCATATTCAAAAAGAAGGATTGAATCTAGCGGCGCATCTTTGCACAGCGAAATTAAAAGACGCTGTTCAATTGACCAATCGCTTAAAGAGGGAAGGGATGGGGATGAAAAAAGAATTTGATGTCGTCACAAAAGAAGGTTTATTGATTAGGGGTGCTTTGTATCTTCCAGAATTAGCACCTGGTTTTAGTTATCGCCAGAAGCTTTTGGAGGCGCCTCAAGAAAAACTTCTTTCCAAACTTCGAGAGCTGCAAAGTACTCTAAAGCAAGACTTATCTCTTAAAGATGAGGATATTTTTCTCGATGAAAAAAAGATCCGCCTTTTAGTCTCTGCTCGAAATTTGAAAAAGCATAACTTAAAATTTAAAAAGTATAACTTTCTTCTCGCTATTGTTAAAGAATATCCTACAGCAGATCAATTAGAGATGGAAGTAGAGTTTATATGATCAAAAAAAAGAGGATTTTAATTATCGGCGGGTATGGGGGCATAGGAAGAAGTATTGCTCGAACTTTACTTAAAGAAGTCCCTGTCAACGTTGTGATCGGAGGACGAAGAAAAGAAAAAGCGGAAGAGTTTGCTGCGTCATTAAATCAAGAATTTTCTGGCCGAAGAGCAACAGCGTGTTTTGTTGATACAGATAATAAAGACAGTGTTAAAGCAGCACTCCCTCCGGCAGATTTTGTTGTTATGGCGACGACGACTCCTGAATCTTGTGTTATGGTGGCTGAAGCCGCATTACAGGCTGGAATTGATTATTTAGACATTATGTTTAATCAGGATACATATGCTCAGCTTTCTTCTCTTAAAGAGACAATTATCAGCAGCAAGAGAATCTTTATTACACAGGCGGGATTCCATCCAGGATTACCTGCCGTTTTTGTGAGGGAAGGAGCAAAATATTTTGATCACTATAACAAAGCCATAATTAGCATGGCGATGAATACTCGTTTTGAGAAACCAGAGTCAATAGTCGAATTAGTAAAAGCGGCACGGGAAGGGTTCGATGCCGAAATTTTTGAGGGTGGAAAATGGAAAAAAGCCACCTACCGTGACATGATTACAACTACTTTTGATCCTCCTTTTGGCAAAAAAAAATGTTTCCCTTTACGCATGGAAGAATTAAAAGCGCTTCCTGAACTATATGATTTACAAGAACTTGGGACTTATGTAACTGGATTTAATTGGTTTGTTGATAATGTGGTTTTTCCTTTGATTATTCTGTCTCATATGATCAAGAAAAACAGCGGCACTGCGTTATTTACGAGATTAATTTATTGGGGGGTAAATACATTCTCTCCAAAAGAACAGAAAGTAGTCTTTCAGTTAGAAGCAGAGGGTATTAAGAACAATCGTATAAAAATAGTCAAAATTACAGCAGAGCATGATGATCCTTATTTCTTTACTGCCGCTCCAATTGTGGCTTGTCTTAAACAGTACCTTAACGGATCCATCAAAAAGCCAGGATTACATTTCATGGGACAAATCGTGAATACCCAGAAATTATTTGAAGATTTGAAGGAAATGGGGATTAAGATTACTATAGGTGAAAAATAAAGAAAAGGATCTGTCTAAAGAAAGAAATAAAGAAAAAAATAGGATTTCATTCCACGCTTTCTTTAATCCTTAAGCTTTCCTGAATAAGTTCTCGATACTTATATTCAAGAGTTACTTTTATCTGCTTTGTGGCAATCGTGTCTTCCGGCAAAGGATTTTTCAGTTTGCAAATAATTTCTGTTTTTCCGTCAATGAGGCGTGCTTCGTCGTCTCTTCCAGAAGATTTACAATCCCACGCAGGATCATCGATTCTAAAAGCAAGAGTGTCGCGAACACCAAATTTCTGGCCCAGTTTCGTGACTCTTCCGCCACCCACATTTTTCACAAGGATTTTTAGGGCGACAATGCCTTTTCCGGCAGTATCTTCTTTAACAGCTTCCGCAGTGATGGGAGCGCCAGAGACAAAAAAAGCTTTGTCTTCCCGAACCTGACAAACCCGCGTGTCCTGAAGATCTTCTTTCAAACAAACCTCCGGAACAATGATTTCGGTCAAATATTTGTATTCGATGTTTGCAAACCATTGGCGATCCGTGAATCCCGTTACTCCCCTTTTGAATTTTGCGGCAGAAGCAAAAGGAAGAATTTCTTCTCCTCCTTCAGGAACGAGGTCTGCTATCTTTTCAATTACACCTTTGTTTTTGAGTTCCCAAGAAGTGATTCCTTCAATTTCATCTTTGGCAGGACCAATAAGCTCTACAGTGAGATCATTCGGCTGCAGTAGGTATTCTCCCTTGTTTTTTAAGACAACGCTGATCGGAAAAGTTTCCGTATCGAAAATGGTATAAATGCCTTCCTCTTCGGCGCCAAATGGTTCAAAAATTGCAGTAATTACCTGGCTGCCTCCTAAGAATCCACCTTTTCTTACATTTTCTTTTTGGCTCTGTTCACAACCTGCTACAAAGAGCAACAGGGAAAGAGTAAAAACCATCAACCATTTACTTTTTTTCATGGATATCACGCTCTATTTTTTATTCTGGAGTTTTAATTATCCTTATCGGTTTACGAAAGGAATCAATGTAATGATAATCTAACGTGGCTAAAAGGGGAGTTTCAAAAGCGGTGGCTTCTACAATATCAAAAGTGCAGACGATCTTTCCTCTGTTGTTATTGAGGCGGACGAGGCCATCTGCAGGATTGCAGTTCACCAAACTTCCTCCGCTTAATTGAACATTGTACCTTATTTTATTCATGTCTGCGTAACTAAAGCGTTCCACAGCGCAGCTTCGGATATCCGTATCGGGGCTTAATACCTGTCCTTTACCTACATTTGAAACATCAATTTCAAAAACCGCCCGGCTCTTTCCCTTTCCCGTGACCATATCGGCGCGGACGCTGCTCACGGCAACAGGCGCCCCTTGCGTTCCTTCGGTAATGACGCTGCGGCGGTAATCGCATGCTTTCTGTTCCGAAGAGACTTGATACCGCAAAGGGTCAACGCAAACAGAAGGGTTGGAGACCGTTTGATAGGTATAGCACGCGACAAAATTAAGTGTCGGGTTATATTCAAAGACACCATCGGGAAGAACGATATTTGATGAATAAAATTCAATTTGATTGATTCCTCCTTGCGTATTATACACATTTTTTCCTTCTAATGTATTAATATTTTCTGCACAAGAGTGGGGCTGGTCAACGTCTCCGGTAATAATATTGCGGTCAAAGCCCGTAATATGCACAAAACAATCCTGCTGGTCTAAGTCGTAAGCTCCTTTATTTTCGACGTCAACAATGGCTACAAATTCGTTGGTGTCATATAATGTGTTTGGAGGGAAATTTGTCAATGGTTTAATTGTTATTCCTTCCGAACCGCTCCGGACCTGGCGCAGCAGGGCACTTGTTTCTTCGGGTTTTTCTCCTCCCGGTATTTTTGGCTTGCAGGCTACAAGAAAGAGCATCAGCACTAGCAACACCAAGAGCACACCCTTTTTCATCGAAATAGATAAATTAAACAGTTTATATAAGCTTTTTGGTGAATGTCTATTCAATTTTTGTAGTCAATAAATTCATTCCTAGTTCCTTCCCGTATTTTAAAGTGATTTCTTTCCAAAAATTGTATTGCGGGTAAGGATGATTAGCAGACATAAATTCCGCAGTATGTGGTTTTCCTGAAAAGGTAATTTGTTGCGCATTTAACAATTTTGGCGCAGTAAAGAGAGGATGATTATTTTTGACAAGAGGATCTAAGAGAGGATAATCTCTAGAAAAGTTGGAAAGTATTTGCGTATAAGTTGGTAAGGGTGAAGGAATTCCTACTGCAAACCCGCTTGAAAAAATAATATTGCCTGCGAATAGTTCATGCAAAGCCTCTCCAAAAGCATCAAATTTATCGACGAGTTTTACAATAGTGCCTTCAATATCGTCCGGAGCGAGATTTTCATAGCGAAGCAGCAGGTCTTTGTAAGGAAATCCGTTAATTATTTTTGGGAAACACTGGGAAATTTTATCTATTGCTTCTCGTTCTTGGCGTTTTAATTGTTGTTTTTCTTCTGAAGACATGATTAATTTGCTGCCTAGCTGAACATCACCCATGATAATTTCAAAGTCATCGTGAATTGCGGCAATAGTTTTAGCTAATAGCGGATTAAAATGGGGAAATGATTTCTTGACAAAAGGAGTGATCTCTTCAGTGAACCACACCAAACGATGAGAATGGATCCATAAATTTGTTCGATAAAACATCGGTTTGTAAGGGCCGTAACGGTGAACTTTTTTTAACGCTTCTTCTCTGCTTTTAAATTCATTAAAATTAATGCCGAGATATGATAACATTTCAGCGATTACAATACCTGATTATTTAACGTTTTATTTTTTGCAGTATCACATATCCAACAAAAATTCTTATAAATAAAACTCATTTTATTCTCTTTATTAACAATTGTTAAGAGAAAATCATGGGAGAAAAACACACCATAATCCATTTCAAGAAAGATTGCATTAGCTGCGGCGCTTGCGCAGCGATAAATCCAGAATTCTGGGAAATGGATGAACAGGGATTAGCGCATTTAAAAGGTTCAAAGGAAGTGGGGGATCATTGGGAGCGTGAGATTGATACAGAAGAAGCCCGAGCGAGCAATCAAGAAGCTGCGGATGTTTGTCCGGTGAATATTATCCATGTGAAGAAAAAGATACCTTAAATAATGCTTGTTCTATTCTCCGCGCAGAGTACGGCAGGTCTGGAGCTTTTTCGTGCGTAAGACCTGCTGGTGAATGCGCTTAAAACTCCGCAGAGTTTTTTAATTTTTGGGAATTTAGTATATGAAGTAGAAATTAAAACTTTCCTTCTCTCTCTAACCTTCCAGCAAAAGCGATTTGATGATGGCGCAAAGAACCAACCGCTTTATTATGTTCTTCAATCAATTTTCTCAGTTTTTCCAGAACTTTATGATGCCGCTGCTGATGTTTTTCTTTTTTCTCAACTGCGGCTTTATTATGTCTTTCTTTATGTTTGTCGGCTTTTTTACTCAAACGTTTGATTTTATAGTTAATGCTTTCAATCTCTTTTGAAAGGACATAAAGATAGGCAGCTTCGTTGGAAAGAGTCATAATCAAGGGAATAATTTTAGTATATTAAAAGTTAACTTTTTTTAATTGCTGTGTCCATTCGTGTTTAGTTTTGTTGACATATTGCAAATATCTCCAAAAGGCATTGACAAAGCCGCTGCTGAACTGCTGAGGTTCATGTTTAATCATCTTTGTAATTTCTTGAATGGCAAACCATTTTCCATCGTTAACTTCCCAATTTTGCCAGTTGAACTTCCCATTATACACTGCTGTAAAAACCGTGTCGTAGCTTCGCAGAGTTATGTCATTCCATTGTTCTTCATTATAATACTGCATCATTTCTTTTAGAGAAATTTTTTCTACACCAAGCTCTTCGTGTACTTCTTTTTTTGCAGCTTGCAATGGTGTTTCCCCCGGATCTACATGACCCGCAGCAGAGGAGTCCCAGCGTCCAGGAAAGATTGCCACTAGGTTGCTTCTTTTTTGAAGAAATAATTCACCTTTCGTGTTAAAAACAAAAATACGGACAATATTTCGGATTAATCCTTTGTCTAAAGCTATTTTAAATTCTTCTTCTTTCACAAATTTTCCTTGTTTATTAACGATAACGACTTTACTCATTTCTTTTTAATGATAATCATACAATGGTCTTTCTCGAAAGGATCGAGTGTTTTGTAATCAATAACTGTAAAGGTTTTCTCTAATTTCTGGCGAATATCAAGAAAAATATCTTTTGGTTTTCGTTTAATATCAATACTTCTCGCTTTTACGGCAAGTAAGCCGTAACCACCTGGTTTTAAAAACAACTGACAGTTTCTGACGAAAATGTCTTCTTGATTTCTCTGGGCAACATCTTGATATACAATATCCACCTGACAAGTCCTCGTAAGGTATTCTTCTGGATGATTGGCATCGGCTAAAATAGGGATGATATTTTTTCTTTCCTCCGAAAGGAAGACTAGATCTCTCATGACACGGGGAGCGGGATCGACACCAAAAATGAGTCCTTCTTTCCCAACCATATCTGAAATAAAAGAAATAGTATAGCCATGGGAAGATCCTAAATATAAGATAAGGTCGTTTTTTCGGATCCCGGCGTTTGTACAACCTTTCATGACCATTGCTGCCAATTTGCTGCGTCGGGGATCGAATTCGCGGTATTCTCCAGTACTTTCTTTGATCACCTCTTCTTCAAAATGAGTTTTTCCAGGAAGAATACTTTTTGTAAAGATTCGCCTTCCGCGTTCATCTTGATATATTTCAAAGATTTTATGTGAATTAATTTTTCCCATTTTTCTTTTGATAATATTCTTCAACTTCCCGCGCGTTCATTGTCGATGCTTGTTCCATCGTAAAGCCTAATTTTTGGAGAAAGTATTTCACTTTTTGTTCTGAATCTGCTTCAATCTCCAGCAAAGGGGGGATGAAGCTGAGTTTAGGGATATCCAAATCAAAATGGACATCCTCCAAACTGTACGATTCCCTATACTTTTCTAATTTGTAGACCTTTTGCAAACCGAGATTTTCAAAAATCTTGCAGGTTGTCGCAAAGTCGCTGGTGATAACTTCCGTCTCTTCGGCTATCTTAAACTGGGAAGAATGTATTTTTTCTTTGTAGGTTAATTCAACTTTATCTCCTTTTTTCCTTACCCGTAGAATACGGCCTCCCTTTTTTAATCGAAAATCAGGATAATCAAAGTGTATAGCCTGAATATCTCCCGTAAATATTTTTTTTGCTCCAAGCTGTTCTAACTCGTTTCTTATTTTTCCAGGGTTCACTTCTAAAATTTTCACTTCGATTTCTTTCATTTTAGTTTTTCTTGTTCTTTGACCCGGCGCCAAATTTCAAGCTCTTCTTCCTTGCTGACTTTTCTTCCTTCCGTTAAAAAAGGTTTCCGGCGCTTAAATTTTTCATGAATCTGCGGCAATAACTCTTCAAAGACAAGCAATTTTTTGCTTTCTGCCTTGGCGATCAGGCATAACACATCCCATAAAACGTCTCCCAGTTCTTTCGAAAATTCTGTATAATTTTCTTTTTTCAATTCTGTTTTCATTTCCTGAATTTCTTCTTCAAGTTCTTTTATTCTCTGAGAGAGAGAGGTTTCCCTGGCCCACGGGGATAACCTATCGTCAAGCTTGATAAATTCATATAATTCTTCAAATTTATGTTTCATGCAAATTTCTCTCCGAGATCCTTTTTATAAGAAGGAGCGTTAAATTCCCCCTTGAAATAATCCAAGCGCGCGCAGAGGGAAAGTTTGTCAGCCAAAGCTCTGGCAGCTTTGCCTCTTTTTTTGGCTGGAGCATTTTGCACTAAAGGGTGCTGGAAAAGTAAACCATATTTAGGGCTTTTCGATCCTGTTTTGATGTGCCTGAAGAGAGCTTTTTCCGCGCCGAGAAGCTGAATCGTGGAGGCGGGCAAAACAGCCAAATGTCTAAGGCCTTTGCCTAATTCAATAAGTTTTGCGCCGATGGCTACCCCTGCTAATTCTAAAAGATTCGGGCAATATCTTTTCATAATAGTTGTCAAGTAATTTTCATGCTGATTTCTTAATTGATAGAGTTGTTTTATTTGCTGGGCAAGAAGAAGCATTTCTTCAATATCGTTTGATTGCAGCTCTCCACCCATTGTTTCTGTCGTTAAGAATTGCTTCATCAACTCTTCTCGTTTTTTTTCACTTACTATTTCCAGCAATTTTTCGTGGGAAGAAATGTTGTTCACAACCTCTGGGAAATATAGACTGTACCACTCCCTAAAGCGTTTTGCCAAAAGATTTGTTACTTTGTCTAGTTCGCTGATGTTGGCGATGGCTTGCGTAATAAGCGAGTCTTCTGATACGGATTCACGCAGCGCTTTTTTTGTCAATGAAAGATTTTGTTTATAAAATAAAGAGTGGTATTTTCTATCTCTTAAAATAGTAAGAATCTGTGGGAATTTTTCTTTCGGCAGGGGGGCCAATGGTTTATACTTTTTGATGAGAATTTCATCATTCTTTTTTTCATCGTCTGTTTCTGCGGTGATGGCATCAATTAGTTTTCCCTGTTCATCAACGATAAAACTGCCGATAACATTTGTGAAAAGGAATTTCATGTTATTTGTAAATACCTCTTGAACAATTTTTTTGACATTTATTTGTATTGTTTGTGATAATTCTTCCACTGGTGGATTAAATTAAATCTTTTATGTCATAAGCTATTTAAACTTATCTTCAGAAAGTTCCAAAAATTATATGGGTATTCTTCATTCATTTCAGGCCGGACAATGTGAGTATTGCCGACAAGATATTGATAAGAGCGCGACTAAATCCAGCTGGTCAGAAACAGAAGCGTATCACTATAAAAACGTGAAATGCGGACGCTGTGAAAAGAAAATTTGGATGTGTGTCCCATTTTCTGGTTCGGGCCATGACCGTGCTCTGGAACATAATGGGCACGTGGGAGAATTAGAATTTAGGTTGAGATGTATGGATTGAGAACATTTAAATATTTTTAATTCTCTCTTTTCTCTCGATGACTAAGACATACTTGATCTCTGATACTCATTTTGGACATAGGAACATCATTGAGTACTGCCATAGACCTTTTAAGGGCACTCATGAAATGAATCAGGTTATGCAAGATAGCTGGAATAGTACGGTCAATGAGGATGATCTTGTTTATTTTGTCGGGGATTTAGGGTTAACGAAAACACATTCTACCAAATTCTGGCTTGATAAATTAAAAGGTAAAATTGTTTTTGTCAAAGGAAATCATGATGATAATTCGATTTCTTCGGTTCCTCATACTCTCTTAGAATACGGAGGGAAACAATTTTATGTTGTTCACTATCCAAATCGTGTTCCTCAAAATTGGAATCACTGGGTTATCCATGGGCATAAGCATAATAATGATATGGAACATTTTCCTTTCATTAATGGGGTAAAAAGAACGGTTAATGTGAGTGTGGAGCTTATTGGATATAAGCCTATAGCTTTGGATGAAATTGTTGTAAATTTAGATTCGGTAAGAAGACAAGACAGATTTGACAGCCTTCCGGAAAGATTTTAACGAGACCACCAAAGCTCAACCGTAATCTTTATAAATAACCCATTTAGTTGAGATTAAAGTAAGTTAAACAAGGCATGGTTACACTGCCACGTTTGGTAAATAACCATCGTCATAAATGCCTGCAAAGATTAGCCATCATGGAATCTTTCTTTGATGGGTGTCAGAAAAAGGCAATTATAATGCTTACGAACGTCGTTAACATTTACAATGGGTAATATACGTCATCCACGTCGGGGAAGTATGCAATTCTGGCCTCGGAAGAGGTCAAGGCATTCTTTAGTTCGCATTAGATCCTGGGTTAAAGAAAGTAAAACAAAGCCTTTAGGATACATTTGTTATAAAGTGGGTATGGCTCACACGATGGCTGTTGATAACCGGGCGAAGTCTCTTACAAAAGGAGAAACTATCGCTATTCCAGCGACCATTGTTGATTGCCCGCCGATGACGGTGATGGGTGTTTCATTTTATAAAAATACTCATAAAATGAGCAGTGTCCTTGCTGATAAATTAGAAAAGTATCTGGAGAAGAGGATGCCTCTTCCTAAGAAAGCTACAAAAAAAATTGATGAAATTTCTGATTTTGATGACCTTCGATTATTGGTTAATTCTAATCCTGCGCGAGCAAAAATTGGTGTTAAGAAGCCACATTCATTAGAAATAGCCTTGGGGGGCAGCAGAGAAGAAAAGCTTGCGTATGCAAAAGGGATGTTAGGAAAGGAAATAACCATCAAAGATGTTTTCACGCCGGGAGTTTTAGTTGACATTCATGGAGTTACAAAAGGAAAAGGTTTTCAAGGGACAGTTAAACGATTTGGCGTGCCGATTCGGCAGCATAAAGCAGAAAAGACAAAACGAGGAATCGCTACTTTAGGTTCATGGACACCTAAGAGGGTCGAATTTACAGTAGCTCAGTCGGGAAAGATGGGTTATCATTTACGTACTGAATTTAATAAACAGATTTTAAAATTAGGTGAACATGGCGGGGAAATAGTTAGGAAGGGAGGATTCCATCATTATGGGGAAGTGCTTAATTCTTATCTTCTCATTAAGGGGTCCGTTGTCGGTCCTGCGCGAAGAGCAATAGTTCTCACGCCGGCAGCTCGACCTTCTCAAAAACACTTAGCAGCGTCGTACGACGTTACGGATATTGTGGTGCAATGAAACTGACTGTCTTTAATTCCATGAAAGAGAAAACCGGAGAAAAAAGTTTACCCTCTCAGTTTAAAGAAGAATATCGTCCTGATTTAATTAGCCGCGCTGTTCATGCTTTGCGCAGTGCAAGCCGGCAGGCATATGGGGCAGATCCACAAGCAGGACAGCGGCATTCCTCAAAAACGCGTAAGCGAAGAAGAGATTACCGAGGGACTTATGGTTTTGGCATCAGTCGTGTGCAGCGAAAAATCCTTTCACGAAGGGGAATGAGGATGTTCTGGGTCGGAGCTACCTCACCGCAGACTGTCGGCGGACGCCGTTCGCATCCTCCTAAAGCTGAGAAAATTCTGGTCGAGAGAATTAATAAGAAAGAGAATCGGAAAGCAATCCGTTCCGCGATAGGCGCTACGGTGAATCCATCGTTAGTGCAGCAGCGGGGGCATAAAATCCCTTTAGAATATCCTTTTGTTGTGAGTAAAGATGTAGAGAAAATAAGCAAAACTACTGAAGTGCGCGTTTTTTTAGAGAAGTTTGGCTTTACGGATGAACTGAAGCGAACTTCGATTAAAAAAATCAGAGCCGGAAGAGGAAAATTAAGAGGAAGAAAATATCAATTAAAAAAAGGGCCTTTGATTGTTGTTGGCAGTGCTTGTCCTCTTCTTAAGGCAGGTCGCAATATTGCAGGCATTGATGTTGTGGAAGTTAGAGCGTTGAATGCGGAAGTGCTTGCTCCTGGAGAACTTCCTGGGAGAGCGACGTTATGGACAGAACAGGCCATTGATGTTTTAGAAAAAGATCATTTATTTGTTTAAACCATGAATCATAAAACAAAGAAAGTTTCGGAACAAAAAAATAAAGAAGCGAAAAATGAAAAAGCAAGTGCTCAAAGCTCTGTAAAAGCCACTGCTAAAACGACTGCAGCAACCGTTTCAGTAGATCCCTATTCAATCATCAAAATCCCTCTTTCGACGGAGAAAACAATTCGACAGATTGAATTTGATAATAAATTAACATTTGTTGTGGATTCAAAAGCAACGAAAGATGATGTTAAGAACGCAGTCGAACAGCTTTTTCATGTCAAAGTTTTAAAAGTTAATGTGCAAAATTCATTTCGCGGCCACAAAAAGGCTTATGTCAAGCTATCTCCAGAGTATCAGGCTTCTGATATAAGCGCTGACTTGGGGCTTATTTAGGTGAAGCATGGGTAAACAGCTAATTCAACAACGGCGAGGACGGGGAACAAAAGCATTCACTTCTCCAAGTTTTCGTTTTCAAGGTGAAGTAAAATATCCTTCGTTTACAAAAGAAGGTGTTGTTGGGGATATTGTTCATTGCTCTGGTCACAGTGCTCCATTAATGGAAGTTGTTTATGAAAATGGTGAAAGAACATTGGCGTTTGCTCCCGAAGGCATTGCCTGCGGGGATACAGTAGGGAGCGACAACGTTGCGCAGCGGGGGAATATCTTTCCTTTGCGTGTTATTCCAGAAGGCACTCTTGTTCAAAATATTGAGCTTAAACCTGGGGATGGAGGAAAACTGGTGCGCGCTTCAGGGGTATTTGCAAAAATAATTTCTAAGTCAGGGAATCTCGTAAAATTATCATTACCTTCACGGAAAGAGAAAGATATTCTTGCTGACTGCCGGGCAACGATAGGAGTTTTAGCCGGATCTGGAAGATTAGAGAAGCCTTTCCTGAAAGCAGGAACGAGAGATCGTAAAATGCGAGCTCGAAATAAGTTTTATCCGAAAGTATGCGGAGTATCCATGAATGCTGTTGCTCACCCTTTTGGCGGAAAGTGTTCACATCAGAAAGGACGTCCTACACAAGCTCCACGTGATGCTCCACCGGGAAGAAAAGTGGGTAAAATTGCGCCGCGCAGGACGGGAAGGAAAAGATAAAAATGGCAAAAATATTCACTTGGAAAGGAAAAACAGAAGATGAAGTAAAATGCATGGATTTGTCACAATTTGCGGTTTTGGCTCCAGCGCGCATGAGGCGTTCTATCAAGCGCGGTTTTACCGAAGCGCAGAAAACTTTGTTGAAGCGAATTGACGATGGGGATAAAAGTATTGAAACCCATTGCCGCGATATGATTATTATTCCAAAAATGATTGGTCTCACTTTGAAAATTCATAACGGGAAAGAATTTGTTCCGGTGATTATTACAATTGAAATGTTAGGCCATTATCTGGGAGAATTTTCCTATACCAGAAAACCTGTTACGCACAGTGCGGCAGGGATTGGCGCGACACGATCAAGCAAAGCAGTCTCTGCACGATAAATATGACTCCAGAAATAATGCAAAAAACAGAAAGAACAAATGCTTCGGCACGAGCATTGAATTTAGCTATCTCTACAAAGCACAGTGTGGAAATCAGTAAAAGTCTGCGCTATAGGACAGTAGCTTATGCAAAAGAGTTGCTAGAGCAGGTAATCGCTTTGAAACGACCGGTTGAGTTTCGAAGTTTTGACCAAGATCTTGGCCATAAGCCAGGGATGGCGGGAGGAAGGTATCCTCAAAAAGCGGCATCCGAATTTTTACGGCTTATTAAATCTGCGGAAGCCAATGCGCAAGTGAAGGGCATGGATGCTTCCAATCTTAAAATTATAAAGCTCATTGCTAACAAGGCGTCTATTCCTCTCACCGGGGGAAGGCATCGTTATGCGACAAAACGAACGCATTTGGAAGTTGTTGTTGCGGAGAAAGGCGCAAAGAAGGATGGAAAAGAGTCTTCTCCCACAAAAGAAAAATCTGTAAAACAAGAAAAAGTAATGGCATCGACAATGGCGGCTTCTCATTTAAAGAAGATATCTCCTAAAGAAAAAGTCTCTGAGGTAAAGGCATGATCGAACGCGAATTTATTAATCAAAGGACAAAAGAATATTATATTAAAAAGTACATCGAAGATCAACTGAAAGGGGTGGGCATTTCGTTGATTAAGTTGCAAAAGATTCCTTTGGGTGAGAAAATTATAATCCATACCAATCGTCCCAGTCTCATCGTTGGATCTAGAGGTGCTCATATTCGGGATCTTACGAAAGTGCTGAAAACAAGGTTTAAGTTGGAAAATCCGCAAATTGAGATCAATGAAGTAAAAGATATTTTTTTAGATGCGAAGATTGTCGCGCAAAGGATTGCCGGTTCATTGGAACGGTTTGGCTCGGCGCGTTTTAAGAGTATCGGCCATAAAGTTATGGAAAATGTCTTAAATTCAGGAGCACGGGGCGTGGAAATTATTATCTCCGGCAAAATCCCTGGAGCGCGCGCTAAAAGCTGGCGGTTTTATCAAGGGTATCTTAAGAAATGCGGAGAAATCGCTCATACGGGTGTGCGCAAAGCTCAGGCCAGCGCTCTCTTAAAGAGTGGAGTCATCGGTGTGAAAGTCGCAATTATGCCTCCCGATTTGATTTTACCCGATCATATTGAAATTTTACAAGAGCCAGTGCAGATTGTTGAACAAATTGAAGTAGAAGAACAAAAAAAAGCGGAGAAAAAAACTTCCGCAAAAAGCGGGGCTAAACGCAAAAGTGTCCCACGAAAGAAAGTAAGAGAGAAAACAGAAGAAAAAACAATTGAATCCAGTGAAAAAGCGGATTTGGAAACAATTCCTTCAAAAGATACTCCTGTGGTGGAAAAAATCGAGGAAAATACGGGGGATTCAACACAATGATTCAAGTAAATAAAAGGTCCATGCGATGAAAATAACAAAACAATTACGATCTCTCGGAGAAAAAGAATTGCAGGAACGTTTGCAAGAATTTAAAAAGGAACTGATGAAAATGAATACTCAGGTTGCCATGGGGGCGGGTGGTGTAGCTTCAGGAAAGATTCGTCAAACAAAGAAAAATATTGCTCGGATTTACACTGTCATGGGGCAAAAGGAGGAATCTCTAAAATAAAGAATGGTCAATGTTTGCAATCAATGCGGATTACCTCAAGACCTTTGCGTTTGTGAAACAATTGCACGGGAGCAGCAGAAAATCATCGTCAAGCTGGAAAAAAGGAAATTTGGAAAGAATTATACTGTTGTCGAAGGTATAACGAAAGAAGCTAATCTCGAGGAGATCTTCAAGAAATTAAAATCCAAATTTGCCTGCGGTGGTACCATAAAAACAGGTCAAATCGAATTACAAGGAGATCACTTATTAAGAATTCGAAAGGTCTTCGTAGAATTAGGATTTCCAGAAGAAATGATTGAAGTGAAATAAAATTTAGTGAAGTCAATTTATGATCCTAAAAATCATCAAAAAGAAAGATTTTGATGAGAAATCCACAGAATGAAAAAACAGCAAATCTTTCCTTACGAGTTGATTGGCGAAGATGTGGAAATCGTCTCGTCAACAAATGCCCAGCATGTCGGCATCTCGGGGAGAGTTGTTGATGAAACAAAAGCAACGTTAGTGATTGAAGTTGGAGGAAAAGGAAAGACTTTCCTTAAAAATAATATCACTCTTAAGCTTCAAAGAAGAGGAATTATTATTCCTGGAGCAGCGATTTCCCGACGTTCCGAGGACAGAGTAAAAGGGTAAATAAAGTTCAATAAAAGAGTGAAAAGATAAATATAATACTTAAAATGGCAAAAATTCGTGATCAGGTACTTGGTGTAAACGCTCCGCAGAAAGCGTACAATAGTGAAAGCTATGATAAAAAATGCCCTTTCACTGGAAATGTTTCTGTGCAGGGCGAATTCCTGCAAGGGCGTGTTATAAAAAAAGATACTAATAAATCGGCGACGATTGAATGGTTCCGTCCTTTTTATCTGCCAAAGTATGAACGTTTTGAAATGCGCCGCTCGCGATTGCGAGTCCATAATCCACTTAGTATCGATGCTCAAATTGGGCAAGAAGTTTTAGTAGTGAGAACGAGACCATTAAGCAAAACGAAACATCATGTTATCCTTAAGATTATTGATGAACGCCGGCAGTTGGCATTGGCTGATCCAATACTTGAGAGAGGAGAAGAAATAGCTACCGAAGAAAAGAAAGCTAGCAAAAAAGAAAAGAAAAATTCTCTCCCAGAGAGGAAAGAAGAATGAGAGCTGTTAAAGCCCATTTGACCCGAGCACTTCCATTAGGAGCAGAAGTCGAAACATGTGATAATTCTGGAGCTAAAGTTTTGCGGATATTCTCCGTCTTTGGACATAAAACAGTGCGGGGAAGAATTTCTGCTGCCAGTATAGGAGATTTAGTTATGGCATCTGTCAAAAAAGGAAAATTAGAAATGAGAAAAACAGTCGTTTTCGCAGTTATTGTGCGCCAGCGTCGGGCCTTCCGCCGACCGGATGGCACGCGGGTCTGTTTTGAAGATAATGCTGCAGTCGTCTTAAAAGATGAGAAAGGCAATCCTAAAGGGACAATCTTTAAAGGTCCGATACCTAAAGAAATTGCCGAGCGTTGGCCGCTCGTCGCTAAATTAGCGAGTATCATAGTCTGAGGATACACATAATGAATAAAACAATCTTTTTAACTTCATGGAACCGCAGCAAGCAGCCGCGGAAGCAGCGTAAGTTTCGATATAATTCCCCTTTACATACGCAGCAAAAGTTTGCCCACGTTCATCTCTCTTCAGTATTACGGGAGAAATATAATAAGAGAAATGTGCAAGTAAAGAAGGGGGATAAAGTTAAAGTTATGAGAGGGCAGTTTCGAGGAAGAGAAGGAAAAGTCGAAAAAGTAAATTTAAAGCACCAAAGCGTTTTTGTCAGCGGTCTTGATTATATTAAGAAAGATGGGAGTAAAGTGCCGTTGTCTTTTCATCCTTCTAATCTGATGCTTATGGAACTTGATTTGAGCGATAAAAGACGTAAAGAAAAAATTGAGGAAAAAAAGGGAAAATTACACTCACCTTCATCTGCGCATATGGATAAGAATAATGTAAAACAAAACACTAAACAGGATAAAAACATTAAATAGGATAAGAGAGTATGAAAAACCACCTCAAAAGAATAGCCGCGCCGCGTTCGTGGCTTATTAAAAGAAAAGGAACAACGTATGTCATTAAACCTAACTCTGGAACACATTCTTCCCAGACAGGCTTGCCTTTGGCTGTTATACTTCGTGATGTTTTACGTAAAGCGCAAACCGGAGTTGAAGTTAAGAAGCTTCTTTGTCGCAATGAAATTTTTGTTGACGGCAAGAGACGGAAAGATTATCGTTTCATTGTTGGACTTTTTGATACTTTGTATATTCAATCCCTTAAAGAATATTATCGAATTGGTTTAGATAAAAGGGGTCGTCTTTCGGTACAAGAAATTCCCCAGGCGGAAGCAGAGCTTAAGCTTTGTAAAGTAGTAGGAAAAAGAATTCTTCCTGGCGGAAAGATACAAGTAAATCTGCATGATGGAAGAAATGTTTTTTCTGCGGCAAACGTAAAAATTGGCGACAGTTTGCTTTTACGCGTTCCTTCTCAAGAAATCCAGGAAGTGCTTTCTCTGCAGCCAGGCGTTCTTGTCTTTCTTGCAAAAGGAAAGTATGCTGGATATTTAGGCACGCTCAAAGAAATCAAAGGGAAGCAAGCTATCTGTGAAATTGAAGGACGACCAGTAGAAACTTTAATGTCTTATCTCTTTGTCGTAGGAGAAAAGAAACCACAAATAACTCTGAGTGTAACACCATGAATTCGGAAAATCTGATGCGGCAAATAAGGATCAGTAAGATCACTTTAAATATCGGCGCAGGCAAAAATGAAGATCTCTTAAAAAAAGGCCTGAAACTCTTCGAAAAACTTGCTCCTAATAAGCCCGTAAAAACAGCTACTCAGAAACGTATTCCTGGATGGGGTCTGCGTCCGGGATTGACCATCGGCTGCAAAGTAACGATTCGGCATAATACCCGGGATTTATTAACACGTCTCTTGGCAGCAAAAGAAAATAAGCTCTCAATTAAGAATTTTGATGAACGTGGAAATTTTGCGTTTGGCATTCCCGAGTATATTGATATAGGGGGTCTCGATTATGATCCTGAACTTAAAATTATCGGATTAGAAGCGGCAGTCACGTTGGAGCGTCCCGGGTACCGGGTTAAGATGCGGAAAATAAAAGCTTCTGCTATCGGTGACAAACATCAAATTACGAAAAGTGAAGCAATTCAATTTGTGCAGCAGTTGGGGGTTGAAGTACAATGACCACAAGCGACTATAAGAAAATGTTTACGCAGTTAAATGCAAAACCCATAAAAAAAGCTAAATTTATTAAATTTAATCAGCCCCAAGAACGTTCCTGTGGAATGGGGCAGCGGAAGTGTCGAAACTGCGGACGCACGGGAGCGCATGTGAATAAATATGGTTTGCATCTCTGCCGCCAGTGTTTTCGGGACATGGCGCTAGGGTTAGGATTTAAGAAATATAATTAAAAACAATCGAGGAATAATACAAAATGTTAAATGACCCATTGGCAGCGGCATTGGCAAAGATTCTCAATGCTGAACGAGTCGGGAAACGGGAAGTGCTCATAAAGCCAGCTTCGAAAATTATTAAAAGAGTCTTGACACTCATGAATGAGCATCGCTACATTGGCGCTTTTGAGGAGATAGAAGATGGCAAAGGAAATGTTCTCAAGGTAAGTCTTCTGGGCAACATCAACAAATGCGGTGTGGTCAAGCCAAGGTTTTCCACAAAAAAGAATCAGTATGAAAAATGGGAGAAGCGTTATCTTCCTGCCAAAGACTTTGGAATTATTGTCGTCTCGACACCACAAGGAGTAGTGACGCATCTTTATGCCAAAGAAAAAAATACAGGGGGCCGCTTGTTAGCGTATTGTTATTAAACATGAAACAAGATCTTCGTGAAGAACTTGCACTGGGCGATAAAGTCATGGCGGATCTTAAAGGCACTGTGCTTACCGTCAAAGGTCCGAAGGGACAAGTGTCGCGACAATTTGAAGATCGGCGTGTTCGCATTGTTGTTGAGAAAAGCAACATCATCGTCAACGTTTCCGAGGCGACAAAACGGCAGAAGACTGTGCTTGGAGCGTTCTGCGCTCATATTAAAAATATGATTCATGGTGTTATAGAACCTTATGTTTATAAACTTCAGATATGCTCTGGTCATTTTCCGATGAGCCTTAGCGTTTCTGGAGATGAATTTGTTATCAAAAATTTCTTAGGTGAGAGTGTTCCTCGTAAAGTTCAATTAATGAAAGGGTCTGATGTAAAAATAACCGGGAACGAAATTACTGTTATCAGTCCTGATAAGGAAATTGCCGGACAAAATGCGGCGAAGATTGAGAGCCTTTGCCGGATCACTAATCGTGATCGGCGCATTTTTCAAGATGGATGTTACATTACGTCCAAAGCAGGTAAAAATTTAGCGTAGGTGCATCATGGTTAATCAAAGATTACTTCAACAACGGAACAATTCGAAGAGAAGGAAACCGCCTTTTGTACAACGTGAATCCAATTTTACAGCCGGGGTGAAAGCGCGCTGGCGTTATCCTCAGGGAAGACACTCTGCCATTCGACAAGTGCACCGTGGAAGGCAGCCGATGCCAACACCGGGCTATGGTTCACCTAAAGCGGTTAAAGGATTACATCCCTCAGGTTTAGAAATAGTTCTTATTCATACCATTCCTGAATTAGAAAAAATAAATGCGGCAGTGCAAGGGGTAGTCATTGCAAATAGTGTGGGAATGAAAAAAAGACTTTCTCTCCTGCAGCTTGCCCAAGCAAAGAAAATTACAGTCTTTAATCGCAGGCATCTTGTAGAAGAAATCAGTGTAATTGAAAAAAATCTCAAAGATCGTCATGAAGTAAAGAAACTCAGGCAACAACGAAAGGAAAAGAAAGAGTCTGAAAAGAAGAAAAAAGCAGAAGAAAAGAAAAAACAGGAACAAGAGGTTTCTGTTCCAGAAAAGAAGGAAGAAACCGTTGAAGATAAAGTTGCTAAGGATGAGAAGCAAATAAAAGAAATGGAAAAAGTAGTTATAAAAAAGCAATAATTGAAGTTACAATGCAAATGATTAATAACTAAAAAATTAATAACAATTAATAATTAAAAAATAACTAAGAAAAAATGAAACAAAAGAAACGATTAGCTGCTGAAATTTTAGGTATATCGGCAAAGAAAGTAAGATTTGCTGCGGATGCGCTGGAAGATATCGAGAAAGCGATCACACGTTCTGACATCCGTGGTTTAATCGCGGTTCATAAGATTACGGAAGCAGGCATTAATTGGCATTCTAGAGCCGGA
The DNA here is from genome assembly GCA_964502785.1 of uncultured Methanosarcinales archaeon. GTDB lineage: Archaea > Nanobdellota > Nanobdellia > Woesearchaeales > GW2011-AR9 > JAGVYE01. Next base: position 6,661 of record CAZCXW010000008.1, on the reverse strand, counting down.
GCGCGAAAAAGGGCGCATCAAAAAAGAAAAGGGCGGCAGAAAGGGAGAGGGACCAAGAAAGGATCAAAATATTCAGTTGTCACCAGGAAAGACCAATGGATTTCACGGATTCGGGTTCAGCGCCGCTTTTTGCAAGAGTTATATCAGAAGAATCTCCTCACGTCGGAGAATCATCGAATGTTGTACAAAAGATGCAAAGGCGGATTTTTTAGAAATAAGCGGCACATTAAATTGTATTTATCGGAACATAATCTTATACAAAAACTTCCTCAAAAATAAAAATGAAACGAAATAAACCTCAAACAGTATTGTACAGGCGAAAGCGTGAAGGCAGGACTGATTATCATAAAAGGCTTAAATTGCTTGTTTCAAGGAAACCACGCCTTGTTGTTAGATTTACAAATACGCAAGTGATAGGACAACTTACACTTTTTGAGGCGCAGGGGGACAAGGTTATTGCTGCTGTAAATTCACAGCAACTCAGCAAGTATGGCTGGCCTTATTCCTATAAGAATCTTCCAGCGGCATATTTGGCAGGTTTTTTATTAGGAAAATTAGGACTGGAAAAAGGAATACAAGAAGCTGTTTTAGATACAGGTTTAGTGGTTCCCATGCATAAAGGAAAAGTCTATGCTTTTTTACGAGGAGTTTTAGAAGCTGGAGTTAAAGTCCCTCATCTTGGAGAAGAAATCCTGCCGGAGGAGACGCGTTTCAAAGGCGTGCATATAGCTTCTTATGGAACTATGGTAAAGGAGAATGGGGTTCGGCAATTTGCACAATATTTAAAAAAGAATAGCAAGCCTGAGGAGATAGTTACCATTTTTGAGAGTGTTAAGAAAAAAATCATACGATAAAAATGACTGAAACTGAAGGAATCAAAATTGTCGAAGAAGTTGTGACAGAGAGAAGAGCAGACTGGAAACCTGTCACTGCTTTGGGAAAGAAAGTAAAGGAAGGAGCCATCACTGATATTGATGATATTTTTAATTCTTCATTGCCGATTTTGGAAGCGGGAATTGTTGATACTCTCTTGCCAAATCTTGAAGAAGACCTGTTATTAATAGGTCAGGCAAAGGGAAAGTTTGGCGGCGGTCAGCGAAGAATATTCAGGCAGACGCAGAAAAAAACTATGGAAGGAAATAAAATTCAGTTCACGACTTGCGCAGTTGTTGGCAATCGGGATGGTTATATCGGGGTGGGAACAGGAAGAAGCAAAGAAACAGTTCCTGCGAGAGATAAAGCGAAGCGGCAGGCGCGATTAAATTTAATGCGAATCCGCCGCGGCTGCGGAAGCTGGGAGACGGATGTGCGCCAGCCTAATTCAATTCCTTTTGAAGTGACAGGAAGATGCGGTTCTGTTCGGATTACGTTAAAACCGGCACCGCGGGGAAAAGGATTAGTTGTTGAAAAAGAATGCGCAAAAATCTTACAATTGGCAGGTATCAAAGATATTTTAAGCAAAACGAAAGGACAGACCAAAACAAAGTTAAATTTGATTAATGCACTTATGGATGCGCTACGGAAACTCTCTGAAATGAAAATTAAGCCTGAGGATATTGCTAAGTTAGGTGTTGTTGAGGGACGAGTAGGTAAAACAGTTCAATGAAATCAACAATAGGATCTCAAAATGGGAAGTTGGCAGTTCTCTTAGTACGAGGAATGGCTGATGTTGAAGCGTCTATTATCAGGACGTTGCTTCTTCTTCGTCTTACTCATAAAAACCATTGTGTGATTATTGAGAATACTCCCATGAATAAAGGAATGCTACATAAAGTGAAAGATTATGTTACGTGGGGAGAAATTGATGAAAACACCTTCCAAGAACTTGTGGTGAAACGCGGGCAAGAGTTTAAAGGGCCTTTGCAGGATTCTAAGAAAAAATATACTTACAAAACATTAGATTTTAAAGGCAAGAAATATAAACCTTACTTTGCTTTAAGTCCGCCACGGAAAGGCTTTGAGAGAAAAGGAATCAAAGTTTCTTTTGCCAGCGGCGGCGCGTTAGGGTATCGTGGAGAGAAAATTAACCAGTTGTTGTTGAGGATGATGTAGGATGAGTGACTACCTCATAAATTATTTTACTAAAAATTCCGCTGAATTGATGATGACAACGTTCATTAAAGCTCTTATTGAAGGATTAACTTCAGAAGATTGGCATCCATCGTTAGTGTATGGTGAAGTACTCATTAACGATATGCTTGATCATGATTCGTTCGAAGGAATATATGTAACACGAAATGTTTCAAGAGTAGAGTTAACCGACGCAATGTTTAATAATAATGGAGATTATATTACCAAAACTGGAGAGACGGTAATTACACCATAAAATGGTAGTGCGACGACGAAAAAAAGCAGTAAAGTGCAGGGGTTATAGTACGCATGGCGGTGGCGCACGAAAAAAACGACGTGGCGCAGGAAGCCATGGTGGTCGTGGTAATGCAGGAACCGGTAAGCGTGCTGGGCATCATCAATTTGGCGTTACGTTAGGGAAGCATGGATTCTTTCATCCTAAGCGTCATGTTAAAGCGGTTAATGTCGGTAAGTTTACAAAAGAGTACATTCAAAAATTAGTGGCGAGTGGAAAGATTACAAAGGAAGGAGACTTTTTTTTGATTAATTTGCGTAATTTGGGGTATCAGAAATTATTAGGCACAGGGACTGTTCAAACGAAGTTAAAGATTATTGTGGATTCTTATAGCCCTCAAGCTGAGGAAAAAGTTAAAGCGGCGCAGGGAACAATCGTGTCCACACAACAAGAAGAAGCTAGTAACAACAGCGGCAACTAGGGAGAAAAAAGAAGACACATGTCTTTCGTAGACAATCTGATCAATAATCTGCCCGAAGTAAAAGGGCCGAGCCAAAAACGACTGCCCTTCAAGGAAAAATTGAAGTGGACGCTCGTTACTCTCGTTCTATTTTATATCTTAGGGCTCATTCCTTTGTTTGGGTTAGGGCAGAACTCATTGCAGCAGTTTGAATTTTTGTCTATCATCTTGGGAGCTTCTTTTGGATCTGTCATCAGCTTAGGGATAGGTCCTTTGGTAACAGGGTCAATTGTTTTGCAGCTGCTGACAGGAACAGGAATTCTCCGCTTGGATTTAACGAATACGGAAGACCGACGGAAATTTCAAGGCATGCAAAAAATCTTTGGAATCGGTTTTGTGCTTTTTGAGTCTCTTATCTATGTTTTTATGAGTGGTTTAGCTCCGCCGCAAGTGGGAGATGTATGGAATGGCATCACAGTTAATAATGGTTTGTTCTTCCAGTTAGAACTGGTGCTTATTTTTCAGCTCATATTAGGCGGTCTCTTAATTATGTTTATGGATGAGGTTGTTTCAAAATGGGGATTTGGTTCAGGAATAAGCCTTTTCATCGTTGCTGGTGTCGCGCAGCAAATTTTTGTTCGGGCGTTTAATTTTCTTCCTTCACCAACAAATCCTGACGTCGCGGCAGGGGCTATTCCTTCTCTTTTTCAATTCCTTTCTATAGGAGATGTGACCAACGCTTCGCTGCAAATAGCGGCGTTGGCAGCAACGATTGTTATTTTCTTGGTCTGCGTTTTCGGACAAGCGATGAAAGTAGAGATTCCTTTAAGTTTTGGCAAAGTAAGAGGATACGGATTACGCTGGCCATTGAATTTTTTTTATACGTCAAACATTCCTGTAATTTTAGTTGGAGCGCTGATGGCGAATATTCAATTGTTTGCGTCGTTGTTAGAGCGTTGGGGATATCCAATATTAGGAACTTTTTCCGGAAGCTCGCCAGTGAGCGGCATAGTGTATTGGTTAAATCCACCCAATGTTGTCAGCAGCCTGATCACGGGAAGTTTTCAATTCAGCCAAGTGCTGCAGGCGCTGTTTTACATCGTTATTTTTATGATTGGCGCAGTCATTTTCAGCATCTTCTGGGTGCAAACGGCTAACATGGATGCAGGAAGTCAAGCGCGACAAATCATGGCTTCAGGTTTACAGATTCCTGGTTTTCGACGTGATGAAAGGGTTTTGGAAGCAATTTTGAAAAGGTATATCTGGCCGTTAACGATTGTGGGAGGAGCAGCAATTGGTTTGCTGGCTGCAGTTGCTGATTTAACTGGCGCTTTAACGAATGGGACAAGCCTTTTGCTTTCCGTGATGATCGTCTATAAGTTATATGAAGAAATTGCCAAGCAGCACATGATGGATATGCATCCGGCAATGCACAAGTTTATGGAATAAATGTCTAATTACGTTTTTGACCAAAATTTTATACCAAAATTTTATAAATGATCCTCTTA